>CAVGTF010000035.1:0-16254 GCA_963632245.1 Anaerovoracaceae bacterium
CACCCACGGAGGCGGTCGTTTCTTCTGGCGAGTTGGCCACCGCGGATCCCCGGGGATTCTCTTTTCGGGACGAGCAGTCGTTGCGCAAGCAGGCCGCCTTCCGCGCGCCCTCGCAGGATGTCCGGACGGTCTCTACCCAGGGTGGCGAGACCGTGAATGCCTCTCGTCGCAAGCGCTTGGCTCCCATGGAGAGCGAGGTCACGCAGGTCTGGGTCGCCCCCGAGATGCTCTCCCAGGAGAAACTCCAGGCATTCCTAGAAAAGCATCCTGCTACCACCGCGGGTAGCGCCACTCCCGATGAAAATGGCGTGCTGACCTTCACGATTTTGGCTATGGACACCGAGATCCAGCAGCTGGTGGATACCCTCTTTACCCAGCTTCACTGGAAGCTCCTCTCACCCAATTCCCCCCAGCCCGGCGAATTCCTGAATACCCCAATCGCCGGAGAACCCGTGAAGTATACCATTAAGCTGGTAAGAGGGAATTAGGTAGGAAGGAGAAGGTAGTAGGGAGTAGGTTTGGCCGCTCCGCGGGAATTCTGCCGCTGGGGCGGCGGTACGATTGCCGCCTTTCGGCGGAATAATTTTAGCAGGGGGACGGGTGCGGCAGCCTCCCGTCCTTTGGATGCCCTGCCTAACCAGAAGGCGTATTTAGGCTGGCACCTTGTAGAAATAGAACAGGAAAGCGGCGAAGCAATCTTCGCCGCTTTTTGCGTATTGGGTAGGTTGGTAGCTAGCGCGTCAATATGGGCGCGCTTGGTGGAATCGCCGGCAAATTCGCGGGAAGATCTCCAAAGGATGGAGGGCTACCGCCCCCGGACCCACCCGCCTAATTCCTTTACGGCTTTTCTTCCATTGCCAGCAGGCTCAGGAGCACTTCCCGGGCGACGGGGCCGGCGACGCGTCCGCCTCCGCCGCCGTGTTCGGCGGTGACGACGACGAGGTATTTCGGGTTATTTGCGGGAGCGGCGGCCACCATCCATGCGTGGGGCTTTTGGCGGGAGCCAGTTTCGGCGGTGCCGGTCTTTGCGAGAATTGAGACCGCGGGGGTCTTGAGGCTCTGTCCGGTTCCAGTGAGCACGCACTGTTCCATGCCGCTCTTCACCAGCGTTTGTGCCCAGGCGGGGAAGTCGTGCTGTTTTCGGATTCGGATATCGTCCTGGAGGAAGTATCGTGGTGACAGGAGTTTCCCGGTCAGGGCGAAATTCATTGCCAGCGCCAGCTGCATGGGCGTTACAATCCATCCGCCCTGTCCGATGGAGCCATTGGCGGCATCGCCGGGATGCCAGACGCGGTCGTTTTTCCGGGAGGCTTTCACCCACTTGGGACAAAAGGGAACGCCGGTGATCTCCTGTTCGGAGAGATCCCCGCCGGTCTTTTCGCCGAAGCCGAAGAGCTCCGCGAAGTCATTCCATTGTTCCTGGGTGAACTGGCTCCCCAGGGTGCAGAAGAAGGTATTGCAGGAGTTGGCAATGGCCTCCTTCATGTCCTGTTTTCCGTGGACATGGGAGCATCCCAACTTACGCTTGCTGGTGATGGGGTAGTATCCCGGGCAGTCCACGGTGCGGATATTGGTGCCGATGCCCTTCTCGAGGGCGTAGAGTGCCAGGAGGGGTTTCATGACGGAGCCAGGCGGGTAGTATCCGGCGAGGGCGCGGTTCATATCGCCGCCCTTGCCTTGGGAGGCGCTCCCCAGCGGTGTGGAGGGCGCGGAGTGCATCACCAGCACCTGCCCCGTCTCCATCTCCAGGGCGACTACCGCTCCAGAGAGTCCATTTTGCCGGAAGAGCTCCTCCGCCTTGTGCTGGGCGGGCAGATAGATTGAGAGACGGCAGTCGTCGCCCTTGGCGGCGGGCTCGTAGTCCAGGACGCTGGCGCGGTAGGAGAGCACGTCGGTCTGCAACAACTCGGTGCCGGGCTGTCCGCCGAGCAGATAATCCAGCACGCGTTCCATGCCCGTGGCACCGGAGAGCTCCGGCGCATTGGCATTCCAGTAGCGGCGCTCCTGGCCGCCCTTTGGCGTGGTCCGCCGGACGGATCCCCGGAGCTGTGGCGCGGTCTCTGGCTGGAGATACTCCCGTTTCCAGGAGAGCATGATTTCGGTTGCGGGGTGTTGTCGGCGCAGGGTGAGCCATCGTGCGCGGGTCTCGGCGGAGACATCCTCCCAGAGTTCCAGGGGCATGGCGGGCTCCTGCCGCAAATGCCGCGAGATTCGTTCGCGGGAGGGGAGGCTCGCGTATGCCTCGGGGCCCAGATCGGCGGCCAATGCGGCGATGTGCTCTTCCAGCTTCACCAGCGTGGTGGCGCGGGTATCCCGGGGATCCCGGACTTGGTCGGGACGGATCACGATGGCGTAGCTGGGACGCGTCACATTCAGGGGCGTCCCCATGCGATCCTGCAATTCCCCGCGGCACGCCGGAACATATACTAGGCGGCTCTGCTCCCGCAGCGCCTTCTCCGTCAACGCGCGATCAGGGCGCAATTGATACCAGGCCACGACTCCCACCAGCCCCAGGAAGAGCGCCGTCACCGCCAAGCGCAATCCCGGCACGACGCCGCGGCCAGGGCGACCCGCGCGATCCTCCTTTGACTGACGCTCACTCTCTTTCATGGACTCCTGGACACCGAGGACCGCCGCCCTGCCCCGTCTTTAGCAATCGGCGGAATCAGGGACGCGGCCGGGATCCTTCAGGAGACCGGCGGCCAGGCGCTGTCGGACCACCTCATAGAGAAGAATCGAGGTGGCGGTGGAGACATTCAGGGAATCCGCCTCGCCCAGCATGGGGAGTCGAACCACCAGGTCCGCCTGCTGGATCCAGGGCTTTGTGAGACCGAATTGTTCGGCGCCCACCACCACGGCTACGGGCTTCGTCAGATCCACCTGCGTATAGAGGGTATCCACGTGAGGAGAGGTCGCCAGGATCCGGATGCCCTGCTGCTTAAGCCAGGGAATGGTCTCCTGGGTGGTCGCCTCCGCCACGGGAAGCGTGAAGAGATTCCCGGTGCTGGCACGCACCACATTGGGATTGAAGAGATCCGTACGGGAATCGCAGAGGATCAGTCCATTCACCTGGACGGCATCGGAGGAGCGCATGATGGTTCCCAGGTTGCCGGGCTTCTCGATCTGTTCTGCCACCAGATAGAAGGGATTGTCCACGCGCTTCAGGTCTTTCAGCGTGCGATGGATCTGTGGTCCTACGCCCAGGAGTCCCTCCGGACGGTCCCGATAGCACATCTTCTCGAAGGCGGCGGGCGCCACGCGGATCAGCCGCGCTCCCCGGTCAGCCCACTGTTGCAGAAGCTCCTCCTCGTGGTGCTTTTCGGCGGGGAACATCTCCGGGCAGACGAAGATCTCTTTCAGGGGATAATCGCCCGCCAAAGCGCGGACCAGGGCGCGGTAGCCCTCAGCCAGCACAACCTGGCTGTCATCCCGGTCCGGACGATCCCGCCACCGCACTACCTGCTTCACCTTCGGATTCTGCAGACTCGTCAGTTCTTCGTGAAAACGCATCTTTCTTCCCAAATTATATTCTGAAGGCTGTCAAAAAAGGAGGCGTGAGGCCTCCTTCCAAATGCACGCCGGGTAAGATAATGCCTGCCTGTGGCACCGCCCCCGCGCGCCCCCGCAAATCACCCTCTTTCCAACCGGACTACCACCATGCTTCGCGAACGCCTAAAGGTCGCTATCCCGCTCCTCGCCGTCGTCTTCCTCTGCTTCTTCCTACCTGGAAACTGGGGACGGAGCGCGTTTGCGCTGTTGGCGGCGGTGTTGCTCTTTGGCGCGAACCACGAGGGCTGCCAGCTCTGCGGCTTCCTTCCCTGGAAGAAGGAGGAGCTCCTCCTGGATGCCTTCGCACTGGCGCTCATCGGGAATGCCTGGATGCAGTTCTTCCCCGGACCAGTGCTACTCATGGTGTTCCTCCTTTTGGCATTCGCGCTCTATTTCGGACAGGAGGTCACCCGAAAGAGCCTGAAGAATACGGCGAAAGTGATTCTGGTGGGCACGTTGGTCTGCTGGGCGCTCTCCTTCATGGCGCAGATCTTCTATCAGTTCGGCCCCACCGGCCCCGCATTGCTGGCATTCCTGGTGGTGGTCACGAAAGTGGCCGATATCGGTGCCTATGCTGCCGGAAGCGCCACCGCGAAGCTCCCAGGCGGAAACCACAAGCTGTGCCCCTTCGTCAGCCCCAAGAAGAGCTGGGAGGGACTCCTGGGTGGCATCGCCGCCTCCGTGGTCGTCGCCGAGCTCTTTGTGATCTTCGGACATAACTCCATGATGGTCGGCGTCCTGGATCTAACCTGGCTTAACGCCATCCTCCTGGGATTTGTGGCAGCCACTGTCGGACTCCTGGGCGATCTCTGCGAGTCACTCCTGAAACGCGCCGCCGGCGCCAAGGACTCCGGGAAGATCCCCGGATTGGGCGGCGTCCTAGATATGGTCGATAGCCTGCTCCCCATGGGAGCGCTGCTCTATGCGTGGTTGTCGTGCTAATTGATTCGTACTTAGCAGGTTAGTGGATAGTGATTAGCCTATATGGAGCCTGCGGCGCATTTCCGCGGTTTTGAAACCGCGGTACCAATACCGCCGCATAGAGCGCGGCGGAAGGGCGCTAGCAGGGGGGCGGGGGCGGCAGCCCCCGTCCTTTGGATATTTTTGAAAGGGCGAAGAGCCTTTTTCCTCTTTTCCCCCGTGCCCCCCGGTTTGGTATTTAGTGGACTATTGGCTAGTCTATTCGGGGCAACAGGCGGCGGGAGAGCCGCGCAGCGACCTTATAGCCAGCCACCAGACTGCCAGGTGTCAATTAGCGTCTTTTTTCGGCGTCGAGGCGGAAGAATCGTGCGCCGTGTCGGGGGACGGTGAACTCGAATTTCTCTTCGAATTCGCCGAGATCGGCGCGTTCGAGGAGATCGAAGATCGCGACTTTTCCGGCGAGATCCAGCTTATAGAATCCGGCATTGAAGGCGTGTGGCTCGTCGCTGGCGTTATAGAGGGCGAGGTAGCGCGAGGGTCCATTTGCGGTATCGCAGTCCTTCACCAGGATATAGGTCTCGCCTGCGCGCAGGACCACGCGGGGCTGTGCGCCCAGGTCATTCTGGTTCATGCCGATCAAGAAGGGATTGGTGAGCAGTGCCAGAGTGATATCGTCTATCTGGCGCACATCGCTGCCGATCAGCAGGGGTGACGAGAAGAAGCACCACAGTCCGAAGTGTGTTTGCTGCTCCTCGTATTCCAGGCCAGTGTCGTAGGCGGCGACGGTCTTGGTCTTGCCAACGATATGCCCCACTTCCATCATGTCCATGTCGTTGTAGTGACCGAGGCTCATGAAAGGAGTCAGCGGAATATTCTCGTCGATGATCTGTTTCACGCTAGGCCAGTTTGCCTGGATATCGCCGGTGGTTCGCCAGGACTCCGCGACGCGCCGTGCCCATTCGCCAGGGAAGGTCCAGCGGCAGATATTCATGCGGACGCCCGGCTTGACGCGGTCGATGGCGTGTCGGATCGCCGTGTAGCGCTCCTGGGGATCCAGGTTCTGGCGCTCGCCGCCACAGAAGTCGATTTTGATGAAATCGAAATCCATCTCGCGGAAGTAGAATTCGGCATCCTGGTCGTCATGACCGAAAAATCCGGCACCGTGTCCGCCCACATCGTTGTCGCAGAGGCTCCCGCAGGTATCCGAGCCCGCGTCGGAGTAGATGCCCGCCTTCATGCCCAGTGCGTGGATCCGGTCCACCACAGGCTTCAGACCGCGGGGGAAGCGTACCGGATTGACGCGGAGCTTTCCGGATTCGTCGCGACCATGGAAGAATCCGTCGTCGATATTGACATAGCGGAAGCCGGCGTCGCGCAGTCCGTTGGCCGCCATGGTTTCGGCGACGCCGATGATGATGTCCTCGGAGATATTGACGCGGTAGGTATTCCAGCTGGACCACCCCATGAGCGGGCGCTGCACGCCGCCCGTCTTCGCATCCGCCGCCTTCTCCATCAGGGAAAATGCGCGCTGAGCCATCCTCGGGTAGTCCGCCTCCGAGACTCTCGAAATATTGATGAACGCCGTCTTGGCGTCGGGCGAAATGCGCATGCGGTAGGGGCATTTCGGGCAGTCATTCGGCTTGACCGTCAGGTCTCCCCGTGTCAAAGTCGCATAGTTGGAAGAGGAATTCATTTTGGGCAACTGGGTGTTAGTCGTTGTAGACGGAATCGTGTGTGATGGTGATTCGTGCTTTTCCGCGGATATCCGCGCTGGAGGATCCCACCAGGAATTCGACTGAGCCGGCGTCGACGCGGAGGAGGTGATGAAATTCGTCCCAGTATGCCAGATCGCGGGTGCGGATGGGAATGACCACCTTCCGGGATTCGCCGGGCTTCAGAAGGACCTTCTGGAAGCCCTTCAGCTCCTTGACACAACGCTCGACTTTCGTATTCGGATAAGAGGCGTAGACCTGCACGACTTCCGCGCCTGAGACCCCGCCCGTGTTCTTCAGCGTGACGGAGACTGTGATGCGGCCGCGTGCATTTGTGGCGGCGACCTTACTGTATCTGAAGGTGGTATAGCTCAGGCCGTGTCCGAAGGGGAAGAGGGGCGCGATGCCCTTGTGGTCGTGCCAGCGGTATCCCACATAGAAGCGTTCGTTGTAGACGATCTTCTCTCCATTGTAGGTGCCCATTTGCGCGACGGCGGTGTCGTCGTAGCTTCTCGGCCAAGTCTGCGCCAGCTTTCCGCTGGGATTCACATCGCCGAAGACGACGTCGACAAGTGCATTGCCCTCCTCCATGCCAAGATAGGAAGTCTGGAGCATCGTCTCCACCTTGTCAGTCCAGGTATAGCCCACCGGCGTACCGGAGCGGGAGATGACCACCAGGTTCTTCAGCTTCCAGCCGAGAATCGTGTGCATGGCATCCTGCAACTCTTTCGGCCAATCCATGCTCTCGCGGTCGCGGCTCTCGGACTCCATGTTCTCCTGGTAGCCCAGCTCCGTGCCCGTGAAGATGATCACCGCGTCCGCAGATTCGGCCGCCTTCTTCAAATCCTTCGCGTCGCACCAGTCAGCGGAGGTCTTTTGCTCGACATGGCCGCCCGTGAGGGTGGCATTGGAGGTATCGGTCTGCGCAAGCTCTTGTTTCGCGCAGAATGGCATGAGCACTACCTCGCAACCCTTCAGGCGCTCCTTGAGTGCCCCAAAGAGGGTCACTTCGTACGGGACACAGCCCTCCCCCGAACAACCCTGATGACACTGCTTCTCGTCCGCCAGCTTGCCAATCACCAGGACCTTCTTGAGCTTCTTCGCATTGAGCGGAAGGACGCCCTTGCTATTCTTCAGCAGCACGACGGAGGCGGCGCCCTCCTCCCGCGCGATGCGCTGATGCGCTTTTGTATTGCTGGAACCCGCTTTTCGTGGCGCATCCGTGAGGAAGCCGGTCTTTGCCATGACCCAGAGAGTGCGCAAGGCCATCTCGTCCACAGTCGCGGCAGGCACCTCATTGGCGCGCACGGCGTCCGCTAGGGGATAGGTCCCTGCCTTCGGATTGTAGTTGTAGATAATGCCCTCCCCATACTGCATTTCCAAGCCACCGCCATTATTGGCAGCGAAAGCGGTGGTATGTTGTCCGCCCCAGTCGGTGACCAAGATTCCCTGGAAGCCCCAGCGGTCGCGGAGAATTGCCTTCTGCGTATACTTGTTTTCGCTCGCCCAGATGCCGTCGATTTTGTTGTAGCTGGACATGACGCAAAGGACACCTGCTTCCTTTACGGCAGCGCGGAAAGCGGGGAGATAGATCTCGTTGAGAGTGCGGTCGTCGACGTGTGTATCGACGGTATCGCGGTTGAGCTCCTGGTCATTGAGGCAGAAGTGCTTGACGGTCGCTGCCACATCGTAGCTCTGCACCCCCTGGATCATCGGCACGCACATCCGAGATGCGAGAATCGGATCCTCGCCCAGGTATTCCCAATTGCGGCCATTAAGCGGCGTACGAAGGATGTTGACACCGGGCCCCAGCAATTGGTCCACACCACGGTCCCGCGCCTCGGCACCTAAGACCTCGCCATGCTTACGCGCCCAGCGCGGATCCCAAGTCTGCGCCAATGCCGAGAGGGACGGCAATTTCGTGTTCTTGCTCCTGGGCTCGACATACCCCCAGGTCCAGCGAATGAACGCCGGACGAATCGTCGAGCTGTTGTCGCTTATTAGCCACTCACGCCGAATGCCGACACGCGGAATTGCAGAAAGGGTAAACGTGCCCGATCCTCCGAGCAGCTGCACCTTCTCTTCTAGGGTCATCTTGGACAGTGTCTCACGCGCGACCTTCAGGGCTTCTTCGTCGTTTAGCATGGCAAAAAAATTAAAACCGGCGGACCATTCCTCCGCGGGGAAAAGGGAGAATTCCTACGCAACGGATATCTTAGGAGGCTTCCGAAAAACACGAGTCATACTGTAAATGCCCTCTTTTATTTTTCCCTGTTCTATACGCCTTACAGAAGGCATCTTCCTTCCCTGCTTTTTTCTTTTCATTCCGATTCTGAGATAAAAAAGTACCTAGCGGAAGCTAAGATTGTGGGCATTACATTACTCCTCAGTTACTAGACAAATGCCGATGGAATTGGAAAAGGCATGGCAATTGTTGTCATGCAATGCGCGTAACGAGCCCGGGATGGTCTGTTTTTTATGACGGAACAAGAGAAAAAGCTAGCTTTTGTCTCCTTTTGCATTGAGGAATACAAGACCGAGCACCATGTCTCCGGAAGCATGGTGGCAGACGCTTTTTCGGTTTACGGCGTAATCGACTATCTCCTTCAACACTATGATATTCTGCACAGCATGGGACGGAACGAAATCCTAAATGATATCGAGCGTTACCTCGAAGTGCGCAGGAGGCAGAAATGAGGCTCTACCATGGTGGTCTTGAGGTTGTCGAGCATCCGCGAATCTTACCCAGCGAGCACATTGGAGATTTTGGAAGCGGCTTCTATACCACAAGCGACATATCCCAAGCACGAAAATTTGTGGTGACAAAGTGCAACCGTGAGAGTCGCCTCAAGGGCATCGTGTCGATCTACGAGGCACCAGACGATCTCATTTCCAGTGGATATGGTCTGAGGATCCGGGCATTCCGGCAGGCCGATGCACAGTGGGCACAATTTGTTCTGACAAATCGAAAGCGGCGCAATTTCGAACACGACTACGATATCGTTGCGGGGGCCGTCGCCAACGACCAGGTCTATGCCAGTTTCGCTCTTTATGAAAACGAATTCATCGACCTCGACGAGCTCCTTGAGCGTCTTAGGGTTCGCAAGCTGACTGACCAGATACTATTTCATTCCGAATGCGCACTAGGGCTGTTGAAGTTTGTCGGCAGCGAGGAGGTCGTATGCCAGCCGAAATAACCCAAGAGAATGTGCGTTTGCTTCTGCCGGGAAAGAATGCGCAGGTCGCGACCATGATCGCAGAGGCGCGGAATATCTCTCCCGCGATAGCACTGCTGGAATTCTACCATTCCAAGACCTATCAAAAGCTGGAGTGTGAAAAAACGAAATATTGGCACTACAGCCCCGCACAATTGTTCGAGGTGTATAGCATCTACGGTTGAGCCCCCCCCCTTCCGCCTCATCCGGCGGTATGGGACTGCAGTATCCTACTGCTACCCTAAGGCTTTCGTGGGGTGCGAGGGGCAAGGTTCCTCCGTCCTTTGGATATTCTCCACCCCCTATCAGAGACCAGGACACAGTGTGCCTTTTTTTTCAGCAGACTGTGCCCTGCCCCGCATTTCTGCCATCTATCTCTAGACGGCGTGTTCGTGAACGCCCATCACGGCGCGTCCGGAGGGCTCGTTCATGTGTTTGAAGGCCTCGTCCCATTCCAGTGCCTTGGCAGTGGAGCAGGCGACGGATGCCTCGTGTGGCACGCAAGCGGCGGCGGATTCGGAGGGGAAGAACTCCGCGAAGATTGCGCGGTAGTAGTATTCCTCCTTGGTAGCGGGGGTGTTGACGGGGAAGCGCTTGGCGGCCTGTGCGAATTGTGCATCGGTGACCTCGCGTGCGGTCATCTCCTTGAGGGTATCGATCCAGGAGTATCCCACGCCATCGGAGAACTGCTCCTTCTGCCGCCAGGCGACGGTAGGCGGAAGCATGTCCTCGAAGGCCTCGCGGAGAATCCACTTTTCGATATGGGAGTCTCCGTGGGAGCCGGTGGTAGCGGGGAGGATTCGTCCCTGGCACATCTTGTCTGCGGGGTTGAGCCGCATGGCCACATCCAGGAATTCCTTGTCGAGGAAGGGGACGCGTCCCTCCACTCCCCAGGCGGCCAGTGCCTTGTTGGCGCGGAGGCAGTCGTAGAGATGGAGCTTTCCGAGCTTCCGGACGGTCTCTTCATGGAACTCCTTGGCGTTTGGCGCCTTATGAAAATATAGATATCCACCGAAAATCTCGTCGGCGCCCTCGCCGGAGAGGACCATCTTGATGCCCATCGCTTTGATGGCGCGCGCCATGAGGAACATTGGCGTGGAGGCGCGGACGGTGGTGATGTCGTAGGTCTCCAGGTGATAGATCACATCGGGGAGTGCATCCAGTGCCTCCTGGATGGTGAAGTGTATTTCGTGGTGGACGGTCCCCAGGTATTCGGCTGCAGTGCGTGCGGCCGCCAGATCGGGAGAGCCCTCCAGGCCGATGGCAAAGGAGTGCAGTCGCGGCCACCAGGCCTCCTGGGTATCGCCACTCTCCACACGCTTCCGCGCGAATTTTGCGGTGATGGCGGTAATGACCGTGGAGTCCAGTCCGCCGGAGAGTAGGACGCCGTAGGGGACATCGCTCATCATCTGGCGCTTCACAGCGGCCTCCAGGGCATCCCGCAGGACGGGGATGGAGGAAGTGTTGTCCTTGACGGCGTCGTATTGGAACCAGTCGCGGTGATACCACTGCGTGGGCTTTTCTTGTCCGCTCTGGAGGGAGTGTCCGGGGAGGAACTCCTGGATCATGCA
The DNA here is from genome assembly GCA_963632245.1 of Anaerovoracaceae bacterium. GTDB lineage: Bacteria > Verrucomicrobiota > Lentisphaeria > Oligosphaerales > Oligosphaeraceae > UBA1724. The sequence continues at coordinate 10,969 of CAVGTF010000035.1, forward strand.
GCAGACGCCCTCCAGTGCCTTGAGCTCGGAGGCCACGTAGTAGCGGCCCTCGGCATCCCATCCCTGGTAGAGGGGAATGACGCCGATGGGATCGCGGCCAATGAGGTACTTATCCTCCTTGGTGTCGTAGAGTGCGAAGGCGAAGATTCCGTTGAGGCGGTCGAGGAAATCCGCACCGTATTTGATATAGAGCGGGATCAGGACCTCGCAGTCGGAGTGGGTCTGGAACTGGTATTCCGAAGAGAGCTCCTTTCGGAGTTCCTCGTGGTTGTAGATCTCGCCGTTGACGGCCAGGATGTATCGTCCATCGGGGCTAACGAGGGGCTGTTTGCCGGAGAGCGGGTCGATGATGGCTAGACGCTCGTGGGAGATGAGCGCGTGCTCGCCCTCGAAGACGCCAGACCAGTCCGGTCCGCGATGGCGGATCTTCCGGGACATCTGCAAGAGCTGCTTTCGCAGATGGGAAGCGGCGCCCTCCTTGACATCAAAAATTCCTACGAATCCACACATGGATTTAATTCTCCTTCAAGAAGATGGATGGTTATGAATTTTTAGAGCTCGCCGAGCTGCCGGGCGCACTTGAGGCCATCCGCTATGGCGCGGACCACCAGGGAGGGTCCCGAGGCGGCATCGCCGCAGAGCACCACATTGGACTGATCGGGCAATCCCAGGCTCTCCAGGACCTGTGCGCGGGTGCGTTTCAGGAATCCCATGGCAAGCACTACCATATCACATGCGATGACATGCGCGGGTCCGGCGGGCACGAATTTCATGGGGCGGCCCTCCGGAGAGAACTCCCATTCCACGGGGACCACCTCGGCGCCGGCGACCTGTCCGTCGTGCTCCAGGATCCGCAGGGTATTGAGGCTCCAGAAGCGCTGCATGCCCTCCTCTACTGCGTAGGAAGAGCGTAGCTGGTAAGGCCATGCGGGCCAGGGGGTCTTGGGGGAGCGGTCCTCAGGAGGCATGGGCATGACATCGATGGAGAGCGCGGATTGCGCGCCCTGTCGTAGTGCGGTTCCCGCGCAGTCGCTGCCGGTATCGCCACCGCCTATGACCAGCACGCGCTTTCCGGCGGCGCAGATGGCCGTGTGGTCGGATTCGCCGGTGGTAGCGCGGTTCTGGTCGCCCAGGTAGTCCAACGCCTGGTAGACCTGTGGCAGCTCCCGTCCGGGGACCTTCAGATCTCGGGGAACGGGGGTGCCGTTTGCCACTACCACGGCATCGAAGTGCTTCAGGAGATAGGCACCGGAGATGTCCTTGCCGATTTCGGCACCGCCCTGGAAATGGATTCCGGAGGCCTCCAGAACCTTCCAGCGGCGCTCCACCACTGCCTTGTCCAGCTTGAAGCAGGGAATGCCATAGCGAAGCAGTCCGCCGACCTGCCGGTTGCGGTCAAAGAGAGTGACCTCGTGTCCGGCGTCATTGAGTGCCACGGCGGCGGCAAGTCCCGCGGGACCTGCGCCGATGACGGCGATCTTGTGGCCGGTGCGGTGGACGGGGATGCTTGGGGTCACCCATCCGCGAGCGAAGGCGGTCTCCACGACCGCTTTCTCCACTTGCCGGACGTTGGTGGATCCGAAGTCCAGTCCGCCCAGGCAGCATGCGTTTTCGCAGAGTGCGGGGCAGACCCGGCTGGTGAATTCAGGGAAGGAGCTGGTTTCGGCCAGGCGTTCCCAGGCGTCCTGCCAATCCCCATGGACCACGGCTCGGTTCATTTCGGGGATGTGGTTCATGAGGGGACATCCCATGGCGTGGCAGAAGGGCAATCCGCAGTTCTGGCAGCGTTTCGCCAGGCTCTGGACCTCGGGGAGAGGCACGGTGGCCTCCACTTCGCGGGGATCTCCGAGGCGCTGGGCGACGGGGCGGTAGAAGTGCTCCCGACGGGGGATTTCAAAGAAGGTCTTGCTCATTTATCGTGCGCTCCGAAAGATTTTCTTGTATTCCACAGGCATGACGCAGACGAAGCGTCCGCGGTATTCCTTCCACTGATCCAGGATGCGTCCAGCCAGGGCGCTGCCGGTGAGGGCGTGGTGCTTCTCCAGCAGCGCAAGCAGTTCGGCTTCCTCGGGGGAGTCCTCGCGGACCGTCTCCAGGTCCACCGTATCCAGGTTGCAGCGCAGATCGAAGTCGCCGGACTGGTCCAACACGTATGCCAAACCGCCCGTCATGCCAGCGGCGAAGTTGACGCCTGTGGGACCGAGCACCACCACTCGACCGCCCGTCATGTATTCGCAGCCGTGGTCGCCCACGCCCTCCACCACGGCCTGGAAGCCGCTGTTTCGGATGGCGAAGCGCTCGCCCACTTGGCCGTTGACAAAGATCTCGCCGGAGGTGCCGCCGTAGCCGATGACGTTACCGGCCAGAACGTTCTCTTCGGGAGCGCAGGGCGAGGTGGGATCGGGCACGATGACGATGCGTCCGCCGGAGAGGCCCTTCCCGACGTAGTCGTTTGCCTCGCCCGTCAGGCGGAAAGTGATTCCGTGTGCCAGGAAAGCGCCGAAGCTCTGTCCGGCCACGCCCTTGAAGTCGATCTGCCAGGTGTCGTCGGGCAGACCCGCCAGCCCCTTCGCCAGCGCCACACGCCCGGAGAGGCGTGCGCCTACGGAGCGGTTTGCGTTGACGATGGACAGGGAGGCTTTCGCCGGCGCGAAGGAATCCAGCGCCTTCCCCAGGGCGGGGAAGAGCACCTGGTCGTCGTAGGTCTGCTGGGGATGGAGCTGTCCGTCCCAGCGGATCTGTGCGCCTTCCACGCGATGGAGCATGTCGTGGAAATCCAGTCCGGCGGCCTTTCCGGTCATGCGTTCGGGATCGGGCTCTAGCAGATCGGCGCGGCCCACGGCCTCGTCCAGGGAGTGGAGTCCCAGGGATGCCAGGATTTCGCGGGCCTCCCTTGCGATGAAGCGGAGATAGCGGACGATGTGTTCGGGCTTTCCCTGGAAGCGCTTGCGGATCTCGGGATCCTGCGTGGTGATGCCGGCGGGGCAGGTGTTGTCCTGGCACTGCCGAAGCATCATGCATCCCAGCGCCAGCAACAGCGCGGTGGCGAAACCGAATTCCTCGCCGCCCAGAAGTGCGGCGACCACCACATCGCGGCCGGTACGGAGCTGTCCATCCACCTGCAGGCGGACCTTTCCACGCAGATTGTTCTTCACCAGGGTCTGGTGGGTCTCGGCCAGGCCGATCTCCCAGGGCATGCCCGCGTATTTCATGGAGCTCAGGGGCGCGGCACCGGTGCCGCCGTCATGACCGGAGATGACCACCACATCCGCGTGGGCCTTAGCCACACCGGCAGCGATGGTTCCCACGCCGTTTTCAGAGACCAGCTTCACGGAGATCCGGGCGGCGGGATTCACGGCGCGCAGGTCGTGGATCAGCTGTGCCAGGTCCTCGATGGAGTAGATGTCGTGGTGAGGCGGCGGGGAGATGAGGGTCACGTGTGGCGTGGAGTGACGGGTGCGGGCGATCTCCTCGTTGACCTTGTCGCCGGGGAGCTGTCCGCCCTCGCCGGGCTTGGCGCCCTGTGCCATCTTGATCTGCAAGTCCTTAGCGCGCGCCAGGTATTCCACCGTGACGCCGAAGCGTCCGGAGGCCACCTGCCGGATGGCGCTGGCGCGATTTTCGCCGTTGGGACCGGGGAGATTCCGCTCAGGACCCTCGCCGCCTTCGCCGGAGTTGCTCATGATCCCCAGTGAGTTCATGGCGACCGCGATGGCCTCGTGGGCCTCGGGGCTCAGGGCGCCCAGGCTCATGGCGCCGGAGACAAAGTGCTTCAGGATGGCGTCCTCGCCCTCCACCTTCTCCAGCGGCAAGGGCTGCACGCCCTCGGTGCGGAAGCGGAGCAGATCCCGGAGCCGGATGGGTGTCTCGGGGTGGTTTGTGGCATCGGCGAAGGCGCGGTAGCGCTCGGGGTCGTCCTGTCGGACGGCGGCATGGAGGCTGCAGACCGCGGTGGGTGTCACCAGATGGGGTTCGCCGTCCCGTCTCCAGCGGTATGCGCCGCCCACGGGCAAGGAGCGCAGCAGCGCCATGGGCGCCCGGGCCTCCTGGACACGCTGGCGGACCTCCTGAGCCACTTCCTTGATGCCAATGCCGTCCACGGCGCTGGGAGTGCCGGGGAAGTATTTCCGGATCAGCTCGCGTCCCAGTCCGATGGCCTCGAACATCTGTGCGGAACGGTAGCTACGCAGCGTGGCGATGCCCATCTTGGACATGCACTTGAGCAACCCTTTGTCGATGGCGGAGATGTAGTTCTCGGTGGCCTTGGCGGGATCCTGTTCCCGCGCCAGGGCGGCGACGGTCTCCAGCGCCAGATAGGGATGGATGGCGGTAGCACCATATCCCAGCAGCAGCGCAAAGTGCATGACCTCCCGGGCTTCGCCAGTCTCCAGGATCACGCCCACGGGGGGACGCAATCCGGCGGCGGAGAGCGCCTGGTTTACGGCGGCGGCCGCCAGCAGCGAGGGAATGGGCATCTGGTCGGCGGGGATCTCGCGGTCGCTCAGGATCAGGATGTTCTTTCCGGCACGGGCGGCGGATACCGCCTTTGTCTCCAATTCGGAGAGCGCGGCATCCAGGTCGTCCTTCCACACGATGGAGAGGCGTTCCACGCGGCTCTTCTCCATGGTCTCCAGACGCGCCAGGTCCTCGCCGGTCAAGATCGGTCGCGCCAGGCGGATGAGACTGGCGCGGTGCGCCTCCTCAGAAAGGACATTCCCCTGGTTGCCGATGTAGGTGGTCAGGCTCATGACCAGCTGTTCGCGGATGGGATCGATGGGGGGATTGGTCACCTGGGCGAAGCGCTGCTTGAAATACTGGAAGAGCAGCTGCGGCTTGGGAGAAAGCACCGCCAGCGCGGCGTCGTTGCCCATGGAGCCCACCGGCTCCTTGCCGGTCTCCAGCATGGGCCGCACCAGCAATTCCACATCCTCCTGGCTCCAGCCAAAGAGACGCTGGCGCTCCTTCAGGTTCTCCGTCACGTGCTCCGCCGCAATGGAATCGAACAGTCCCGTCACCGGGATCTTGCTCTCCTGGCTCCAACGACGATACGGCGACTGGCGAGCCACGCGGTTCTTCAGCTCCTCGTTCAGAATCAGCCGGTGCGCCTGCAGATCGCACCACAGGATCTCGCCGGGCTTCAGACGGCCACGGCAGACCACCTCGGCGGGATCCAAGTCCAGGACACCGGTCTCCGATGCCAGCACGAAAAGGCCATCCTTGGTCAACGAATACCGCGCGGGACGCAAGCCATTGCGGTCGAGGATTGCGCCGGCATTGACGCCGTCG
>CAVGTF010000036.1:0-6442 GCA_963632245.1 Anaerovoracaceae bacterium
CTCCCTACTCCCTACTCCCTACTCCCTACTCCCTACTCCCTACTCCCTACTCCCCCAACAAAGGCGGGGGGGCAGGGGGGGGCGGCAGCCCATCCGTCCTTTGGTTGGGTCTGCCCGAATCAATAACTCTGGCTATGGAAATACCATCTGCGGGCGTACCCGCCCTTCCCCCTACTTCCTAAACACGATCTTCTGTGAGATCCAGGTAGCGAGGGGCTGATAGATTCTGACGAGTTGTCCCACGCAGAGAGCGGCTAGGATAGTTCCTTCGCGGACGCCGTCCAGTCGGTGGAGGCAGAGGAAAGAGAGTGCGATAGCCAGTGCCACCAGAGAGCAATCGAAGCAGATCTTCACCTTTCCGAAATTCAGGTGAAAGACCTGTGAAATCACCTGGACCAATCCGTCCCCGGGGACAAAGACCAGATCTGCGATCAGCAGTGCGGTGATCCCGGCGGCCATGACGGCTGCGCCCAGGAGGGTCTCTGCGAATCGGAGAAGATAGTGTTCTGGAGTCCAGAAGCCGGTGAGATACATTCCCAGGTCGATGAAGACTCCGAAGAGCGCCACGGCGGGCAGCTGGAAGAGCTGTGTCCAGCGATAGCGTCGTCCCAGGATCAGCATCTGTGCGACCATGAAACCGATATTGAAAAGGACCGTCCAGGTGCCGAAGGAGAGTCCCCAGATCTGGTGAAGGACATATGGTGCGCTGGAGATTGCGGTGGTGCCCAATCCAGGGCGGGTGCCCAGCGCCACGCCCAGTCCCATGAGGACCAGGCCTGTCAGCAGGCAGAGGAGTCTGCGAGTCATGATGGTAGGGTAGCCTTGAGGATATTCTTGCGATACTTTTTTTCCGGCGAAACGCGGATCGTCTCCGTCGCCTCGTCTCATATCATCCCTTCTGGCGTGCGTAGTAGAAATGGGAATGCGCCTGGTAGTCCCGGCTGGATTCGGACCAGCGACCAAGAGATTATGAGTCACCTGCTCTAACCACTGAGCTACGGGACCAACCGAACGGCGTGGCCGTTAATGTATACGGCAGTTTTGAAAAAAGAGGAAGGAGGAAGGAGGAAGTTAGCCCAGAGTTTCGCAGGCGAAACCCCGCGCCAATGCCGCGGCGCCTTCGCCGCGGAAGTTGTTAGTGGCTAGCTGTTAGTTGTTCTGGTCACTGCGCGGCTCTTCCGCCGCGTCATAGCGGCAGTACCAGTACCGCGGCAGTCACCGCGGAAGGCAGAGAATGCAAACTAGTCACTAGCAGATAATTTCTAAGCACTTACGGCGCGATTAGCGCCGTTATCCGCCAGTTCCTGGGTGCGCAGGCGCTTGAGCTCGTGCAGAAGCAGTCCCAGGCAGAGGATTCCCGCCATGGCATCGGAGACGGGTCCCGCCCACCAGATGGAATCCATTCCCCAGAAGATCGGCAGAATAATCAGCACGGGCAGAAGCACCAATCCCTGTCGAAGGAATCCGATAATGATGGAGATGGTGGGTCGTCCGATGGACTGGTAGTATGTGCCAGTGACGATTCCGATGCCAATGAAGCCCAGTCCCCACATCTGGATCCGGAGAGCCAGCGCGCTGACGTTGCGAAGTCCGTCGTCGTTCGAGAAGAGTGCGCAGACGGGGCTCGCGAAGAGTGCGCAAAGGATCGCCAGTGCCACGCAGATTCCGGTGGCCCAGGCGGCGGCCAAGATGAGTGCCTGTGCGACGCGTCGGTAGAGCCGTGCGCCGGTGTTGTATCCCAGGATGGGCTGTACCCCCATGTTGATGCCGAAGGATGGCATGAGGAGGAGCATGAGGACGGATCCCACGATGCCGTATGCGGCGATTGCCAGAGTGGCCTCGTTTTCGGTAGCGGCGTATTTCAGGAAGCTCCGGTTGTAGAAGAGGAAGATGATGCTGTTCATGCACATCATGATGCAGGGCGCCGTGCCGATGCCCACCACACGCAGGAAGATTTTTCCATGGAGGCGGATATTCTTCCACTTCAGGCGCACGCCGCCGTTGCCGTGGAGGAAGTGGTGCATGACCCACCCGGAGGAGATCGCCATGGCCAAGATGGTGGCCCACGCCGCCCCCTTGATGCCCATGCCCATCCAGAAGATGAAAATGGGATCCAGGATGATGTTCATGACCGCACCCAGGACAATCACGCCCATGGCCGCCATGGAATCGCCCTCCGCACGAATCAGATTGCTACCGCCAAAACTGACGTGCTGGAAGATGTTTCCCCACAGGATGATCTGCAGGTAGTCGCGGGCGTGCGGCAGCGCCTGGGGAGTGGCACCCATCCAATTGAGGGTCTGGTCCAGCAACAGCAGCGCCGGCGTCTGGATGGCGATGATGAAGAGGATATACATGGCGTAGGCCTGTCCCAGCACCTGATTGGCCGCTTCCGGCTTCTTCTCCCCCAGGAAGATCGAAATCAGCGCCCCGGAGCCCTGTCCAATCAGCACGCCGAAGGCCGCCAAGATGATCATATACGGCATGGTCAGCGCAAGGCCCGCTAACGCATCCGGACCCACCGCATGACCGAGATACAACCGGTCGACCACGTTATACAGGCAATTCACAAAGCTGGACGCCATGGCCGGCAATGTGAATCGCATCAACAGGCGCGGAATGGGCTCCGTACCCATGAAATCGGAAGAATGACTGGCTCCTACACTGCTCATAAACTCACTCGCTGTTCAATAGACTGGGCGGGAAAGGCCCGTACCATAATGCCGCCTGCAAGGTCTACGACCATGCAGGCGGCATTGCCGCGCCTCTTTGGGCGCGCAGTACCGCCGATAGGCGGAATGAAATTCGGCAAGGGGGGGGAATATCCAAAGGACTGGGGGCAAGCCCCCCGCACCTCCCCCTAAGCCCATACACAGGCCAAGAGGCCGGTACCGTACCGCCGCCCAAGCGGCGGAAGAGCGCCTGCGGCACCTTATAAACCTACTCCCTACTCCCTTCTACCTGCTATCTGCGGGCGATACCGCCCGCACTCGCCGCCGGTAGGTGGAAGAGCGCCGCAGGCACCTTATAAGCCTACTACCTACTCCCTACTCCCTTCTACCTGCTATCTAGCAGACGGGGGACCGGGGGCGGCAGCCCCCGTCCTTTCGTTATTCTCTTGTGGTTGCGCTACTCCCTTTTCCCAATATTCAAGCGCACGCCTGGGATATACCCCTTCTCGGTATCGTTGTAATACGGATACACGGAAGAGGCGGCGGCGGTGTATTCGCCGGGGATGGTGGCAGTGAGGGAGAGCGGGACTGTCCGGATTTCCTTGGGGGACAATCCGCGCCAATAGAGCACCACCGCATTTTCGCGGAGCTCGTATGCGGCGATCTGTCCGGATTTGCGCAATTCAGTCAGCTGTTCCTGACGGGGCTCGGTGCCGGCGGGGAGCGACACCACCGCCAGCGGCATCTGCGCATCCTTATCCAGAAGATTCGCGACCTCCACAAAGAGCTGCAGGGGCTCGCCCTCCTTGACGGTCTCCCGATCCAGACGGGTATTCAGAGAGAGTTCGCGAGAGGCGTGTCCCAGGGAGGTCATTCCCTCCACCTGCAAGGAGGCATTGAGCTCCGCGGCGCCACTGAGGCGAATCTCCAGCGTGTGTCGTCCGGGAGACAGTGCCAATCCGCAATCGGGGAGTGTCAGGATGCCCTTGGTGTCCTTGGTGAATGCCACGGGCTCGCCGAAAGCCTTTCCGTCCAGCCAGAGCTGCACGGCACCCTCCGCCGCGGGCTTTGCAAACGCGCTGTCGTAGGCATTGATCGCCTTCAGGACCAGCACGGTGGACTGCGTGGAGCCGAATTTACCATTCTGGCAGGACTCCGCCAGGAGCTTCATGGTGCGTTCCAGGGGCAGCACGAATTCCGCACCGCAGCGAGTCCAGGCCAGTGCGGCCAGGGACGCGCATTCCAGTCGCTGGGAGAGCTCTCCGGAGCAAGTGATGGTGGTGCCGGGATTCGCCATGGAGCCATCGGGCTTCTGGTCGGCCTCCAGCGCCTTCGCCAACTCCCGCGCCTCCTGGGGACGCTGCGACAGCCACAGGATATTCGCCGCCAGCGCCTTCAGGTAGTCGTCCTTCTGCTCACGGGCATTCTTCACCACGGCATCGATCTCCTTGCGGAGATTTTCCGCGGGCTCGCCGCCCTCCAGGAGTGCCCAGACCACGTAGGCATCCGTGGTCTTTGCGGGAGCGCGACCGAAGGAATCCAGCGCGCGGTCATTGCGCTGAAAACCGCCATTGCCGTCGCGACGACCCATGATCCACCGGCGGGTATCCTGCATCATGGACTCATCCACGGGCATCACCTTCGCCATGTCCACGAATTCCATGAGGCCGTATGCGGAGAGCGCTTCGTGTCCGGGATCATCGCCAAACCACTCGTAGCCCTTATTGGGGCACTGGAAGGAGACCAGCTTCTTGTATCCCTCGTCCAGGAGCGCCTTGGCGCGGGCGACCGTCTCCGGATTGCAGCCCGCGTGCGTGAGGAAATACTGCTGCGCCATGACCAGCGGATAGTTGGTGGAGCTGGTCTGCTCGAAGCATCCGTAGGGCTGTTTCAGGAGGGCATTGAGAGCGGCCTCCATGGTAGCGGCGGGAGAGGTATAGACCTGCGCCGACACCCGCTGGGAGCCATTCTCCACCTGCGACGGAATCTCCACCTCCAAAACCAGCGGATTCTTCTCCGAGAGACGGGTCCCGCCAGAGATCGCGAAGGGGAAGAGTGGCGAGAGCACCCGGACCTCGCGGCCCAGTTCATCCTGGTAGCCGCCCGCCAGACTCCGGAGCGTCAACACCACCTTGCCCGCCTTCCGGGCACGCACCCGCGCAAAGACCAATCGCCGTTCGCCAGCAGCGAGCGTATTCTCGCCGGCAACAAAGGCGGGCGCCTCCAGGATCTCCAGGGTGTCGTCTGAGGACGACAAGGAGAGATTCGCATTCTCCAACGGCTTCTCGGAGGCATTCACCAGCGTGATGGGTAGCCAGGCGGTATCGCCAACCGTCAGAAAGAGCGGCAGCTTGATTTCGCCATAGAAGGGCCGCACACACTGCAATTCCGCGGTGGCCTCGCCCAGCGCGCCATTGTTGCCGAAGGCATCCGCGCGGACCTGGAAACCGCCCAGGGTATCGGGGAGCGCAAAAGAGAACTCCGCGCGACCCGTCCGGGGATCCGTCTTCACACTGGCATTCCAGTAGATCGTCTCCGCGAAATCCACCCGCTCGCCAGCCTTCCGGTCCTTCCGCACCTGATGCGCGTATTCCCGACGCCACTTGGGACCACGATCCCAGGGACCCGGACGAAATGCCTTCGCCTGCGCAGGGACATCTGCATCCGCCGCAACATCCGCCGCCGGATCCGCCACAACCACATCCGCCTCGGGGACTACCACGCCGCCGAAGGCGACCGCCTCCTCCACTACCGCGTCGCCCTCTAGGGCCTCCAGGTCATTCGGAGCCGCCGCGGCGGCCGCCAGGAGCATCATGGGCATGACGCCATCCGCATTGGCGGCGCGCATCCGACGGTTTCGGAACAAGATGGGGTGGAATGCGCGGACCTCCGGCGCCAGAATCCGCGCCAGCGCATCCGCATGGACCTTCCCGATCTCCTCACGGCGCTCCAGCACAAAGCGCCGCCAGCCCTGCGTGCCCAGAAGCAGATCGATCTTGTCCTCGGCAAGGGGATCAGCGGCATCGAAGTAGTCCTCGGCATCCGTGAGCTCCAGGACCTCGTTCTCCAAATAGACCATCACAGGCAAGCGCGGCGCGCGATCCCGCCGATCTACCAGTGACGCCACGGTGGCATCCGTCACGCAGAGGCCCACAGTGGCCTCCACGGGAGTGCCCTTATCGTCTTTCGCAATCACCGTCAGCGTCGCCTTGTCACCGGGATTCCGGGGGATCTCCGCGCCCTGGATCTCCAGATGCACACAATAGCGCGGACGACGGAAGAGGAGTCGTTCCGCCAGCGGGGTATTGTCGGCAGCATAAAGGGTCGCCGTGAGGACGCCCTCCTCCTCGCCGGGCTGCAAAGAGACCACGCCGCCTTGGGAGGGCACCTCGCAACGCGACAACTCCTTGTCGCGCTTCCGCAAGACCACCACCGCGGGCGTCCGCGCGCCCTCGGGAGAGCTGGACACCGACACCTGGATGGGCTCCTGGAAATCGAAGGCCTTCTTCAGCCCCCGCAGGACACTGCCGCTCTTCGCCACAGGCAGCGCAAAGGACCGCACGCCGCCATCCCGGGGGCTGGCGATCTCCAGGCGATAGCTCCGCCCCGCCACCGGCACGAATTCCAGAATGCCGCGGCCATCAAAGACGCTCTCGTAACGGCAGACCTCCGCCCCCAGGTCATCCCGCACCACGCCCGACAGATCCGCGCCAACGCCACTGCTCTTCACCACCTCCACATAGACGCGGTTGGACACACCCAAGACCAGA
>CAVGTF010000036.1:6452-16115 GCA_963632245.1 Anaerovoracaceae bacterium
GGATAGAAACTCACGGAATAATTGTCCAATAGAATCGGGAGGCTCTTGGCGGCCGTCTCCAGCTCGCCGCCGTCCTCAATGACCACATTCAACACGCCCTCGCCAACCGAAATCTCCTTCGGGAGAACAAAAGCCACCCGTCCCGTGCCGTCCACCCAGGGGATTTCCTCCTGCTGGAAGATCCGCTCACCATCCAGCAGCACGCTTACGGATGCCTTCGCGGTTGACAACACCGTGCCGTCCGCACGACTCGCCTGCACCAGCGCCACTACCTCCTCGCCCGGCAAATACCCGCGCTTCAGAAAATCCAGCTGCGTGCGCAGACGCGGCGCACGATACTGCCGAATCCGAAATTTCCGCTGGGCGGGAGCGCCATTGTCGCCCTCCACTCGCAATACATAGTCGCCGCCCACCGCATCCACCGGGATCTCCCAGCTCATGGCGCCCACGGAGTCCCGATAGGAGACCTCGCCAGAAGCCACCTCGTCCTCCCGCGGACCCAACACCTTCCAACGAAACAACCCCTCGCCATCCACCAGTGACGACAACGGATAATTCGTAATGCCATCCAACACCACATCCCGCATGTAGACACACTCCCCCGGACGATACACACCCTTGTCCGTCGATAAATAATGCAGCGGACGACCCACCGGCTCCTTCTCGTCCGCGCCTTCACCCTCCGCCCATAACGGCGCTAAACACATCGCTGCCAAACACAACAACCCACAAAGCGAGAGTGCGGAAAAAATCTTGCTAAACATGGCGATAAAGAATGGGGAAAAAGTAAAAAAGCAAAAATGGCACCGCCGGTAAGCGGAAGACATTAGGCGGGGGCACGGGGGGCGCTATCCCCGCCGCCAAGGCGGGCTGTGCCCTGTTAGAGGCAGAAGGCGCAGGAAAGTTCCGGCTGGGCGCTTGCAATCCTCGCTGAATCGCTTATTGTATGCCCACTTTACAACAAAGTTGCCGGGTTAGCTCAGTTGGTAGAGCAGTGGAATCATAATCCACGTGTCATAGGTCCGAGTCCTATACCCGGTACCAACTTCAAAAAGGCGCCTCCGCTAAAAAAACGGATGGCGCCTTTTTTCGTTTCGGTGAAAAAGGAAGAAGAAGCGCGCCCATATTGACGCGCAGTACCGCCAGTAAGCGGAAGGGGTTAGGCAGGGGGGGAATATCCAAAGGACTGGGGGCAAGCCCCCCCGCACCCCCCATTTCCCCATACGCAGGCGGCAAATGCCGCATACCGTACCGCCGCCTTTAAGCGGCGGAAGAGCGCCTGCGGCACCTTATAAACCTACTACCTACTCCCTAGCAGACGGGGGACTGGGGGCAAGCCCCCCGCACCCCCCATTCCCCCATACGCAGGCCCAAATGCCGCATACCGTACCGCCGCCTTTAAGCGGCGGAAGAGCACCGCAGGCACCTTATAAACTAATCACTAACCACTAATTTCTAAATACTTACGACGGCGCATCAGCGCCATTCACAGGCTCTTCAGCCTTTCCTGGAACTCCTGTTCCAGCTTTTCCAGGGAGGTAGAGGCCTCTTCCCACTTCCATGTCTTGTCCTCGGACTCCTGGTTGATTTCGGCAAGACGACGATTCAGGGCGGCGAAATCGGTGGAGCCATCAGGCGCGGGGGCATTAAGCTGCTCATAGATCTGCGCCTGCTCCTCCTCCAACGCGGCGATGCGCTCCTCGCACTCGGCGACCACCTTCTCGTAGGGACGACGCAACTTTCCGAAGGTCTGACGGAGCTGTGACTCCGCCCGTTTCTGGTCGCGATAATTCTGCTTCGGGGGCGGTGCATCGGGGGTCTTCTTCTGTGTAGCATTCCCCTGTGGTGTCGTAGCGGCAGGCGGGGTATTCTTCCGGGGCTGCTGTAGCTGTTGCGGCTGTGCAGGAGCGGCTTTCTTGGGAGCGGGCGCGGGCTGGGAAGCGGCCTTCTCCTCCGCCAGCTTCTGGTGATAGTAGTCATATCCACCGTAGAATTTCCGGACTCGTCCGGGCTCCATGGCGTAGATTGAATTCGCCACGCCGCGAACGAACTCGATATCGTGGGAAACCAGCGCGATGGTGCCTGGGTATTTTGCCAGGGCGTCCTGAAGTGCCTCGCGCGCATGGATATCCAGGTGCGTGGTGGGCTCATCCAGCAGCAGGAAATTCAGGGGCCGCAGGAGAAGCCGCGCTAGTCCCAGACGAACCTTCTCGCCACCGGAGAGCACCTGGACCTTCTTGTCCACTGCCTCGCCGTGGAAGCCGAAAGACCCCATCATGGCGCGAATATCGGCCTCCGAGCGGTCGGAGGCGTAGCTCTTCGCGGTCTCGTAGATGGTGGCATCGGGATCCATGGTCTCCGCGTAGTCCTGTGACTGGTAGCCCATAAGCACATTCGTGCCGCAAACCACCTTCCCGTAGCGCGGAGTGAACTTCCCCGCCATGAGCCGCAACAGCGTGGTCTTTCCCATGCCATTGAGTCCCACAAAAGCCGCGTGCTCGCCGCGCTCCAACCGCAAATCGCAATGGGAAATCACATCGTGGACGCCATCGTAGGCGAAGCCCACGTCCTCCAGTCGAAGGACCTCGTCCCCCGAACGCGGCGGCTCCGGCAACCGAATGACGGGTGCGTGGTCCACGATGGACTGCACCTCGATCTCCTCCAGCTTGTCCAGCTGCTTCTGGCGGCTCTGCGCCTGCGCGGCCTTGGTGGCCTGGGTGCGGAAGCGGTCGATGAAGCGCTGGAGCTGCTCCTTCTTGCGATCCAGATTCTGCTTCTGAGCCAGCAGCTGTTCGTGACGGGCGGTGCGGGTCTCGCGGTAGTATGCGTAATTTCCGGGGTAGCGGGTCACGTGACCGCCCATGACCTCCAGGGTCACATTGGTGAGCGTATTGAGCATATAGCGGTCGTGGGAGACCAGCAGCAGCGTGCCCGAATAGCCCTTCAGGTAGTCCGAAAGCCACTCCACGGCGGGGACATCCAGGTAATTCGTGGGCTCATCCAGCACCAGCACATCCGTCTGCGCCACCAGAATGCGCGCCAGCTCCGCGCGGATCTGCCATCCGCCAGAGAAGCTATTGAAGGGATCCTGGAATCGGCTCTCGGGAAAGCCCAGTCCGGAGAGCGTCGCCTCCGCACGGGTGCGCAATTCGTATCCCCCCAGGTGTTCGTAGCGGGTCTGCAAGTCCCCCAGCCGATTCAGCAGACGGCTGCTCTCCTCCTCGGACAGATTCTCCTCCGATGCCAACCGCGTCTCAATGGCATTCAGATCGCGGCTGATCTCGTGGAGCTCCGGCAGCGCGTCCTCCGTATAGTCCAAAAGCGAGGTCTGGATCGCGTGCGCATTGAGCTGCTGGCGCACATACCCGATGCGCTGGCTGGAGGGATAGTTGATCTCGCCATGATCCGGCTGCTGATTGCCCGAGAGCATCTCCAACAGCGTGGACTTTCCGGCGCCATTGGGGCCCACAAAGCCCACGCGCTCGCCATCGTGAATCGCGAAATTCGCCTCGCTGATCACGACCTGGCGACCAAAATTCTTGCTGACATTTACGAATTGTATCATTTCGTCAAATCCGCATATTCCGCATTCACGAACTTCCGGAGGTCCTCCGGCGACAGCTCCACATTCAGGCCCGTATGGCCGCCGGAAACGAAGATCCGGTCGAAGAGCTGCGCCGTCTCGTCAATGTAGGTAGGGAAGAGCTTCTTTTGTCCGATGGGAGAGCATCCGCCATGGACATATCCCGTCAGGGGCAGCAGCTCCTTCTGCGGGAGCATCTCCACGTATTTCTGTCCACACGCCTTCGCCGCCTTCTTCAAATCCAACTCCCCCGTGGCCGGCACCACAAAGACGAAGTACGTCCGCGCCACCGCACCCGTGGTCACCAGAGTCTTGAAGACCTGGTCCGGCAACGCCCCCACACGCTCGGCACACGTCCGCGCATCCAACTTGCCGTCAGAGACATCGAACTCGTGCCACGCAAACGCAATCCCCGCATTCTCCAACAAGCGAAGAACATTGGTTTTGATAGTGGGAGCTGGCATAGTAAAAAAGGAAGGTATCGCCGGTAGGCGGAAGAAATTAAGCGGAGCTATCCAAAGGACTGGGGGCAAGCCCCCCGCACCCCCTTAAGCCCTTACACAGACCCAGAGGCCGGTACCGGCACCGCGGCTCCCGCGGCGGAACAGCGCCTGCGGTACCTTGCAAACTAGCCGCTAGCCGCTAATTGCTAACTACTTACGCTTTGCGGCACGTGTGCCGCAAGACGTCCCAGTCCGAGAAGGGGTGTTTCACGTGGTTGATTTCCTGGTAGTCCTCGTGTCCTTTTCCAGCGATGAGGAGCCAGTCGTTTGGGGCGCAGGAGGCCACGGCGTCGTGGATTGCGCGAGCGCGGTCGGCCTGTCGGTGGTATGGGATGGTTGATGGGATTCCGGCAGCGATTTCATCCAGGATGGCCTCGGGGTCCTCGGTGCGGGGATTATCGCTGGTAATCCAGAGGAAGTCGGCGCATTCTGCGGCGGTCGCGGCCATCATGGGGCGCTTTCCACGATCACGGTCGCCGCCGCAGCCAAAGAGGATCCCCAACCGACCGGGACACTCCGGGCGCAACGCCAGAAGCGCGCAGCGGATCTCCTCGGGGGTATGTGCGTAGTCCACGAAAGCGACGGCGCCATTTGGGCAGACGAACCGCTGGAGTCGTCCGGGCGCGCCATGGGTCTTCGACAGCGTCTCCCGAATGACCGCCTCGGACACGCCCAGTCCGCGTGCCAGCAATCCGGCGCAACGGGCATTCTGTCGATTGAAGGCACCCGGAAGGGGGCATTCCCACTGCGGTTCGGAATCCTGGCGGAATCCCAGAATCCGTGGACGCCGCTCCTCTGGCAGAGCGGAGAGCTCCTGTGCCAGCGTAGCCACCGCGGGGTCATCCAGATTCAGGACTGCGGGAGCGCCGGGCAGCAGGAGCTGATGGAAGAGGATGGTCTTCGCCTTCCAGTATTCCTCCATAGTGCCGTGGTAGTCCAGATGATCCCGGGAGAAATTGGTGAAAGCGGCGGCGGCAAAGCATGCAGTGCCGGTGCGCTCCTGGTGAAGCGCGGCGCTGGAACACTCCATGACCACGGTAGAGACGCCATTGTCGCGCATTTGAAGAAAGAGCTCCTGGAGGAGGAAGGGCGTGGGGGTCGTGCGATCAGCAGGCAGCTCCTTTCCGCCGCCCACATCATAGACCACGGTGCCGATCATCCCCACCGATTCCCCGGCGGCACGCAGGATCTCCCGCAGCAAGAAGGCGGTGGTGGTCTTTCCGGCAGTGCCCGTGATCCCCACCAGCCGCAGCCCCTTCGCGGGGTAGTCCGCGAAGGCCTCCGCAATCCGCGAGACCGCCGCATACCCCGTCCCAGGACGAATCGCAATCACCGGCACCCCACACGACAGCCCCGGACGATCCGACAACACCGCCGCCGCACCCCTCGCCAATGCCTGGGGCACGAAGTCATTGCCGTCCGTAACACCGCCTTTGATCGCACAAAAAAGCACGCCCGAACGCGCCTGGCGGGAATCCCCACAGGCGCCCGAGAGCGCCGGGAGCGCCTCGCACTGCGCAAGGCTCATGCCACCGGGCAGCTGCAGGGTAGCGCCGAAGGGCGCCAGGAGAGCGCAGAGCTCCCCCAAGGTCCAACTCCGACGATCCAGAATGCCGCCCGATCCCGCCATAGAAAAGTGCTCCCGGCTACGACCCTACTTCTCCGGCATCGGATTGCCGAATTTCAGCGCGCGGCGCTGCTTCCGGTTCAGCTTGGGAGTGCCATCCGGATTCAATAACACCGGCTTCTGCGCCGCAGGACGCTCGCCACGCGCCTCCGCCTTCTCACGCTTCTTGCGCTTCTGTTCACGGAATTTGTTCTCACCACCCTCGTAGTCCTCGTGACGGCGCTTCGAATGCTCAAACTCCCGATCCTCGTAGCGGCGCTTCTTCGCGGGACGCTCGAAGGACTCCTCGTTGCCGCGATCCTCGCGTACGCCCTCGGCACCTTTCTTGTGGGAACCGCCCTCCTTCTTCTTGCGAGGAGGACGGGTAGCCCCCTCGCCACCCTCGCCGCCACCCTCGCCGCCACGCTCCTCCTGGAAGAGCGCGCGCTGCGCAAAACGGCTGCGGTTGCGATAGGCGCGGGCAGTGAGCTTCTCCAGCTTTTCGGGAGAGACGCCGATGTGCTCGGGACCCTGGTCGGCGGTGAGCGCCAGCTGCCGGGAGACCATCTTCGTGAAGAGCACCGCGGGATCCTGGTCCTGGCTGGCGATCATCTCCTGGATCTTCCCGAAGAGCTTCACATCCAGATTGGCGGCAAAGAGCGACGCCAGCAGTCGTTCCAGACGCTGGGAGTTCACCTGGTCCCGCGTGGGAATCTGTCCCAGAGAGAGCTTCGCGCCCACCGAACGGCGGATGCCCTCCAGCTGACGCAACTCCCGCGGAGTCACCAGCGTGATCGCTTTGCCCGTCTTGCCCGCGCGGCCCGTCCGGCCAATGCGGTGTACATAGGCGCGGCTGTCGAAGGGCAGGTGGTAGTTGAAGACATGGGAGACATTGTCCACATCGATGCCGCGCGCCGCTACATCGGTGGCCACCAGGATATCGAAGTCGCCCCGGCGGAAGGCCGCCATGACGCGCCCGCGCGCCGCCTGCTCCATGTCGCCATGGAGGCAATTCACATTGTAGCCGCGGCCGCCTAACAGGATATTCAGGGAGTCCGTCTCCTCACGAGTGCGGCAGAAAATAATGGCCTTGGTGACCTCCTCGGACTCGATCAGACGCACCACGGCGTTGGTGCGCTCGTATTCCTCGATGATGAAGTAGTGCTGCTCGATGTCGTTATTGGCGCCCTGGGGGGTCTCGGTCTCCAGCATGAGGGGATCGTGGAGGATGTCCCGCGCCAGCGCCTCCACCTGCTTGGGCATGGTGGCGGAAAAGAGCATGGTCTGGTGGGGGCCCGGGAACTGCTGGAAGATCCGCTTCACGTCGTCAATGAAGCCCATGTCCAGCATCTCGTCCGCTTCGTCCACCACGATGACCGCGGGATTCACGCCCTCGAAATGGCCGGATTCCATGAGGTCGATGAGGCGGCCGGGGGTCGCCACCAGGATATTCACGCCACGCGCCAGGAGCTCCTCCTGACGACGGTAGGACTGTCCGCCCGTGAACGCGGCGGGCTTCAGCCCCGTGAAGTGTCCCAACCGATAGAGCTCACTGGAGATCTGCGCAGCCAACTCACGGGTGGGAGTGAGCACCAGCATCTGCAGACCCTCCAGGTCCTTGATGCGCTCCATGGAGGGCAGGCCAAAGGCGGTGGTCTTGCCCGTGCCAGTCAATGCCTGACCCAACAAATCACGGCCCTTCAACGCCTCAGGAATCGCCGCCTTCTGAATCGGAGTGGGCTCACAAAAGCCCGCCTCCCGAATGCCCGCCATCAATTCCTCACAGAGCCCAAAGCCCACAAAGCCCGCACCAGGCTCCAAAACCGGGGCGTCAGCGGCTGCCACATCAGGCTGCTCCACAGACGCAGCCTCCACGGACTCCAACTTCTCCACCCCCTCGTCACTCATACGCTCGTCCATAAAAAAATCCTCAAGACTCCACGAAAATCAAAATCCAAAACTACGACCCATACCTCGAAAAAAGCGGCGACTCTCGCCGCAGGACGGGTGGAGCGGGTACTATAACTCACTCCCACTAAACCCTCTGACAAACAATTGACATTTTCGGACAGCACACGACACTTTTGCCGCCGTTGTTGATCACTTCCCCTGGACTGCCTGCATCATCTCTTCGGGAGTGGTGGCCTCGCGCAGTTGTTGGAGGAAGGTGCCCTCGGCGGCCAATCGGCAGAGTTTTCCCAGGATCTGGAGGTGTTCCTGTGGCTTTGGGGAGCAGATCAGGAAGAAGAGATCGGTGGGCGTGCCATTTTCCTCGCCGAAGTGGACGGGTACGCGTGTGCGTGCGATGGCAAGGAAGGGCTCCACGCAGGTGTATTCGTCTCGCGACATTGGGTGCACCAGTGCGATGCCCTCGGCCATTGCGGTGGAGCCCGCCTCCTCCCGTCGACGGAGTCCCTCCAGGAATTCCTGTGGGTCATAGAGGACTCCGGCACGTTCGGCCAGTGCGGTCAATTCCCGGAGGACTGCGGGCTTGGTCTTTCCCTCCAGCGCGGGCTCCATGAGCCCCACGCGGCAATATCCCTCCAGGAGGAATTCCGGCGACGGCGCCTGGCGGGGGTTCTCCCGGTGATGCACGGGAAGTCGCCGAACCATCCGGGTGGTATACCAGGCATCCACCTCCTCGGGATCGAACATCATGCGGTCGCCCTGGGGGACGCAGGGGATCTCGCCGGAGGTAACCAGGGCGCGCAACTCCTTGGTCTCCACATTCAGGAAGGCGGCTGCTTCCTCGAGATTCCAGAGCCTGATTGCCATGGGAGTATCAATAAAGCTACTTCTTGTTGAGGGAGCGCTGGATCACGTATCGGAGGGCATAATCCACCATGGCGTTGGTCACCAGATCCACCTCCGCATCCAGATCCGGGTCCTCCTGGTAGGCGAGATGCGCGCGGCGGGAGACATCCTCTGGATCGTAGGTCTTCACGGAAGAGAGATCGCCCCGGCACTGGAGGGGGATGGGCGCACGCAGATACTTCGGCACCGCACGAAACTCGCCCTTCTCTTTGGGGTCCTCCTCCCACGCCTGCGCAATCACGCAGTCGGGATAGAAGCTGAGGAGCTTGAAACCGGGACGGTGGCTATGTCCGGAAGAGGGGCACACCCACTGACGCCAATGGTTCTTGGTGAATTCCAGATCCAAGTGGAGGTGTCCGCCCAGTGCCAGGAAGGCCTGCGGCGCCTTATCCAGCATCATGGAGATCTTCGAGGCATCCAGAGTGGATGGCGGCAAAAGTGGTTCGTGCTGAATATAGATCACGGGCTGGTCGGAGATGGCGGCGTAACTCAGCTCGTCCTCAAGCCACCGGAGGCTCTCCTGGGAGTGCAGCGTGCAGCCATTCTTCTTTCCGCCACGGTCGGGAGCGAAAGCGATGAAGCGGAAGCCGCCCAGGGTGAAGGCGACCTGCCGGCTGGCAAAGGAGGTCTCAAAGCCCGGTGCCCAATTGTCGCCAGGAATGACGACCGCCTTCACAAAGCCCTTCTCATCCTTCTTGCCGAGACACAAATCCAAGAACTGACGGAAACTCCGGCTGCGCTCCACACCATCCATACCAATTCCCCAGTTGTCACCGCTAAAAAGCACCGCCACCGGCTTCAGCTCCTTCCGGATCTTCGTCAGGAGCTTCTTGTGGCGCTCCATGTCCTCCGGAGTGGTGATGTGCATATCCGAAAGCCACGCCATCCGGAAAAGCGGCTTGTCCTTCCGATGAGTCCAGGCAGGCGCAGGATGCTGCTCCGCTACCTCATAACGCTTCGCAATCTCCAAGAAGGTCCCACGCGCACCCCCTAACTCCTGGGAATACAGTGCGCCCGCAAATAAGGAAAAAGCGACAAAGAGCAAAAATCTAGAGAAAAAACGCATAAGAAAAAAGGAGGAAGGAGGGGCGCCTTTCGGCGCGATGTGCAATGTGCAATGTGCAATGTGCAATGTGCAATGTGCAATGTGCAATGTG
>CAVGTF010000037.1:0-15939 GCA_963632245.1 Anaerovoracaceae bacterium
TGCGAAACCCTGGCCTAACTTCCTCCTTCCTCCCTCCTCCTTCCTCCTTTTTCAGGAGCGAAGCGACAAAAAAAGGCCATCCAGTCTCAATAGACCGGATGGCCTTTTTTTTCGTTGGTCTCAGGCTACTTGCCGGAGATCTGTCCGTGTCCCCGGAAGATTCGGGTTGCGGCGAACTCGCCCAAGCGATGACCAACCATGTTCTCGGTCACGAAAACATTGACGAAGGTCTTGCCGTTGTGGACAGAGAAGGTCTGTCCCACAAACTCGGGCAGGATAGTGGAGCGACGGCTCCAGGTCTTGATGGCGTCCTTCTTGCCGCTCTTTGCCATTGCCTCCGACTTCTTCAGGAGGGAATCGTCGACAAAAGGTCCTTTCTTGATGCTTCTGGACATTACTTCTTCCTCCTGGAAACGATGAAGTTGCTGGACTGCTTGTTGGGCTTGCGGGTCTTGAAGCCCTTAGAGAGCTGCGCCCAGGGGGACTGAGGATGTCCACCACCGGAGGAGCGGCCCTCGCCACCACCCATGGGGGAGTCGACAGGGTTCTGGACGACACCGCGGACGTGGGGACGGAAGCCCAGGTAGCGGGCCTTGCCGGCCTTGCCCAGCTTCACGTCACCATGCTCAATGTTGCCCACCTGACCGATGGTCGCGCGGCACTTCAGGTTGACGAGGCGGACTTCGCCGGAGGGCAGGCGCACCTGCGCATAGCCATTCTCCTTGGCGCGCAACACCGCATACTGTCCGGCAGAGCGGACCAGCTGGGCACCCTTGCCGGGAACCAGCTCGATGCAGTGGATGTTCACACCCTCGGGGATGTTGGCCAGAGGCATGTTGTTGCCGGGCTTGTAGTCGGCAGTGGCACCGCTCATCAGCATGTCACCCTGCTTCACGCCCACGGGGGCGGGGATGTAGCGCTTCTCACCGTCCACATAGTGGAGCAGTGCGATGCGGCAGGTGCGGTTGGGATCGTACTCGATCTCAGCCACCTTGGCGGGCACGCCGTCCTTGTCGTAGCGCTTGAAGTCGATGATGCGATAGCAACGCTTCACACCGCCGCCACGGAAGCGGACAGTCATGCGGCCGATGTTGTTGCGGCCGCCGGTGGAGCGCTTGCCCACGGTGAGGGACTTTTCGGAGGTGCGGCGGGTGAGTTCAGAGAAGTCACTCACCACCATGCCACGGCGTCCGGGGCTGGTAGGCTTGTATGCTTTGATTCCCATTGCGAGATTTCTCCTGTGTGAGTGACGATTACAGCAGCTCGATCTTTCCCTCGGAGAGAGTCACCACGGCCTTCTTCCAGTCGGGACGCTTGCCCATCTTGGCAGAACGCATCCGCTTGGACTTGCCAAGGTAGTTCATCGTGTTGACGCCGGACACCTTCACTTCGGGGAAGATGGCCTCGACGGCAGCGCGGATCTGCACCTTGTTGCTGGCGGGGTTGACCTTGAAGAGGTATTTGTTGAACTTGTCGGTGAGCTGAGTGCCGCGCTCGGTGATGAGCACGGTGTAAACCACATCGTAAGGATTGAAGGTCTTATCCATCGTGTTCACTCCTTATGCAAGACGCTCACCCAGTTTGACCAGGGCGGCCTTGGTGATGACGATCTTCTTGAAGAGAAGAAGGAGGTAGGTGTTGACGCTGGTGGCCTTGAGGACCAGGACCTGCTGGAGGTTCCGGGCGGCCAGATCCACGTTCTCGGAGTAGTCGTCCACCAGGACCAAGGCGTCCTCGCCGGCGTTGATCGCCTTCAGGAAACCAGTCATCTCCTTGGTCTTGGGGGTCTCGAACTTCAGGTCGTCCACCACAATCACGTCGCCCTCGTCCAGGCGATCGGTGAATGCACGCTGGAGAGCCAGCTTCAGGACCTTCTTGTTCACATACTTGGAGTAGTCGCGGGGAACCGGGCCAAACGCCACGGCACCGCCTCTCCAGATCGGGCTGCTCTTGCCGCCGCTACGGGCACGGCCGGTGCCCTTCTGACGCCAGGGCTTCGCCTGGGAACGGCTGCTGAGGGCAGCGCGGTTCTTCACACAAGCGGTACCGCTGCGGTGGGCCGCCAGGAACGCGACCACGGAGTCCTTCACGGCCTGCTCGCCCTTGTCGCGGACCAGCCAGCTCTCCTCGATGGTGGCTGCTGCGCCGGTGTCGGCGCCCTGCTGGTTGAGGATATTCAGATTAGACATTGTTGGCATCCTCCCGGGTTATTTCTTGACGGCGCTGCGCACGTAGACCACGCCACCATTGGCTCCGGGGATGGCGCCCTTGACTAGGAGCAGAGACTCCTCGGGGCGCACACCCACGACCTGCAGGTTCTGGGTGGTGCGGTTCACATTGCCCATGTGACCGGGCATGGGATGACCCTTCATGACCTTGCCGGGCTTCTCGCACATACCGATAGAACCGGTTCTGCGAGTCCAGGCACCGCCGTGAGTTTCACGGCCACCGGCGAAATGCCAGCGGTGGATGACGCTCTGGAAGCCGCGGCCCTTGGTGGTACCAGTGACATCCACGTATTCGTCAACGGCGAAAACATCCTCGACCTTCAGCACATCGCCGGGGTTCTGGGTGGGATCGCTGTCCAGACGGATTTCCTTGATGACCTCGGGAGGATTGCTCTCCAGACCGGCGGCCTTCACATTGCCCAGGATGGCCTTGGAGACATTCTTCGCCTTGCGGGTGCCGAAGCCCAACTGCAGAGCGCTGTAACCATCCTTGGCGGCGGTCTTGGCGCTGATGACGGTGCAGGGTCCGCAGTGAATCACGGTGACGGGGACCAGCTGTCCCTGTTCGTTGAAGACCTGCGTCATACCCAACTTCTTGCCGATGAGACCTTTCTTCATATTCCGTGTCTCCTAGGCTTAGAGTTTGATGACGATTTCCACGCCGGCGGGCAGGGAGAGCTTGCGCAGCTCGTCCACAGTGCGGACGGTGGGGTTGATGATATCCAGCACCCGCTTGTGGGTACGGATCTCGAACTGCTCCATGGACTTCTTGTCCACGTGGGGGGAGCGGTTGACGGTGAAGCGCTCGATCTTGGTGGGCAGGGGGATGGGTCCCGCCACCTGTGCGCCGGTCCGCTTGACGGTGCCGACGATGTCCGCGGTGGACTGGTCCAGGATCGTGTTTTCGAAGGCCTGGAGCCGGATGCGGATGGTTTGCTTGTTAGCCATGTCCTTTTCCTGGTTATTTGTCCTGTTCCTGTCGTCTCTCCAAAGCCGCGGGCTCGGCGGAGAAGAGCGCCCGTCCGCCGGTCAGGGACCGGAGGGAGGTGGCGTAGGAGAGAATTTGTGCGACGGGGACGAGGGCGACTGCGCGGGCCCCTCCGTCGGGCAGAGCATCCATCTGGAGGATCCGTGCCTTTCGTGCCCGGAGGTCCTGTAGGATTGCGCCGATCTGTTCGGTGGGGGAGCTCACTTCGAGCCGCATCACAGGTTCCAGCACGACCGGACGGGCCAGTTCGAGGGAATCGACCAAAGCCAGTCTGGTAGCGGTTAAGAACACCGGTTCGGAAGTGTCGGGCTGTTGGCTGGACACCTCCTGGACTGTGATGCGCATGTTCGTCAAGGGATAGCCCGTGGGGTTTTCTCCCTGGACGAATTCGGTGACTGCCTGGAGAACGGGATCGAGCCGTTCTTTGGGCAGGTTGGCGGAGAGGTCTTTCGGCACCTCCACCTGGACGCCGCTGTCGGGAGACAGCGGCTCGAATGTCATTCCCACCCGTGCCTGGACGGCCAGAGTGGGAGAAAGCTGTCTTCGGAACTCCCGCGCGATTTGCGTGGGGGATTCCACGGTGACCCGATAGGCCACCAGGGGTTTTCCGGCGCGGGTCTTGACCCGGTATTCGGAAAGGAGTCGTTCCCGGAGGACTTGGAGATGGAGCTCTCCCAGTCCAGAAACGGTGCATTGTCCGTCGCGGGGACCCTTCTTCCAGCGGAGGGTGGGATCCTCCTCAGCCAAAGCACTCAGCGCCTTCGGCAGATCCTGCCGGTCCTGGGGACCCAGGGCCTCGAGGACCAGGGAGAGCACCGGTTCCGGAAAATGCATCTTCGCCAGCCGGATGGCGGGCGCGCCCTCCTCTACCAGCGTGTCGCCAGCACGGAAGGACGGAATCGCGTCGCCGGGAGCGGCGGCCAGTCCCACGACCTCGCCGGAGACCGCCTCGGGAATCTCCTGGGCATCGGCGGCGTGGAGACGCCAGACGGCGCCCGGCGTCCAGTCCACAGAGCGATTCACATTCCGGAGGGCCATTCCCGCGCGGAGGGTTCCGCTGTAGAGGCGGACCGCCACGTAGTCGCCGGGCCAGGGGGTCCGGACCGTCTTGATGACGGACATGACGGCGTAGGGATGGCCCTCGGCATCCGACAACCCCTCTCTGCCTGCGGGGAAGCATCGCTTGCCAGCGGGAGTCCGGAGACGTTCTGCCGGAGATGGCAGGAAGTCCGCCACCGCATCCAACAGCTGCGGGACTCCCCAGCCCCGCTTCGCGGAGCCGCAGAGCACCGGGATCAGCCGATTCCGAAGAGTGCCCTTTCGGATGGCCGCCTTCACCGCCGCAAGAGGCGGAAAACGGCGATCGAGGTAGTATTCCAGGAGGTTCTCGTCCTCCTCGGCCAGGATCTCCATGAGGGCCACCCGGCCATCCCAGAGCTGGAGTTCCAGCTCCTCGGAAGAAATCTCTTCCCGGGGACCGAGCCGCTCGCCTGTCAGCAGATCCAGAATCGCCGCCAGGTTCCCCTGGGCATTCCAGACCGGCCGCATGAGAGGCAGTGGCCGAAGCGGCGCCATCAAGTGGCCCATCTGCTGCACCACCGCGTCCAGTCGGGCGTCCGGACGATCCAGCTTGCTGACGAATGCCAGTCCCGGAAGGGAGTAGGTCTTCGCTCGCCGCCAGGCCATCTCGGACTGCGCTTGAACGCCGCTCAGGCCGCAGAAGACCATGATTGCGCCGTCAATGACCCGCAGGGAGCGCTCCACCTCGGCGGTGAAATCAATGTGTCCCGGCGTGTCTAAGATGTTGAACTGCCTGCCCTTCCAGGGGCAAGTGACCGCGGCGCTCACGATGGAGATGCCGCGCTCCCGTTCCTGGAGCAGGTAGTCGCTGACGGTGTTGCCCTCTTCCACCGCGCCGCAGGCGGAGAGCTCTCCCGTCTCCAGGAGAATCCGCTCGGTCAGCGTGGTCTTCCCGGCGTCTACATGGGCGATAATGCCGATGTTTCGGATGGAATCGTCTTGCAGCGCCATGATTCCGCCGGAGAGGGAGTTGTGACTTCGCGAAAGGGAACCGTCAGCCCCTCCCGTTGCATGCGAAAGACTCCCCGGCGATGGTCACCGGGGAGTTTCGCGGAATCCCCAGGGGACTCCGCCGGATCTCAATGTCCGGGGGCTTCCCTAGGGGAGAATCGGTATTTCTACCGGAAGTGAGCGAACGCCTTGTTGGCGTTGGCCATCTTGTGGACGTCGTCGCGCTTCTTGATGGTGTTGCCGGTGTTGTTGTAGGCATCCATCAGCTCGGCGGCCAGGGCGTGGCAGGTGTCCATGCCCTTGCGACCACGGGAGTAGGTCACCAGCCAGCGCATGGCCAGGGCGACCTGACGGCCGGCGGGGACTTCCAGGGGGACCTGGTAGGTGGCACCACCCACGCGGCGGCTCTTGACCTCCAGACGGGGCTTCGCATTCTCCAGAGCCGCCAGGAAGATGTCCAGGGGCTCCACGTCGCTCTTCTTCTCCTTCAGCAGATCAAAGGCACCGTACACAATGGACTGCGCGGTGGACTTCTTACCCTTCAGCATGATCGTGTTGATCAGCCGGGCGACCAGCTCGTTGTTATAGCGCACGTCGGGAATCAGAGTGCGCTTTTCAGCCTGACGTCTTCTCATTTTCTATGCTATCCTCGATGTGCTGCAAATCCTACTTCTTCTTGGCGTCGGCACCGGGCTTCGGACGCTTGGCGCCATACTTGGAACGGCCACGGCGACGCTTGTCAACGCCGAGGGTATCCAACTTGCCGCGAACCACGTGATAACGCACACCAGGCAGGTCGCGGACACGTCCGCCACGCACCAGCACAACGCTGTGCTCCTGCAGGTTGTGACCCTCGCCGCCGATGTATGCGGTGACTTCCTGGCCATTGGTCAGGCGGACACGGCAGACCTTGCGCAGAGCGGAGTTAGGTTTCTTGGGGGTGCGGACGGTCACCAGCATGCAGACACCGCGACGCTGGGGGCACTTGTCCAAGGCGCGCACGCGGCTCTTGGCGGGCTTCACGGCGCGGCCCTTGCGGATCAACTGATTGATAGTAGGCATTCAGTAGGTTCCTGATTTAGTAGAGATATGGGATCAAAAAAGGGGTTGGGAGAAATGCGGTCGCTTAATATAACGGGATTTCAGACCTTTACAAGTTGACACCCCCAATTTCCCCGCATGACAAAAACGGACAGCGACCGCCGTTTCCGCGGGGCACACAGGTTCACTCCCCGGCATCGGGGCGCCGTTGCCGGAGCCGTTCGCCGCGGCGTTTCTTGGCCTGCATCCGACGCTCCCGCTCGGCTTTCGGGACGCGGGTCTTTCGGCGCTTCCGCGGCGGCTTCAGCGCCCGTTGCGCCATCTGTTCCAGACGCGCACGGGCGGCCAGGCGATTCTGCAGCTGGCTCCGGAACTCCCGGGCGTCAATGACCACCTCGCCCTCACGGGTGAGCCAACTCCGGCAGAGCTCCGCCATCCGCGCCTTGGCCTCCTCGGACAATGCCGCGGAATTCCGCAGATCCCATCGGAGGATCACCGCGGAAGACGCGGTATTGACGCCCTGCCCGCCCGGACCGGAGGCATGGACCGCCTGAAAACGGAGCTCCTCCTCGGGAATGAGAAAGTGATCGGACGCGCTCTCGGGCATGATCGGCGGTTTTCAATAAAAATGCAGTGGGCACAAAAAAACTCCGGTGCCGTTGATTGGGCTCCGGAGTTTTCAAGAAGAAAGAGGGTTGAAATTCAACCCGCAGGCTTACTTCTTCTTGCCCTTGCAAGCGCACTTGCCGCCGTTGAACTTGGCAGCCTCTTCCTTGCTGACGAAACGGGTCAGGTTGCGGCCATCAGCGGTCTTGGCCTTGTAGGCGGAACGGCCGTTGTCATAGGTGACGCACTCGAGGACCTCGGTCTCCACGGACTTGCGGGTCTTCACATCCCAGAACTTTGCTTTCATCGGGGGAACCTCTCTTCTGACATTGTTGGTGACTACTCCAAGCCGCCGGAAGTGACGACCGGAAGGGGATCCAGAAAAATGCCATCATCGGGTGGCACGAGGAAACTTTATTGCATAACTTTGATTTTTTCAAGGAAAAAACACCGATTTATGAAAAATTTTCCACTTTTTTCCAACTTTTTTAAGGATTTTTCCGGTTTTTCCTTAAAACCTGGGTCTTTCGCCTGAAAAATCCGCGGAGTTTCCCCGGGACTTTTTCATTTGTCTTCTTCGGGGTGCAGAGGGGTCCCCTTTTATGGAATTAAATTAAGGGACTTTCCCGGGGGAGGAGTGCAAGGAGGGGCCACTGCCCCCTTGCGCGCGTGTACGAATACTCTCTGATTTCTCCTATTTCCCGCACGTCCATGGACGACTGCCTGCACATACAAGGCGCCTGCCAGCACAACTTGAAAAACCTGACCCTGGACATCCCCCGCAACAAGCTGGTGGTCATCACGGGTCCCAGCGGCTCCGGAAAGTCCTCCCTGGCCTTCGATACCCTCTATGCCGAGGGACAGCGCCGCTACGTGGAGAGCCTCTCCGCATATGCCCGGCAATTCCTGGATCGCCTGGGAAAGCCCCAGGTGGAGAGCATCACCGGACTCTCCCCCGCCATCGCCATCGAACAGCGCGTGGCATCCTCCTCGCCACGCTCCATCGTGGCCACCACCACCGAAATCTACGACTACCTCCGACTCCTCTACGCACACCTGGGGACCCCACACTGTCCAAAATGCGGACGCTTCATCGCCACCCAGAGCGCCGAGAAAATCTGCCAGACCCTCATGGCGCGCCCCGCCGGCATCCGCGTCATGCTCCTGGCACCATACGTCCGCGGAAAGAAGGGCGAGCACGTGGAGGTCCTGGAACAGATGCGCCGCGATGGCTTCGTGCGCGCGCGAGTGGATGGCAAGATCGTCTCGTTGGACGACGACATCAAGCTAGGCAAGACCCTCCGGCACTCCGTGGAGGCGGTGGTGGACCGGCTGGTCTCCGGGCAATGGGAGAAGAGCCGTCTCAACGACTCCGTGGAGCTCTCTTTGAAGCACGGCAAGGGCTTGCTGGGGGTCTTATGGGAAGACGCCGAGGCGCCGGGCGGCTGGCGGGAGGAGTGGATCAGCGAAAATCTGGCCTGTCCCGACTGCGGACTCTCCTTCGGCGAGCTGGCGCCCCGGAACTTCTCCTTCAACTCACCCTTCGGTGCCTGCCCCGGCTGCGACGGCCTGGGAAAACACCTGACCTTCACTCCCGAGGCCGTGGTCCCCGACCCCACGCTCTCCATCCGACGCGGCGCCATCCCGCTGTGGCGACGGGGTCCCCGCTACGGCATCATGCTCTATAACCACTACCTGCGGTGCCTGGCGGAACACTACCACTTCTCCCTCACCACACCCTGGCAGAAGCTCCCCGAGGACATCCGGCACAAGCTCCTCTACGGCACCGGCGAGGAGACCATCGCCTTCGATTACTGGGAGCGCGGAAAGATGCACCCCTGGCGAAAACCCTTCGAGGGAATCATCCCCAATCTGGAACGGCGCCTCCGGGAGACCGACAACGAGGACCTTCGCGCACGCCTGGAAGAGAGCTCCATCTACGAGGAATGCAGCCAGTGCCATGGCGCACGACTCAAGCCGGAATACCTTGCCGTGACTCTGGGCGGACTCAACATCAGCCAATTCTGCGCACTCTCCATCGACGCCGCACTGGAATTCCTGGAACGCCTGGAACTCACCGAATCCCAGCACAAGATCGGTGACGAGCTCCTCAAGGAGATCAAGAGCCGCCTGGGCTTCCTGAAGACGGTGGGACTCAACTACCTGACGCTCAATCGCGAAAGCGGCACCCTCTCCGGCGGCGAATCCCAGCGCATCCGACTCGCCAGCCAAATCGGCTCCGGATTGGTGGGAGTCCTCTATATCCTCGACGAGCCCTCCATCGGACTGCACCAGCGCGACAACGCCCGGCTCCTGGATAGCCTGAAACACCTGCGCGATCTGGGAAACACCGTCATCGTCGTGGAACACGACCTGGATACCATGCGCGCCGCCGACCACATCGTGGATCTGGGACCCGGCGCCGGACGCCAGGGCGGAAACCTCATGGCACAGGGCACCCCCGAACAGGTCGCCAATACCCCCGGAAGCATCACCGGCGATTTCCTCGCCGGCAGACGAACCATCCCCGTCCCCGCCGTCCGCAATCCCGGCAACGGAAAATTCCTCGTGGTGAAGGGCGCCACCGCCCATAACCTGAAGAAGCTCACCGTCAAGATCCCCCTGGGGCTCCTCTGCTGCATCACCGGCGTCTCCGGCTCCGGAAAATCCACCCTCGTCAACCACATCCTGAAACCCGCCATCAACCGGCATCTGGGAATCAAGGACGACGAGCCCGGTGCCTGCCAGAAGATCGAGGGCATGGAGAATGTGGACAAGATGATCGTCATCGACCAGACGCCCATCGGAAAAACCCCACGCTCCAATCCCGCTACCTACACCGGACTCTTCGATCTGATCCGACAGGTCTTCGCCGAGACCACCGACGCGAAAGTCCGCGGATACACGCCGGGGCGCTTCTCCTTCAATGTCAAGGGCGGACGCTGCGAGGAGTGCCACGGTGACGGCATCAAGAAGATCGAAATGCAGTTCCTCCCCGATGTCTATGTGCCCTGCGAACAGTGCCATGGCATGCGCTACAACGAGGAGACCCTGGCCGTCCGCTTCAAGGGCCGCAGCATCGCCGAGGTCCTCTCCATGACCGTCAACGAGGCCTGCGAATTCTTCTCGGCACACTCACGGATCCTCCGAAAGCTGGAGACCCTCCGGGATGTGGGACTGGGATACATCCACCTGGGGCAACCCGCCACCACACTCTCCGGCGGCGAAGCACAGCGCGTCAAGCTGGCTACCGAGCTCTCACGACGCTCCCAGGGACATACCCTCTACCTGCTCGACGAACCCACCACCGGACTCCATCTCTCCGACATCGAACAACTCCTAAAGGTCCTGGAATCCCTCCGCGACCAGGGAAACTCCATCTTGGTCATCGAACACAACCTCGATGTCGTCAAGACCGCCGACTGGATCCTGGATCTGGGACCCGAGGGCGGCGACCAGGGCGGAACCCTCCTGGTGGCCGGGACACCCGAGACCGTGGCACAATGCCCCACCTCCTACACCGGACAGTACCTCAAGCCACTCCTCCCCACTGCCACACAAACCGCTCCCCCAAAGCGCACCCCGCGCAAACGGCATTAGGCACTTGGCAATTAGCGGCTAGTGGCTAGCTTACAAGGTCGCTACGCGGCTCTTCCGCCTACCGGCGGTACGGTATCGCTTTTGATGCCAGAACCGGTATACCCCGAATAACTGCATCTTCCTAGCCAGAAGCCAACCAAAGGCAGGTCGGGGCTTGCGCCCCCCGTGCCCCCGCTTTGCTAGGTAGAAGGTAGAAAGGTAGTAGGTAGGAGCTTAAACGGTGCTGCAGGCGCTCTTCCGCCTACCGGCGGCACCATTTTTGCCTTTTCCCTTTTTGCGCGCCAATTCGGGCGCGCTTGGCGCACGCGCCATCAAGCGCCGTGAACTAATAATTCCTAATTTCCAACTGCGGCGCACTTTAGCGCCGCTGTCGGTTTGCCGGCACGCAGTGGCGGCAAGGCCCACTGCAGAGTGGCCACAACTCCTCATTCCTCATTCCTCATTTTTCCTATTAGGTATATGAGTTTCGAATCCGAAATCCAGCGGCGTCGCACCTTCGCCATCATCTCGCACCCCGACGCGGGCAAGACGACCCTCACCGAGAAGCTCCTCCTCTACGGCGGCGCCCTGCAGGAGGCCGGATCCGTCCGCGCCAAGAAGAACCAGAAGAATACCACCAGTGACTGGATGGACCTGGAGCGGGAGCGCGGAATCTCCATCTCCTCCACCGTCCTGCAGTTCGAATACAAGGGCTACTGCATCAATCTTCTGGACACCCCCGGACACCGCGACTTCTCCGAAGACACCTACCGCGTCCTCACCGCCGTGGACTCCGTCATCATGGTCATTGACGCCGGTAAGGGCATCGAGGAGCGCACCCGAAAGCTCTTCGAGATCTGCCGCCTCCGCGGAATCCCCATCTTCACCTTCATGAATAAGATGGACCGTCCCGCCAAGAATCCCCTGGAGCTCCTGGATGACATCGAGCAGACCCTGGGACTGGATGTCTTCCCCGTCACCTGGCCCCTGGGCGACGGACCCGATTTCAAGGGCGTCTACGACCGCCTCACACACCAGCTGCACCTCTTCTCTAACCAGGAACACGGCGCCGCAAAGGCCGCCTCCCAGACCACCGGCCCAATGGATCCCCAACTAGACGCACTCCTCCCCCCAGAAATGCTCCGGGAATGGCGCGAACAAATCGAGCTGCTCGACATGGCCGGCGATTCCTTCGATGACGAACTGGTGAAATCCGGCGACGTCACCCCCATCTTCTTCGGCTCCGGCATCAACAACTTCGGCGTTCAGCTCCTCCTGGACTACTTCGTGGAACACGGCATGCCCCCACTGCCCCGAAAGTCCTCCCTGGGCGAAATTCCCCCCACACGCGAGGAATTCTCCGGATTCATCTTCAAGATCCAGGCAAACATGGATCCCAACCACCGGGACTCCATGTCCTTCGTCCGCGTCTGCTCCGGGCAATTCGTCAAGGACATGACGGTCCCCAATCCCCGCGGCGGACGACCCCTGCGCCTCTCCTATCCCCAGAAGCTCTTCGGACAGGGCCGCGATTCCATCGAAACCGCCTATCCCGGCGATATCGTGGGACTGGTCAGCCACGGTAGCTTCCGCATCGGCGACACCCTCTCCACCATCCCCGGATTGGTCTACAACGAAATTCCCCGCTTCGCCCCAGAGGTCTTCTGCTTCCTCCGAAATGCCGCGCCCTCCAAGTATAAGCAATTCACCGAGGGACTGGAACAGCTCCTCAACGAAGGCGCCATCCAGGTCTATCACCTCCATAGCGACGTGAACCGCGCACCTCTGCTGGGCGCCGTGGGACAGCTCCAATTCGAGGTGGTGAAACACCGCATGGAGACCGAATACAACGCCGAGGTCCGCCTGGAAGAGACCCCATACACCCAGATCCGCTGGCTCAAGAACCAGGCCGATGCCGAAAAATTCCGCGGGGCCTACCTGGGAAGCAATGTCCGACTGGGCATGGACCACGAAGACCTCCCCGTCCTCCTCTTCCCCGATGCTTGGGCAGTCAACTACTTCGTGGAGAAAAATCCCGACGTGCCCCTCCTGACACACTCGCCCCTCCAGGGAGAGACGATCTAACTCCCACACACCCCAATGGCACGCATCCGCGCAGACCAGCTGGCATTCCAACAGGGACTCTGCCCCTCCCGCGCCGTCGCGCAACGACTCATCCAGGAGGGGAAGATCCGACTGGTCGACGGCACACCACTGCGGAAATGCGGACAGCCCCTGGAGGAGGACACCACTCTCGTCCTGGATGCGCCCCCACAATATGTCTCCCGCGGCGCAGAGAAGCTCCTGGCCGCACTGGACGCCTTCCATCCACCCGTCCAGGACACCACCGCACTGGATCTGGGCGCCTCCACCGGCGGATTCACCGATGTGCTCCTCCAACACGGCGCCAAAAGAGTCTATGCCGTGGATGTGGGACACGACCAGCTCCACGAAAAGCTCCGAAAGGATCCCCGCGTGATCTCCCTGGAGGGCGTCAACGCCCGAGAACTCTCTGCGTCACTAATCCCGGAACCTATTGATCTATTGGTGGGGGATGTCTCCTTCATCTCCCTCACACTAGTCCTGCCACACTGCGCACCACTCCTGAAACCCGGCGCCTGGATCGCCGTCCTCATCAAACCACAATTCGAGGCAGGACGCGAGGCCATCTGCTCCCAGGGAGTCGTACGAGACGAATCCATCCGCAGACAGTGCGTCCAAAAAATCCAGGACTTCGCCCACGACACTCTCCACTGGATCCCCCAGGGAACCGTCCCCTCACCTATCCTCGGACCGAACGGAAACCAGGAATTCCTCGCGGCATTTCGGACAAGGAATAACTGATGCCTTTATCCCCCCCTCTGAACATTCTGAGGAATCACAGTTTCCCACAATATTAACCGTTCCTCATTTGTCCCCCTAAAACAGATATTCGCTACTAAGATGATGGTAGTGCATTCTAACGCAGTTTATCATCCCCTTCATACCCCCTAGAGCATGGCTGTAGTTCTAGCTTTACCGTACTCTAGGGTTAATGGCAAGGAAATTCATAATCAATAAAATCTCCACCAAATAAATTTACTAGCTCGTTTTTATACACCGGCAAATCTATAACCATCTCTTCCTTTAGCAAAACAAATATTGTATTCCCACAAACGGTTAGATCATATAGAATATCATCATCTCTTTGCAAATTTATATATAATAGTGTTCTACCATCTCTTACACAAAAAACACCACTCATATCGTCCTCAACAAGAATACTATTTTGCTTCAGGACAGAAACTGCATCATCTCCAAACGGGAAAATTTCTCCATCAATCCTAATCCCTAAATCAATGTATTTCGCCTTTTCTTTATATATTTCAACCTTGCCAAGCGTCGATTCCCTTTTCCATCCCCAAAATTCTATTCCCAGGGATTCATACTCATACGAAACAGCTCTAGAAGTGCAATCTATCCAAACCAGTACTCCCCAGCCTGAAGCAAAAACTATTAAAGAGCAGAAAGCAATTATCCAAACAATTTTTATGATTCCTTTTTTCATTTATACAACTATTGTAAAAGTCGGCTAAAACGCACACTATTCGTCGATTACGCCTAGGCGTTGTAGGAGCATGCGGTCTCTTGCCACGGATTCCGTAGACCACCGCATCTCTCCCGCTCGGGTGTGAACAGTCGTGGTCTCAATGCAGTCGAACCAGTCCATGATCTGTGCCAAAGAGTGATCATCTAGCCACTGAGCGAGCTTCTTTTCCTGCTCGAACTGTTCCTTCGTGAGGCTCTTCGCATCCCTAGCAAGTCCATCTTGAAGGTCCTTCAGGCGCTTCCTGATGAAGCAAGTGTATCCAAGGGCCAGGAACTGCACGAAGAGGCGTCCCTTCAGACTGTCGGGATGCCAGACTCGCGGTCGCCGTCCGCCTAGCATGCCCTTCTGGTCCGCGAAGGCCTCCTCGATCTTCTCTCGCTGCCGATAGTTCTCCAGAGCTTCGAAGGTCTCCATTGGCTGGTTGCCCACCAGAGCAAAGTATCCGAAGTATTTGACCTTCTCTGCCAAGGCCTCTTCGTTGAAGGAGACCTTCAGTTGGCCTCCACGGCCTCTCTTTTCAAGGATGAAATACTTCTTGATTCTCTTCTGGGCGGTCTCCGAGAACTCTGTTTGCCCGTCTTCAAGTTGTTTCTTCAGCTCCAGAAGCGAACTTTCGAACGCCTGCCTGCGTTTTGTTGCATGGGCGAATGAATGGAATACGTGAACCTGAACTCTCCTTGTGATCGTCTCCTCCTCCCCGGCGGCGATTCCACCGCGGCTTCTCTGTCGAATGAATGGGAAGTCATGCTCGATTGTCATTGACGCACCGTGCACGGAGACATCAAACGAACAGACAGAGGACATTGTGTCTAAGGTCGGCCTCAGGCTATCCACGCACTGCCTGACCCACTTCACTTCCGGATCTACCAGCATGAGGAACTTCATGTTCCTGCGAACAAACTGCGTCATGTTCTCTTGGCTGTAGTATCCGTTGTCAGTCACGATTGTCGGACGGGTAACACCTAGGCACTTCAACTGAGACAGCGCGTTCTCAATGGAGATTACGTCCGGCACATTGCCTGGCTGCTTGGCGAAGGCGATGGGTTCCCGGTCGTGCACGGAGTACAGAGTCAACAGCTTGATGGTATTCAGTCCGTCATGATCCTTATTGAAGCCCTGTCTTGCCTCCGTTTGCCCCTCGGAGTACGTTGATATCGTTGTGGAATCGAAGGCGATAACGGGACAAGTGGAAAGAGTCTGCGCACGGGCTGTGAAATACATCTGCATACCGCTTTCATTTCGCCCAAGCCGTTCGAAGAGGTCGCCGTAGACATCCTCGCTTATGCCCTCCGCGTATGGCAGTTCGTGCATGATTTGCCACGATTCCAGGCGGGTTAGGCTTTCGCCGCTGGTTGCTACTAGATACCGCGCAAGCGAGATGGCCTTTTCAGCATCACCCCGTTCGAGCGCCCCTTTGGCGGCATCATCAATGCCTGAGGAACTTCCAGCCCACTGCAGGATGTCGGTCGTTCCTGTGTGCTTGCGCGTTGCAACTTCTGTCACCAGAGTCTCTCCCTTCTTGCGCTTGGGGCGCGTTGCCACGATCTCATCTGTGCCAGCCTTGATCTTTCCCTTCAGCCTTTCACTGACGGTCACGGTCTTCCTTGTCTCGGGGTTGTAGGCCGTCGTCCTCTCATAAACATAAATATCCCCATTTTTGCGGCGCTCGCGGCGCTCTCCGACATGAATTTTCCCGCTTCTCGGTCTAGCCATAGTAGCTCCTCCTTCGTTTTGTGGATGTATTAAAATATAATGAATCCACGAAATTTTGCAAAAGAAAAAGGCATGATTTTCTGGAAAAATCATGCCTCATCGCCATTTTCTTGTCTAATGTGATTGCTTTATCCGACTTTTAGGCTACCAGAAACGGACGCAGT
>CAVGTF010000038.1:0-15876 GCA_963632245.1 Anaerovoracaceae bacterium
AAGAAGCTAGGCGGGGGTTCGGGGGCGGCAGCCCTCCGTCCTTTGGAGATCTTCCCGCGAAAACCACGCTCGGAAGGAACGCTCCGGTGCTAGGAGCACGCCGCGGTGCGGCCCAGGGGCGGTATTGGTTCCGCCGCAAAAGCGGCGGAAGAGCGCCTGCGGCACCTTATAGACCAGCCACTACCCACTAATTGCTAAGTAATTACGGTGCTCCTTCCTCCTTTTTCAGGGGGTTAGGGCAATTGGAAGATGGGCATCATGTGGGTTTTCTTGCCATCGGTGATGCCGGGGGAGAACTGGTAGAAGTATGCGTGTCCGCTGCCCTCGTCGT
Organism: Anaerovoracaceae bacterium; assembly: GCA_963632245.1. Classification (GTDB taxonomy): domain Bacteria; phylum Verrucomicrobiota; class Lentisphaeria; order Oligosphaerales; family Oligosphaeraceae; genus UBA1724. The sequence continues at coordinate 332 of CAVGTF010000038.1, forward strand.
CATCCATGACCACGGCGGAGAAGCGGAAGAGTCGCTGGGGCTCCTGGAGACCCAGGAGTTTTCGGTCCAGGGTGATGGAGTAGTTCGTGATGCCGGCGGCATCGTCGCGGATCACCTGGAAGTCCTTTCCTGCCTGGAGGCGGTCGGCGGGGTATGTGCCGTTGTAGACGTATGCCTTGGGACCTTCGGGGGTGAGCGCCAGGGCGATCTCCAGATCCTCGGGGGTGTATTTCCGGATCACGCCCTCCTGATCAATGCGGACATGTGGGACGATTGCGAACTGGAGGCAATCGCCGTCCCAGAGGAGGTAGTCGGCGTGCTTGTTGCAGTGTTTGTCGTCGGCGACGGTGGCATTGAGGGTGATGGTGTCATCGGTCACGCGGAGGTGGATTTCGCCGCCCAGGTCCTGGTATCCGGTCCAGCGGATATGGGGATCGGGCGGGAAGATATCCTGTCGGCGATTGCCGAAGGTGGCCAGGGCGTTCTCTCCCATTGTGAGGGCGGTATAGGGGAAGGCGAGATTGGAGGTGCTCTGGAAGCCCTTTGCATCCTGGAGAACCACCTGCATGGAATTGGTTCCGGGTGCCAGGGAGAACTTTTCTTTCCAGGGGAAGGGCGTGCCGGGCTTCTTGTTCAGGGTGGCGGTAGAGGAGCCCTCCCGGGTCACCTGGAGCACGGCCTCCTGGGTGCTGTTGGGGATGGAGTCCTCCAGGGTCAGGAGCGCCTGTGCGGGGGTCTCCAGTTCCAGGTAGCAGGAGAGCGAGAGGCTCAGATTTTCGGCGTCCTGCATCGCCTTCTGGAGTTTTTCGAAGGCATCGGGTCCCTGCAGGAAGAAGTACTGCGGCAGCTGTGTGGCGACCATTCGGCTGCTTTCGGACATGGGCGCCTCGTTGCCTAGGAAGTCCTGGCAGGTGGTGCCTTCGGGGAAGGTGATCTTCAGGGGATTGGTCTCCATGTCGCACCAGATGGCGAGGATGGCGTGGTCGCGGTGACCGAAGACTCCCAGCTTCAGGTTTGTCTCGCCGGTGCCTAGACGGCTGTCGTACTGGCGGACATTCTCCACCACATGGCAGAGCTGGACCAGTGCGGGCAGGGAGAGCGTGGGATTGCCGTCGGAATGCCAGAGTCCGTAGTCGAAGTAGTTGGACTCCACGCAGTTCTGTGTGAGGAACCAGTAGAAGATGGGGGATCCCAGGAGCTTCGCGTTAAGGACGGCGGTGAGCATTCGGGAGCAGAGGAGTTGCTGGAGCGGGTGATCCAGGGGGAGGCGGTTGTCGATGGCGAAGCCGTATTCGGAGACGAAGGGTTTTTGTCCCTGGAGGTATGTGTGCGTCATGGCATTGGCGCGTTCGAAGACGCCGGGGAAGTCCACGTTTGCGGATCCGATGTAGGGGAGATTCTCCTCGTTGATGTATCGCACTCCGTAGGGATAGCAGTCCATGGGGAAATACTCGAAGTCTCCCTGGACCTGCGTGAGGATATCGCGGGAGAATTCGAAGTAGTGGGTTCCTCCGGAGGGTCGTCCTGCTGCGATGGGGATATCGGGTCGTGCGCGTCGTGCGGCCTGGATGTATACGGTGGTGATGCGGGCGATATCGCGGCAGACGGGGCCGTGGACGATGCCGTCGATGGTGTATTGGGGATACTTCTTTCGGTAGTAGGGCTCGGAGCCCCCGATGAGGTCGTCCTCGCCGCCGATTTCCAGAAGATCGATATCGGTGCCCGCGCGGCGGATCAGGTTTTCGAAGACGACGGAGAGCTTCGACAGGGATTCCTCGGTGGCTGCAAAGCCGATGGATTCCTGCATGCCCCAGGCCTTGGCCTCGGCGACTTCCTCAGGACGGTGCGCCCAATTGGGAGTGCCCGGCAGGTGCAGCATGGAGAACTTCACTTTGTAGCCCCGCGCCTTGAATTCCCGGAAACGCTGCAGGAACTCCTCGGAGTTGTCGGCATCCGGCGTGGGCATGAGCTGCTCCATGTGTGCGCCCACCTCCACCCACTTGGGACCAATGCGGTCAAAGACAGTGCTGACGCTGCCGGTGACGCCCATGAAGGGCTCCACATCGGGCTCCTGGATATAGCACTCGCGTACCACCACGTAGGAGTCCTGGCACTCCGAGAGCACCTCGCCGGTCCTCTGGGACTTCCAGATGCCGCGCACGGCGTAGAGTCCGGGGCGTCCCGAGGGCGCTTCCAGGGAGGTGCGGACGGTCTGGATGCCGTCGGCGGGATTCTCCACCGTCTCCTGGAAGAAGAGCTCCTTGCCCTGGTAGTCGGTGATCCGGACCTGGCAGAGGACGGGACCGATCTCGGCGGAGTATCCGGTGCTGTTCACGAGAACAGTGACCTTGTCCTGTGGACCGAAGACCTTCGTGCTGTCGGAGGGAATGGAGATATTGGCCAGGAAGCCCCTGGTGGCCGCGTATGTTCCGGCAGTGCGGGTGTCGGCCTCCAGCTGGGTGCCGTCAAGGCAGACTTCGGCGGGGGCGTTATTTTCGGTGAAGACCTCCAGGAGCATCCAGTAGGGCTCGGAGAACTTGACCTGGAAGGGGATCTCCACACGTCGCCAGTTCCGGGTGGGATTCAGGTCGTAAAAATGGGTGTCCTTCCAGTTGCAGTTCACTAGGCCCATCTGCATCCGGGCGGGGGCGTTGGATTTGACCCAGCAGGAGAAGACGTAGTCGCGACCCGTCTGGAAGTCCATGGTGGCGCCGTTCTCGAAGGATCCCATGAAGGAGGTCTTTCCATTTGCGGGCACGATGTAGGAGACATACTGTCTGCCATGGGGGGCGTCGGCGCCCCGGCGCATCGTCCAGGTGGCGGAATTGCCCATCCAGGGCAAGCGGAAGAATCCCTCGCTGATCTCGCAGCTGGTGTCCCCCGGCAACAGATTCGCTGCACTCAGGGAAAATGCCAGCAGGACGAATGACAGGAGCGCGAGAGTCGCGCGGGAGAGAATCGTGGTCTTTTTCATCGTAGGAGCGTAGTGAAAAAAGGCGGGGATTTTGCGAAGAGAAAAGAAGATTTTCGCTTGGGTGGAATTTAGCGTGTATCCAGGGGGCTTGTGGCCCGCGCAACGCCCTTTTTTTGATGTGTTATGCCCCGATGGGGAAGGAGTCAAAATGAGGGTTAAAGTACGGGGAGTCGCGGATGGGAGTCGAGCTCCATCTGCGGGAATCGGGAAAGGAGGAGCGGGTCTCCTCCAAAGAGTACCCCATCGTCAAACAAAGTCCCCCTCAACAAAAGGAGTGATCTCCGTATGAACAACAAGAAAGAGAAGCTCGTGGCCGCACTGCTCGCAATCTTCCTCGGTGGCCTCGGAATCCATAAGTTCTATCTGGCATCGGGCCCCCAGGGAGTGAGATCCCCATACGTGCTCGCCGGAGTCATCCAGTTTGTGCTTTCTTGGGTCTGCGGCATCGGCGCACTCATCGCCCTCATCGAGGGAATCCTCTATCTGACGAAGAGCGACGAGGAGTTCCAGAGCGTCTACGGAGACGGCGTGAAGACGTGGTTCTAAGAAAACCCGTACGCAAAAGGGGCCCGGACGGCATGCGCCATTCGGGCCCCTTTGCGTACGAAAAAAAGCAAAAGTCGTTAGTGGCTAGTTGTTAGCCGTTAGTTATTTGGTCGCTGCGCGGCTCTTCCGCCGCTGAAATGCGGTATCAGTGCCGCCGCATTTCAGCGGCGGAAGAGCGCCTGCGGCACCTTATAAACCTACTATCTACTACCCGCCCCCCTCTTCCTAGCAAAGGCGGGGGCACGGGGGGCGCAAGCCCCTCCGTCCTTTGGGTGCCCTGCTAGGAAGAAACGCTCCGGTGCTAGGGCGCGGTTACAAAGGCGGCACTCAATTCCGCCGCATCTGTGGCGGAAGAGCGCCTGCGGCTCCTTGTAGACCTACTCCCTACTCCCTACTCCCTACTATCTCTTTGTTTTCACCAGGGGAGAGGGTTTCCAGGGTATTGGTAGCTTCGTTTAGGAACCAGAGGGTCTGGTCGGTGGGGTTATAGATGGCATCCAGGTCTGTGGTGAAGACCAGGCTATGGATTGCCTGGAGATACCGCTGGATTTGTCCATTGGTGGCATACCAGGTGAGATTGTCCTGGGGGAGTGCGTCGCAGATTTGTTCCAGGAGCTCCCAGTTGTTCTGGCGGTCGAATTCGTAGCTATGTCCCCAGATATAGAAGAGTGCCAGGGTGTATTTCTGGTTGAGGAATTTTTCGACTAGTGGCAGTGCGTCGGCATGGTGGCAGGTGGGGTGCCAGAGGAGCCAGTTTTCGGGGATAAGGAAGTTATTTTGTGCCTCTGTGGTGCGGGCGTAGGTGATTCCCGCGGCCTTCATCTGGGAAAGGACCTCCTGGTTCCAGGTGCCGAAGGGAAATGCCATGCCGGTGACGGGGTAGTGCACGATTCGCTCCAGATTCCGGCGGTCTTCCAGGAGCTCCGCCAGGACCTGTCCGGCATTGAGTCGCTCCAGGAAGGGGTGGTGCACCGTGTGGACCGCTATCTCGTGTCCCTCATAGAGTGACGGGATCTCCTCCGCGCGGACGATGATGCTCTCCTGCCTGTCATCGAGGATCAGTGCGGAGTTCAGGTTGAAGGTGCTCTTCATGCCGTGACGGTTGAGGCAATCCACCACTTTGCGGTCGAAGATTGCGCCGTCGTCGTAACTGAAAGTGACGGCGCGGGTGCGCCCCTGCGGATACGTCCAAGTGAGTTTCGGGAACATCTCGGGTGTCTCCTATTGTTTTTGGAGGGTCCGGACTGCGGCCAGGATCTGCGGGAGCAGCTGCTTCTTTCGGGAGAGGACGCCGGGCAGGTCGTAGAGATGGTTTCCAATGCAGTCGTAGGGGAGTGCTTGTGCCAGGGCGTCGGGCCCCAGCAGGAGGAGATGGGAGGTCTCGCGGACGGGATCGGTGACTAGCAGTCCCAGGAAGTCCAGTCGTTCCTTCGCCATGGTGTCCCGCATGGTCTGCTCCAATTCGGCCTGACGTTGGTTGAGCAGCATGAGGTTGCTCTCTTCCACCTGTGCCAGTGCGAAGGAGAAGGGCCCCTCGGTGTAGGACTTCCGATCGCCGTCGAGGACATCGGAGGTGCTCTGGGAGGCCAGCGGGGATGCGATGGAGGAGAGCTCCTCCATGAGCTGGGTGGCGGTGCAGCCGGCAAGCTTCTCCAGCCAGGCGACCGCCTTCACGTCCCGGTCGGTGGTGGTGGGACTCTTCAGGTTCAGGGTGTCGGTGACGATGCCCGCCAGGAGCATTCCCGCCAGGCCGGGGGAGAGGGATTCGCCGGCATCGCGATACATCTTGGAGATGAGGGTGCAGGTGGAGCCCACCACATCCGCGGTAAAGCGAATGGGCTGGTCGGTGGGCATGGTCTTGAGGCGGTGGTGATCCACGATTTCAATGACGGGGAGGGACTCCACGCCGGGCAGGCTCTGCTCCACCTCGTTGTGGTCCACCAGGATCATGCGGAAGGGCGGCTCCTGCGCAATGTCCTTTTTCAGGAGGATTCCCGCAAGGGTCTTGTCGGAATTGAGCACGGGGATTACGTCCTCGAAGTGAGAGCCCACCTTCTGCGCGATGTCCTTGAGACGGTCTTCTGGAGAGAGGATGAGGGACTGTCCGCGCAATCCGGAGTTCTCCACGGCGGGGGCGAAGGCGAGTCGTCGGATGACCTGTGCGGAGTCGCCGGGGCTCTCCAGGATGGTGACCTGCTTCTGGCGGGCGAGCTCCGCCAGTTCGGGGGAGACGGGATGGCTTCCGGTGACGATGAGCAGCCGGATCTGCCGGGTGATGACGTGGTATTGGATATCGGGGCGATCGCCGACGATGACTGCCAGGTGTTCCCGGTCCTGCCAGGGAAGGTGTTTGTCGAAGGTCTCCATCTGCATGGCGGCCACGTAGACTTGGAAGCTGGCGGACTCCTTGGGATCGCAGGCGGCCACCACGGTCTTGGCGTCCAGCGCCCGCGCGATGAGTCCCACGGAGGCAGTGACCTCCCGGGAGGCGAGCTTCCGGGAGCCCTCCTGGTCGCCGAGACCCAGCAGCTGGTTTAGCACGCCCATGGGGCTCAGCATGCCGTGGTAGCAGCCCTGCGCATCCACCACGGGCAATCGCGGGAGGCCGCTCTTGCGGAGGATCTCGAAGCCCTCCCAGAGCGTCACGCCTGCGGGGATGGTGACGGGATGGCTGTCCATGAGGTCCGCCACCCGCACATAGACATCGTTTCGGCAGACGGGCGCGGGGAGATGGAAACGGTTGAGGAGGAATGCGGCGCGCTGGGAAAGTCCGCCGGGGCAGAGTGCTTGTACATTGGGCAGGCCCTGTCGACGCCGCAACTCCGCCAGTGCAATGGCGGCGGAGATGGAGTCGATATCGGGATTCCGGTGTCCGGATACGTAGATCGCCTTGATGTTTTCGTTCATGTTTTGGGAAGCAATGTCAGGGGAGGGGATCCTGCGGGGTGTCGGGGGTCTTCTTCTCTTCGGGGAAGAGTCCGTTGAGCCACGCTTCAATGCAGTGTGAGGGGAGTCGGTCGGCGATGGTGCGTCCTGCCAGCCGTTCGAGGGAGTTTGTGCCCCGCAGGGAGAGCCCCTCCAGGAAATGCGCATTTGGACAGAGCTTTTTCCAGTGCGCGAAAGTGCGGGCTTCTCCACCGCCGCCGTGGGTAGCGAAGGGAATCACGGTCTTTCCTGCCAAGAAGTCATTCTCTTCCAGGAAGCGCTCCACCGCCGGCGCGCCCTGTCCCCACCAGACCGGGCTCCCTAAAAAGATCACGGGATACTCCGCGAGATCCGCATGGCTCTCGTCCGTCAATTCCGGGCGGATGCCGCCCTTGAGCTCCTTGCGGGCGCGCGCGACGGTGCGGAGGTATCCGCCGGGATAGGCCTCCTTTACCTCCAGCGGAAGGATGGGCGCGCCGGTGGCCTCGTGGATCCAGAGCGCCACCCGGCGGGTGTTCTTCGCCGGCGAATCGCTGAAGACCACGATGAGCGCCTTGCCCGGGAGGTGCCCGTGGAAGGCGACGCCGGAGTCCTTCGGGGGCTCCCGGAGAAGGAAGAGCGCCGCCAGGGCGAAGAGCAGCACCAGTATGGTCAGGATCCAGAGGGCCATGGGAGGAGAGGAAGAGCGGTGATTTTGTCGCGGGAGGAAATCTACATCTTTGCGGTGAAGGCGAAGGGCGGCAGGACGGGTTGGTAGTCCCGCCATTCCTCCGGAGAATAGAAGACCTTCGCCAGGAAGAGCCCCCGCGCCGGCGCAGAATCCGCCGCCAAAGAGCGGGATTTGCCCTCCAGCACCCGAAGGGCATCCTGGGGCTTCGCATAGCCCTGGCCGACATGCACTAGGTATCCCACCAGACTGCGAACCATCTTGTAGAGAAAGCTGTCGCCCACCGCATTCACATAGAGGAGACCATCCCCATTCTGCAAGAGCTCCAGACGCCGCAGATTCCTCACCGTGCTCTCGATTTCCTTGCCGGGATTGACGGCGAAGGAGGCGAAGTCGTGTTCGCCCTGGAGATACGACGCGGCTTCCCGCATGGCATCCAGATCCAGCTCGTGGGGCGTCCGCCAGAGATACCGCACGTAGAGGGGATTGGGCTTGAAGCCGGGCGCCAGGCAGTAGGTGTATGCCTTTCCGCAGTTGTCGAAGCGCGCATGGAAGGGCTTTTCGCAGACTCGGCAGCTCTTTACGTAGATGTCCTCGGGGAGCCATCGGTTCAGGCGCCTCCCCAGCTCCTGGGGAGCCACGTCGGCGGGCAACCTGACCTGGAAGGAGACCTGCTGGTCCAACGCATGCACCCCGGAATCCGTTCGGCTGGATCCGAAGATCCGCAGCTGTGGATCCCGCATCATGAGACGCAGACGGGTCAGGAGCTCTCCCTGCACCGTGGGATTGGAGGGCTGCACCTGCCAACCCGCATAACGGGTGCCGTCGTAGGCAATGGAGAGGTGAAAACAGGTCTCCGGGAGCTCCTGCGTGGAGGCGGGGGGATTCTGGATGGTTTCGTCGTCAGACATACGCAGCCAATAGCAAAAAGGCCGGCCGCGACTATGGAAAGGAGTCGGGACCGGCGAATGGAAGGGAGGCCGCGGAGCCAAATCAAGGGATCCGGCACAACGGAGTCTCCCGTCGAAAAAAGAGTCGTTTGCGGCGAAGGGAGCGGACGGAATTGCCGCCCCGGACGCCAGCTGGATAGGGGAAGGAAAGGCGAGGCGGGGCCTACTTCTTGTCCTGGGAGAGGAACTCGGCGCGCTCCTGCTCCATCACCAGGCGGATGACCTCCGCGCCGGTGGTGCATTTGGGAAGGCCGGAGACGAAGGACTCAGACTTCAGAAGGCGCGCCATGCAGCCCATCAGGTGCAGGTGCAGCTCGATGTTCTGGCTGCAAACCAGGAAGAACATGTGCACCGGCTTGCCGTCCGCGGCATTGAACTCCACGCCGTCCTTGGAGTAGCCGTAGATCACGGCCGCGCTGGAACGGAGGGTCGGAATCGGATCCCGGGGATGGGGAATGGCGATGCCGCCACCCACGCCGGTGGAAAGGACATTCTCACGCTGCAGGCACTTGTCGCGGAAGTCCTTGGTGTCCAACACCAGACCATACAGCAGACGGGCGTCGGTCAACTCCTGGATCACACCATCACGGTCCTTGCTCTTCAGATCCAGGACAATCCGGTCCTCGCTCATCACACGGCTCACCGGAATGCCAATCTGGGGATGGGTGATGATGGAGGAGGAATCCTCAGACTCCAACGGGCTGGCAGAGGCCGCCTCCGCAGGGAAAAACACCTTGTCAATCTGGCTGCCGTTGAAACGCCACTGGCCGCCAATCTTGGCACCCTGAATCTTGTTGTTCTCCATCATCCGCAGAATCGTGCGCTCATTCACGCGCAAATACTCCGCGAGCTCTTTCAAGGTGAGAATCATACTCGGATAAAGTAAGGTTTGAAAATGGACAGGGTATGACAAAAAGGGAAAGGAAACACAAATTTACGTAAAGATAACTCGAAAAAAATATTTTGCAAGGAGTTGAAAGAAAAAATATGACAAGTCACGACAAATAATCCCGACATCCGAAAACATCGACGCATTCCCCGCCCCCCAGGAATTACCCACAGATCCCCTAGAAGCAGCAAAAGTCATCCCTTGTCATTTTGGACGCCGCAGTCTTCCGGAAATGGGTTACGTTGTGCATTTGTCGGCGTCGTTGTCCGGAACTGTCGTGTTTTTTTGCGCCGCGGAGTCGTTTCTCTTTTCGTTTTTTCCTATTGTACGGGGCAGGCGGTGTGTCTTGCCTTGTTTCTCGTCATTTGTGTTTATGCGCTGGTTTGGTTTGCTCTTGGGGGCCATTGCGGCCTCCACGTATGGTCTGAATCCCCTCTTCGCCATGCCGATCTTTGCGGAGGGCTTTTCTCCTGAGGCCACGCTGTTGATGCGGTATTTGCCGGCGGTGGTGATTTTGGGGGGCTGGATGCTGTGCAGGGGGATTTCCTTCGCCTTGACGAAGCGGGAGGCGCTGGTGGTCTTTTCGGGCGGACTCCTCTTCGGCTGCAGTTCCCTGTTCCTCTATTTGAGCTATTTGAAGATGGACACCGGTGTGGCCTCCACGCTACTCTTTGTCTATCCTATTATGACTGCGGTGCTTATGATGATATGCTTCCATGAGCGGATCCGCTTTGTGACAGTGGCGGCTCTGCTGCTCTCCCTGTGTGGAATCGCGTTGCTCTGCCGGAAGTCCGATGGCACTCCCGTGAGTGCCATTGGCGTGGTGCTGGCAATGCTCTCTGCTCTGACGTATGCGGTCTATCTGGTGATGAATAACATGGATATCATCCGGAAGATGCGCTCGGAGAAACTCACCTTCTATGTCCTGGCAACAGGCGCCGCACTCTATCTGATCCGACTGGCGTGTGCCGGATGGAGCTTCGGACACTTCACACCGAAGGTGGTCCTCTGCGCCGTCCTCATGGCACTGCTGCCCACCGTGATCTCCCTGGTCTGCGTCACGCTGGCTGTCCACTATATCGGCGCCACCGCCACCGCGATTCTCGGCGCCCTGGAGCCCCTCACCGCCATGACCGTTGGAGTCCTCGTCTTCCATGAGGACTTCACACTCCGTATCGCCGCCGGCATCATCCTTATCCTTGCCGCCGTCACTCTCGTCGCCCTCCGAAAACCCGCGAAGGCGTAAAACGAAAAAAAACAGGGGGGGAAATATTGTTATTCTCTTGAAGGTGCAGGAGTTTTGTAGGGCAAAGTAATTTCCCGTGCTACATTCCCTTCCATGACATGCGGAAGAGTCAAGAGCTCGTATTTTGGATTCCGTGCGCCGCAGGCATGGTGTGGGGGAGGGTGGCAGATGACGGGGGCTGTGCGGCGAGTCATTGCGGTCCTGGCTGTCTTTGTCCTGCTGGGATTGTTGTGTATGGACGGCTTTGCGGGGGAGGCGAATGCGCCCTCGGGAACTGCGGGGGGATGTGGCGGGATTTGACCGCGAGGTGGAGAGGCAGATTGTCGAGGCCTTCCTGGAGCTCTCCGTGGAGGTCGCCAACTCCTCGAACTGCGGCGGTGGCGGCGCGGACGGGAGCTTCTTTGCCCAGAGCCAGATGCCCGAGTTCTGTGGGGAGTACGAGGTCTGTGTCCGTGTCGAGGGAAGGGTGGAGACGAAGGACTACGGCTATGACGAGGTGTTTCTGAGTGGCGTGCGGCTGTTTGGAAGCGAGGGGCGCAATGTGGATTGCGGGATGAAGAGCGCCCGCGGCTCGGCGACCATCGTGGTCCAGGGCGGAGACACGGTGACTCTCGCATATTCGACGAACGACGGACTCCACCATGTCGGGGCATACGCGCGGGTGGTCTCGGCGCGGATTGTCGGGCGCCCCTCCTGTAGTTCCGGCGGCTCGCCAGGCACAGGCGGGAGCTTCGTCGGCTGCGCCGGCTTTAGCGCCTCCCTCGGACACGTGGCATCAGGACGCTCCGCGGGACTTCTCTCTTTTGAATACGATTTTCCTTGCGCGGCGATGGCTACGCGTGCGGGTCTCTCCCTGGCCTGGGCGGAAAACGATGCCTCTGTGGCGGTGTCGGGGGAAGCTGGCGGTGTTCCGGTTTCCTGGGATGCAACCGATCTCATTTGGCGGACGGTTGACGGCGGTGCACAGTGCGTGGATGTATCGGATCTGGCGATTCAACGCATAGTGGCACCGGAGTGCGTAGTCGACTTGGTCGATGTCTCCGGTGGCTATGAGATCAGGTGCTATCTGCCGGAACAGCTCCAGGATGACACGCTTTCAGGAGAACCATATCTCGTCTGGCGCATCCGGAATGCCTCCACAGAGCCGGAGGCTTTTGATAAGCTGGAGGTGTCCGAGATCCGGAATGGCAGCGCGGTCTCTGTCGCCTTGCTTGAGTATGACGCGTCTACGGGGGATTGGAGTCGCACGACCGGTACGGGGGCGTCTGTCGCTTGCGAGAGTGCAGGGGAGCGTGCAGAGGGGGAGGATCTTCTTTGTTTTTGCGAGATCCGGGATGCATCGGGGAATGTGGTGTCCTATAAGGCGAACCTCTGCCGGGTGTTTCCCTGGGGCGAGGAGGTCGTGGAGGAGCGCGACGGCATTGCTTCGCCGCGCGTCACCACGCATTCCTTCTACGACGACGTGGATGCCGATGGCGACAACTATGGGCTGGTGAAGCAGACGGTGTCGTTCGATGGCTCCTGGACGCGGTACGAATACGATGAGGAGGGTCGCATTATCCGCGAGGTCTCTCCGTGGCTGGATGTCTCTCCCGATGCGGAGGATGCGGCGTGCAAGGTGGTCGAGCACGCGTATTCGGAGGACTTTCCGCAGACGACTGAAGTCACGCGCATTGCCGGCGTGGAGGTGTCTCGGACCTATTCTGGGACCTCGGAGGGAGACGACTACACGGATAGCCATACTATTCGCGCGGCTTCCCCCGGCGCTGCCTGGGATGCGACGGGGAATATGCGGAGCTTTGCACGCACTCTGAATGACCAGTCCTCGCCCTTCCATGGAATCACACTCGTGTCGGTGGAGGAGGATGGCACGGGGAGTCTTCGGAGCATCACGACAGTAGAGGATGGGCAGTATTCCGTGACAGTGGAAGAGGGGCGCCTGGCGGATCCCTGGCTGGAGTCCCGGCGCGTCGTCTCGGGAACCAGGACGGCAAGCATCTGCGGCGCGGATGGCCGTGTGCTCTCCAGCTCGATCACCGACATTGAAAGCGGCATCCTCCTGTGGACGGCGGCGTACTCCTATGACTCGTTCGGACGCAGGATCGTTGCGCAATACAGCGACGGCACCTCCGAGACGACGGAATACGGCTGTTGCGGTCCCGTGCGGACGGTCTCCCGGGATGGCACCGAGGTCCTCATGGGGTATACCGCAGAGGGGCGCCTGTCGTTCCGTACCTCCGGCGGCATCACTACTCTCTTCACTTACGATGCGGCGGGACGCGCGATTTCGGAGACAGTTCTCGCCTCGGATGGCACGACACTGACCTTCACAAAAGAATACGACGAGCACGGGGACCTTACGGCAACGGTGTCCCCGGCAGGTCGGCGCACGGAGTTCTCCCGGTTCGTCCAGGATGGCCATTGGATACAGACGACCGTGAATCCCGATGGCGGGACCGAGGAGGTGACCTATAACCGCGACGGCAGCATTCGCTCTGAATCGGGCACGGCGGCAGTCGTCACGAGATACGACTACGGAGTGTCGGAAGACGGCCTGCGCACGACTCGCATGATATGGCCCGATGCCCAGGGCGGCGAGGCGGAATGGAGGGAGACGACGCGGGACTTCCTTGGCAGGACTCTCGAGGTGGCTTATCCCGATGGCACGCATTCCACGACTGCCTATGATGAATACGGCCGAGTGGCTCGCCGCACGAGTCCGGCGGGGCGTGTGACCCTTCGCGAGTACGACCACTCCGAATACGGTGACATCACGGCAGTGGACATGGATGGCGATGGAGAGATCGATTTCGGGGGGCCGGATCTCGTGGAGTCCAGCCGCACACACTATGTCCTCCTTCGCGGACGCACCGTAAAACGCGTCGAGTCCTGGCGATTCGAGGAGGTAAATGGGACTCCTGCGCTTGTGTCGCATACGGATGCCGCAGTGGATGGACTGCTCAAGGAGAGCGCATCCGGCACTCTTGTGGCGAAGGACGAGGTCCTCTTCCGCGGAAAGTCACGGCTCCTGCGCAAGGTGACATCGACGAACGGAACTGTCGTTGAACAGGAGTGGCTTAATGGGCAGCTTCGCCGCACAAGCTCGGAACTGGAGGGGACGATGGACTACGCTTACGATGGCTTCGGACGGCGTTCCCGCATCACGACAGAGCGCAATGGCGTCCGCCTCTCTTCGTTGACAACTTATGATGCGGATGGGAATGCCGTGTCGGAGACTGTCACGGCTGGCGGAGAGTCCCGCACCCTCCGCCGCACATTGGAAAAGTCTGGACGCGTCATTTGGGAGGAGATGCCCGACGGGAGTCGCTTGCTCTTCCAATATGACCTTCGGGGAAATCTCGTGCTTGAGAGTGGCGATGCCCATCGCGTGGCGTATGCCTACGACCACCGGAACCGCCGTATCTCCATGACGACCTGGCGGGATCCCTCCGGGCAGGGAGAGGGTGACATGACGCGCTGGTCTTATGACGAGTGCGGCCGCATGGTCCGCAAGACCTATGCGGACGGGACGCACGTGGATTACACATACGACGCAGACAGCAATGAGCTCTCGCGCACTTCAGCGCGGGGCATCGTGCGGACGAGTTCGTATGACGCGGCAGGCAGGCGGGTGGCGGTCTCCTACTCCGATGGAACGCCATCTCTGTCGTGCGCATACGATCGTGCAGGACGCCTGGTCAGTGTGACGGATGCCGCGGGAACCCGGACTTTGGTTTACGACGCCAATGGAAACTGCATCTCCGAGAGTGTTCCGCAGGTCGCGGGAGGCGTTGTCTCAAGGACTTTCGATGCCCTGAACCGTCCTGCGGGGCTTTCCCTCAGAGATGGCGAGAATGCGGATCTAGAGACCGCGTTTTCCTACGATGCCCTCGGACGCCTGGCTTCTGTCGCAAGCCGGCAAAACGCGGTGCATTTTGACTATCGCATCCATGGCTCGGAGCCTGCAGGATGGCGCTGGCAGCGAAATGGCGACCAGGTGGCTACAGTCGCAGTCTCCCGGGATGCCTGGGATGACGTGGCGGGGATCTCCTTCGGGAATGTCGGGGAGATGCACCGCATGGACTTCCGGCACGACACGGCAGGGCGCCTCAACAAGGCGGATTTCGCGGATGGCTACTCCTGGCTCTACGGCTACGACCGTCTCTCCCAGGTCGTCTCCGCCCAACGTGTTGAGACCAGCACCGGAACCCCTGTGGAAAACGGCTTCTTCCATTATGAATATGATGGCGCGGGAAATCGCCTCTCCTCCCAGGACGGCTCCACTGCGGCAAGGCGCCATTACGTATCGAACTCGCTAAACCAGTATGCGAGTATCGCTGCCGCTGGTGTTATCCCCATCCGGGGGTGTGCCGACGAGGATGCCTCTGTGGCAGTCACTGCGACGGTGGATGGAGACGCGACGGTATACATTCCCGCTCGAAATGGCCAGGACTTCGCCGTTGATATCCCCGTGGACAACTCGGCCGGCACGGTTACTGCCCATGTTGCGGTAGACGCCGTGAAGCACGACGGCACATTGGACCAGGAGCTGAGACGACGGCTGTCGGGCGACTATGTTGTGCCGGCTGCGGTTACGGAGGCTCTTTCCTACGATGCAGACGGAAATATGCTTTCCCAGGATGGCTGGATGTATGCCTGGAATGGCGAAGACCGCTTGGTCGCCGCCTCAAAGGAAACGCTTCGCCTGGAGTTCGCCTACGACTATCTCGGACGGCGCTTCGAAAAGAAGGTCTATCGCGATGGCGTCCTCTCCGCACATGCGCTCTTCGTCTACGATGGCCTTCGGCAGATCGCCGAATACGACGCCCTCAATGGAAATGCACTCCGGAATGCATACCTCCGGCGTCCCACTGGCACGGAGGCACCGCTGTTGCGCAATGGCGCCGAGTTCTACATCCCGGATGCCAGCGGAAACATCGCCGCCCTCGTCGATGAAACAGGCACCATCACAGAGACATATGCCTATGATCCATTCGGAAACTGCATCAGCACCGGAACCTCCACGAACCCCTTCCGCTTCTCCTCCGAGTTCCATGATGACGAAACAGGACTGGTCTACTACAACTATAGGTACTACTGCCCACGCCTGGGACGGTGGATATCTAGAGATACTCTTGATGTGGTAGGTGGAGAGTCGCAATGGAAAGGTGGTGCAAGGGGGGCGGTTGCTATGTCTGGGCAAGGAAAGAATCCTTCATTTGCGGGCTTGAATATCCCTTATTGCGTTGCAAAATGTGTTTTGCAAGAATGGTTGATGGATGCATACTTTGAGCGATTGTCAAAAGCAGAATTGGCAGGTGCAGTAAAGGCAAAATGTGAATTAGAGT
>CAVGTF010000039.1:0-4488 GCA_963632245.1 Anaerovoracaceae bacterium
GTACCGCCGCAGTTACCTTACGGCGGAAGGAAATTAGGCGGGGGTACGGGGGCGGCAGCCCTCCGTCCTTTGGAGATCTTCCTGCGAAACTCGCGCTTGGGAAAAACGCTCCGGTGCTAGGTACGCGACGCTGGAGCGGCCCAGGGGCGGTACCGGCACCGCCGCAGTTACCTTGCGGCGGAAGGAAATTAGGCGGGGGTACGGGGGCGGCAGCCCTCCGTCCTTTGGAGATCTTCCTGCGAAAACCGTGCTTGGAAGAGGCGCTCCGGTGCTAGGAACGCGCCGCTGGAGCGGCCCAAAAGCTGGTACCGGTACCGCCGCAGTTACCTTACGGCGGAAGGAAATTAGGCGGGGGTACGGGGGCGGTAGCCCCAGTCCTTTGGGTACCCTGCTGGGTAGAAGCGCTCTAGGGGCTAAAAACCGCTTTCGAAGGCCGCATCCGTACCGCCGCGTAGGCGGAAAAGCGGCTTTCGAATATATTTTCGTGGCAAGCCGTTCCCGTGGGGAAATTTTTCCTTGTGGGGGGCGTTTATCCTTTGGCAGCGTTGATCATTCGCCGTCGCTTTGGTCGTTTTCTTTTCACACGGAGGGCAGTTTCCATGGAAGAGCAGCATCCCGCAGTAGCAGACACCGAGAATCGTCCGACGCCCCTGCGCCTTGCGAAGCAGGAATCGGAATCCGAAGCGACGTCCTCGATCACTCCGGAAGAAGAGAAGCAGCTGACTGCGGAACTCCGGAAGCAGGAGCTCATTGAGCGCCTGGAGGAGGAGGGTCAGGAGAGCCTCTTCGGACAATTGGCGCGAAGCAAGACCTTCTGGTATGCCATCTTCGGAACCATCTTCTTCGTGATCATGGGCGGCATCCTCTATTGGACCGGAAAGGATCTGGGGTTCTTCTAGGCTATTTTGCACTCGCCTTTCACGGCTATGAATTCCGAATTGCAGCGGGATCTGGAGAGGATCCTAGAGAGATGGACCGCGTCCGGCGAAGAGCTGGGAGTGCAGTGCGCCATCTGGCGTCACGGCGAATTGCAGGCCTCCGCCTGCGCGGGCTATTGCGATGAAGCGCGGACGCGTCCCGTAAGCGGCGATGCGCTCTTCCCCGTCTTTTCCACAGGAAAGACCCTCTTCAGCACCCTTGCACTGCGCATCGTGGAAAAATACGGCCTCTCCCTGGACACGAAGCTGGGCGACTACTGGCCCGCCTTTGCGGCAAAGGGCACACGGAAGTCCCGCATCACCCTCCGGGACGCCATGCGGCACACCACCGGCATGCACGTCATGCCCGCGGTGGAATCCGCGGAAGCGCTAGTGGACTGGTCGGGCATGTGTGAGAGGCTCGCTGCGCGGGAGCCCGTATGGGAGCCCGGCACCCGGACGCAATACCAGGCGCTGAGCTACGCCTGGATCCTGGGGGAATTCCTCCACCGCGTCACCGACGTGGAGCTCGGCGAGCTCATGCGCCGAGAGCTCCTGGAACCCCTGGGGATCTCCAGCGGGGTCTTCTTCGGCATCCCTGAAGAACAGGATCCGCGCATCGGCGAGATCACCTTCGCGGACGACATGCGGAAATTCCTCCCGCCGAAGAGTCGCGAGAGCTTCCTGGATCCCCTCTACAACGCCATGCGAATCCCCTGCGTGCGACGCGCCTGTCTGCCCTCCTTCAACTGCATCGCAAATGCCCGCGGACTGGCCCGCTTCGGCAGCGCACTCTTAGAGGGGAAGCTGATTTCCCCGTCGCTCCTGAAGGAGGCCACGACCCTCCAGCGCCCCGCGGGCGAGGCGATTCCCTCGGAGGACCAGGATATCTACTGGATGGTCTTTGGACTGGGATACATCCTGCTGGCGCCGCCGCCCTGGCGGGGTCGTCTCTTCGGGCACCACGGCTGGGGCGGCAGCGAATTGACCCTTGACCAGCAGACCGGCGCGGTCTTCGCCATCGTGAAGAACCGCCTCTCCTCCCGCGTGGCGCAGCCCATGAAAACCGAGATCCACGCCCTGGCTGACGCACTGTGGGACCAGGAGCGCCGATAGCGCCGGAAAAGGCGGAAAATTCGCCCTCTTTTCCCTGCGCAACTTGAATAACAGATTACCTTTATTGCAATTCGCGACCCGAGGGAGAAAACTGCCTGGGCGCACCCTGAAAAAACTACTCCATTCCTAAGACCTCCATGGCTCTGAAAACCTGCACCGTCGGCATCCACAAGAAGTGCGTGGAACTGCGTTCCGGAGACTTCCGTCTCGCCATCACCACCCAGGTGGGACCCCGCGTCATCGGCGCGTTCATCGGCAAAAAAAGCACCTTCAACCACTTCGCAGTGCTCCCCCCCGAACCCATGGAGTGCTCCGCAAATGGCTTCACCCTCTACGGCGGACACCGCCTCTGGCACTCCCCCGAAGCGTGCCCCCGCACCTATGAGCCCGATAACGACCCCGTGCAGGTGACCGCCACCGAATACGGCGTCCTCTTCTCCACCGAGCCCTGCAAGGCCACCGGCATCCAGAAGGAGATGCTCATCGAGCCCCTGGGCGACGCCGGACTCTTCTGCGTGACCCACACCATCACCAACACCGGAATGTGGGCCATCAAGCTGGCGCCCTGGACCCTGGCACAGATGGCCACCGGCGGCACCTGCGTGGTGCCCATGGGCACCCCCGTTGACGAAAGCGAGGCGGATCCCTTTGCGCCGGACCGCACCCTGAACTTCTGGCCCTACACCAACCTGCAGGACAAGCGTCTGAAGATCGGCAAGGACCTGATCACCGTCGCCCACGACGCGAAGGTGGAGGGCGCCCTGAAGCTGGGCGTCAACAACACCTGCCGCTGGGTCGCATACGTCAACAACGGCCAGGCCATCATCAAATACTTCGACGTCTATGACGCCGAGTATCCCGACAACGGCTGCATCTCCGAGTGCTATACCTGCAAGACCTTCACCGAAATGGAGCTGCTGGGACCCCTGGAGACCCTGGAACCCGGCGAATCCACCGAATTCGTGGAATACTGGCAGGCCGTGGATGGACTCCCCAAGAACCTCAAGTCCGAAAAGGACTTCAAGGACGCGTTGCTGCCCCACCTCATCCCCGAGATGCTGGAAGAGCAGGACGAATGCGGCTGCGGTTGCGGATGCGAAGACGACCTCGAGGACGGTGACGAGTGCGACTGCGGTTGCCACGAGCACCACGACCACGAGGGGAAGGCCGAGGAGGCCGTCGTCGTCGAGGCGAAGCCCGCTGCCAAGAAGGGCGGCCGCTCCAAGAAGAAGTAACTAGACTCCCCTCCCTCCCTCACCTCCCGACGTGTCCTTCCGCTTCCAGCCCCTCGATCCCGCGCCTCCGGCGGAGGACACGCCACAGCGCGCATGGCTGCTGATCGCCGATGCGCACGTCCAGTCCTCGGGCATCTCCCTGGAACGCTTCCGGGAGATGCTCCGATGGATTGAAGGCACCGAATACGACGTCGTCTTTCTAGGCGATGTCATGGACCTGTGGGTGGGTGTCCCCCGCCTGCAGGAACCACACCACCAGGAATTCCTGGAGTGGTGCCGTCGGGAGAAGTCCCGAAGGCGGATCCTCTTCCTGGAGGGAAACCACGAATTCTTCGTTGCGGCGCACCAGGGGGACGCCTTCACTGCCTGCGCAGAGGATGGCATTGCGCTGGGGGACTGCCTCCTGGCACACGGCGATATGGCCGCGGCGCCCCGGGGGCACCGGATCTTCCGCTGGTGGAGCAAGAGCGCACTGGCGCATGTGCTCCTGAAGTGGATGCCCTTCGCCGGTTGCGTCGTCGACCTCCTGAAACGATGCCTGGAGCGCCACGGCAGAAAGCGGAAGCCCTTCTTTCCCGCGGCGGCATTCACCGCCTGGGCAAAGGCGCTGCTCGCCTCCACGCCACAGCGCACGGCGCTGGTGGGACACTTCCACCACGCCTTCCGGACACCCCTCGCCAACAACGCCCTCGCCGCCGCCCTCCCCGCCTGGAAAGACCGCGGAGAGGTGGCGCTCTATGAGTCCAAGACCGGCGCACTCCTCTTCCAATGCTGGCGAAATCTGCCCGCATCCCCCGAAACACTCCGCTCTTTTGTTCCGTTCCGTTCCTCACACGTAGTTCGCGAGACAACCCCCGCGAAACCACACAAGAAAACACACTAGGAGAAATCACCATGGCCGACAAGAATCGTCCCGATTTCAACAAGCTGGCAAAGACCGCGCGTTCCTTCCAGGAAGCCGACAAGAAGGTGCTGGGACCCACCACCACCATCGCCATCACCCCCGTCGCTGACGGCCGCGTTGGTGCCCACGAGGACAATGTGGAGCGCACTTGGCGCATGGCCGAGAAAGTCTATGATCTGATCACCCAGAATGTGGCGCTGCCCGACGGCACCCCCGTCCGCGTAGTGGTCGCCCCCGAGATCGTCTACGGCGCCCGCACCGCCGCCCGCGCCCAGGAATACTACGCCACCCAGGGCGTCTCCGCTAACATCTGGGT
>CAVGTF010000039.1:4498-15811 GCA_963632245.1 Anaerovoracaceae bacterium
CATCTGGGTCGGCCGTTCCTGGAGCTACATCGACGAGCTGGTCGGCGCCGGCATGGGCATCGGCTCCTCCGAGTGGCAGCAGTGCGCCTACGGCCTGAACCAGACCGACCGCCCCGGCGCCGTGTGGCTGAAGGCCTTCTGTGCCTGCATGGACGAGAAGAAGCGCCCCATCTTCTGCGTGTACTCCCCCGATCTGGAAGATGAGGAAGGCCCGCTGAACGACTACGTGGCCACCCGTATCCTCCGCTTCGCCCGCGCCGCCGCCGCGGTGGGCTACATGCGCGGCAAGAACTACCTGTCCGTGGGCGGTGTCGCCATGGGCATCATCGGCAGCGATGTGCGCCGCAATCTCTTCTCCCAGTATCTGGGCATGGGCGTGGTCTCCGTTGACCAGTGCATCCTGAACGGCCGCATCCAGGCCAACTACTACGACCACGACGAGCTGAAGAAGGCCATCAAGTGGTTCGACCAGTTCCAGAAGACCTGGCTCAACAAGCCCGAAACCCGCCGCTTCGCCCTGAAAGACAAGGAGCTCATCGAGAAGTGCCTGAAGATGACGCTGATCTGCCGGGATCTGCTCCACGGCAATGGCGTCCTCTGCGATCCCAAGGCCGGCAAGAAGTTCGGCTTCGAGCCCAATGTCGAATACGCCCAGGGCGTCAACGCCATCGTCGGCGGCTCCCAGGGTCAGCGCCAGTGGACCGACTTCAACCCCAACTTCGATGTCACCGAGAGCCTGATGAACTCCTCTTGGGACTGGAACGGCTTCCACGCCCCCACTCCCTGGGCCACCGAGAACGACTCCAAGAATGGCATGGGCATGCTGATCGGCAACCTGCTGACTGGCGGCGCACCCCAGCTCTTCGCGGATATCCGCACCAACTGGACTCCCAACTCCATCAAGAAGGCCACCGGCGTGGATGTGTCGAAGGTCTGCCCCAACGGCATCATTGACAAGCGCAACTCCGGCGCCGCCGCCCTCGAGTTCGGCGTGGATCTGTGGAAGATCGCCGGCGTGAAGAAGGACGTCTCCATCCAGACCCTGTGGAAGATGTACAACGCCAGCAAGAAGCTCCAGGACGCCCTGATGGCCGCTCTGCTGAAGAGCACCAACTACATGAACGCCGCCCTGACATACTTCCCCGGCGACGGACTCTCCAGCCAGTTCACCACCCCCGGCGGAATGCCCATCACCTCCTACCGCATGAACTGCATCGACAACATGCTGACCTTCTCCGTTGTGGAAGGCGAGTCCGTGCAGCTGCCCAAGAAGGTCGAGGAGCACATCAAGAAGGTCACCGATCCCACCTGGCCCCAGACCTTCTGGACTCCCCGCGGCATGAGCTCCTTCGAGTACATGAACAACATCGGCCCCAACCACGACGCCAGCTCCCTGGGCCACATCGGTGCCGATATGGTCACCCTGTGCGCCATGCTCCGCATCCCCGTGGATATGTGCAACGTCCCCAAGGAGGACATCTTCCGTCCTACCATGTGGACCCGCTTCGGCGGCGACGACTTCCGCGCCTGCCAGTTCCTCGGACCGCTGTACATGTAGTCCACGCAAAGTCGCCAGACGGCCTCTGGAGGCACGCCGGCGGACGGGATCACCATCCCGTCTGCCGGACACTCCCGTGAGAGCCGTCCTCGGCGACACCCCGCGCCTCCCCGCCCCGCACAATCCCGCGCCGGCAGGGAGGCGTACCCATTTTCCGCAACCAACGCCCATAGCGGCGCCAAACGCGGCAAAAAGCTATCTCTCTCTATTTTCTTACCTTTTCCCTTCCAGGCTTTCGCATGTTTTCTCTGCCCGACGCCGTCATTCTATCCCAAGGCGCCTTCCAACTGCGCTGGTATGGCCTTTTTGCGGCGTTGGCCATGCTGACGGGCTATGCCTTGATGTCCCTCCGGCGGAAGAATACCCATCTTCTCGCCGAGGACCTGAATACCCTGCTGCTGACCTGCGTGATCGCGGGAGTCGTGGGCGCGCGCCTGGAATACATCCGGCGCTTCTGGGGCGAATACTTCTCCGATGACCCGCTGGCGATCTTTCGCGTCTGGGAGGGCGGCCTCGTCTTCCAGGGCGGGTTCGTGGTGGCATTGCTAGCAGTGTGGGTGCTCTGCCGGATTCGCCATTGGCAGGAGGGCGAGATCGCGGATTTCCTGGCGCCGGCATTGCCGGTGGCGCACGCCGTCGCGCGCCTGGGATGCCTCTTCAATGGCTGCTGCTTCGGCATTCCCTGGAGCCACTGGGGCGCGGTGCTCTACCCCGCCCACGGAAACGATGTCCTGCATACCCAGAAGTTCCTGGGATTGCTCCCCGAGAGCGCCACGACGCCCCTGCCTGTGCTGCCTGTGCAGGCGCTGGAGGCCCTCTGGTGCCTGGCAGTGGCCGGCGGAATCTTCTATGCCGAAAAGCGCGGCTGGCTCAAGGGCCGCCGATTCTTCCTCTATCTCTTCGGATACTCCATCGGACGATTCCTCCTGGAGTTCCTGCGGGGCGACTATCACCAGAACGGGGGACTGACCCCCGCACAGTGGACCACCGCCCTCGTCATCCTGCCCGCTACCCTCGCAGTCTTCCTCTGGCGCACCTGGAAAAGCGCCAAAGACCAGTCCGGGAGCCCGAAATCATGAAACACTGCCTGGATATCGACGAAACCCTGGACGGCAGCCGACTGGATCTGCTCCTGGTGCAACGGCACCCCTATCTCTCCCGCACCGCAATCCAGAAAGCGATCGCCGGCGGCTGCGCCACGGTGAATGACGAGCCCGGCAAGGCGGGCCGTCGCCTGGAGACTGGGGATGTCCTGCGCTACGAACTCCCCGAGGAGGGCGAGTGCATTTCGGCGCCGATCGCGGTGTCTCCCCAGGAGATCCCGCTGGATGTACTCTATGAAGACGAGTCGCTGTTGGTGATCAACAAGCCGGCGGGGATGGTGGTTCATCCGGGCGCGGGGAATCCCGCAGGCACGGGAACCCTGGTGTCCGCGCTGCTCTACAGGGAACCCCCTTCCTTCGCCCGTGTCGGAGAGGACGCCGCCCGCCCGGGAATCGTCCACCGTCTGGATCAGGATACCTCCGGCGTCTTGGCGGTGGCCCGCACCCAGGAGGCCTATGAATCCCTCAAGGAGAGCTTCCTGGCCCGTCGGACGGAGAAGCTCTATCTTTGCATTGCACGGGGGCATTTCCAGGAGGACTTCGCGGCCATTGAAGCGCCCATCGGCCGGGATCCCCGAAACCGCCAGCGGATGGCGGTGCTCCCCCAGGGAGGCCGGGAGGCGCTGACCAAATACCGCGTCATCGCCGAAAAATCAGGCGCCTGCCTCCTGCAAGTGCGGCTCTATACCGGCCGCACACACCAGATCCGCGTGCATCTCTCCCACATCGGACACCCCGTGCTGGGAGACAGCCTCTACGGCGGACCCTCCAAGATGCCGCCCTTCCTGACCAATCGACAGATGCTCCACGCCTGGAAGCTGGCGCTGCCACACCCCGTCACCGGCGAACGAATGGTCTTCACCGCTCCGCCACCCAAAGACCTCCAGAAAAACCTGGATCTCTTCGCCCAAGACAACGACCTGGAGGGATTGGTCTAACAACAACCTCCTCCCTCTCGCGGAATTCCCCACTTTTGGCGACAAGCCACAATAAGCGGCGAGACACACCGTTTTCTGTGGCACAGACCGCCCCAACGACGCCTTTTCCCCTCCCCGAACTCCCCCATGAGCTCCCTCTTCACCCGAACCCAAGCCATCGCCCTCACCTGGACCACCGATGCCTGCCACGCCATCCGCGTGACGGTGCAGGGGCGTGGCGCCCGCGTGGCGGCACACTGGCATGGCCAGGTAGGAAAGGAGTGCACCTCCCTGGCGGAACTGTTGATGCGCGCCGTGAAAGAGGTCGGCGGTGACGACCAGAGCTATATCGTCGCCGGCGGCAATGGACAGGGCTGGGGCATGGCGGATCTGGTGATGCCGCCCCTGAAGCGCGAAGAAATGCAGAACGCCCTCGCCTTCCAGCTGCGCAAACAGACGCCCCTCCCCGCTGACCGACTCCGCTGGGGATACCGGTTGCTCCCCCGCAAAAAGGGCGACGCCACCCAGAAGGTCCGGCTCTTCTATGTGCGCTCCGAAAACTGGAACAGCTGGCTGAAGGCCATGGATGGCCTCCACCACGTGGACGCCCTGATCCCCGCCGCCGTGGCACTGGATCCCCTCCTGGGAAACGCGACCCTGACGCTCCCCGAAGAGCCCCCCGCTACCGGACAATATCGCTACGAGCCCTCTCCCGAGGGCCGGCAGGTCTCACCCGTCGCCGAAGAGTGCGCGAAGCCCTTCGCCGAACTGCTCCCACGGGATCTCTGTGAACCCGGCGAGCTGGAGAAGCTCTCTCCCCAGGAACAGTCCTTCTACGTGGCGCCCGCACTGCTGGCGCTCTATGGTCTGACCGCGAGCCTGAATGACGACCAGTCCACCCTGGTGCCCCTCCCCGAGCGCTTCCACGCCCGACGCTTCCTCTCCGCGAAGATCGGCGTGGCGGTGCTGGCGCTCTACCTGGTCCTGCTGATGGTATACTTCCTGGCGGGATCCTTCTCGGGATATGCGCTGCAGTTGCGGCAGGTGGATCAGGCCATCAAGAAGACCACCGCCGAGCTGGACGCCCTGAAGAAAGCCGCCGATCCCAAGGACAAGGAGCGCGTCACTCTCATCCGGCAGGAACTCCAGGACAACACGCCCAATGCCCCCGATTTCCCCACGGCGCTGCTGGCGGTCACCCGCACGGTGCCCTCCACACACTGGCTGGCAGATCCCCTGGAGTGGCGGGACAGCAAGTTGTCCTTCCGCGTGCAGGGTCCCCAGAAGGACGCCGAATTGAGCCTGCGGCTGGAGGAATCCCCCTACCTGGGAGACGCCGCCGAGCGCCTGACCACCACCACCAAGGAGGGCTCCATCACCCAGCGCTTCGAGGTCACCGCGCGCTACGACACCCCGCTGGAAGCGCAGATCCGCCAGGCGAAGGAAGAAGCGAAGCTCGAGCAGGAGAAAGCGCAGAAGGAGCAGGAGAAGGCCCTGCGCCAAGCCCAGAAGCAGGCCGATGCGGAAGAAGAGCCCGACCTGGAAGATGACGACGCCGAGCTGGAGTTTGTCGAGGAGGAGGAATAGAATATGAAGCCGAAGACTCGTCAGACCCTCCTGCTGGTCATCATGGTGATTGTATGCCTCCTGGTGGCCAAACAGTATCTCCCCATGTTCCAGCTGCCCACCGCCTCCCGGGTGGCAGAGCGTGAACGCACCCTGAAATCCCTGCAGAGCGACCTGATGGTCGCGCGAAAGACCGAGCAGGACCGCCAGGCGGATCTCCTGAAGATGCGCGAGTTGGCGGCGCCCTTTTGGATTCCCATGAATCCGACGGTGAAGGTGGAGCAGGAGATCTCCACCGAATTCAGCCGGATCATGCGCCTCGCCATGCTCTCTTCGGCGGCGGGCAGCCAGAAGGTGGATGTGAACAAGGAGAAGAATGGCTCCTGTCTGCAGGAGGTCGTGATCTCCATCGAGGCGAAGGGCGTCTCCATGCGGGAACTCACGCGCTTCTTCTCCCTCATGCGCACTACCCCCTCCGGAAAAAAGTTCCGCTGGGAATACGCGAAGATCCAGCCGGACAACCCCCGCACGCCCTCCGCAGTCAATTTCTCCGCGCGTCTGAAGGTCCTGGTGCTCAACCAGGACGCCCGCACCTTCCTGGGGCTCTCTACCACCACCGCTTCCTCCGAGAAGCCCGCCGCCGTCCAGAAGGGCTCCGCCCAGAAGAAAGGCGTCTCCACCACCTCCACGCGACGCGAAAAGCCCTGAGCACTACCCCCTTCCCCTAACACGCCTCTGACCAAGCCATGTCCGGAATCGCCTGGATCATCCTAGACTGCCTGCTGGCGCTGGCCGCCGTGGGCGGCACCGTGAAAGTGATCGCCACCCCGCCTCCCGCACCGCTGCCCGCCGAACGCCTGGAGCCCAAGGACTCCCAGAAGAATGCGGAGAAGCCCGGTGCCGAAAAGCGCCCCACCAAGGACGCCGCCGCAAAGGAGACCGTCCCCGCCAATCCGGATGCGCTGCCCGCAAATGCCTCCCTGGACGACCTCTGGAAGAAGACGCTCTTCCTGCCGTCCCGACAGGAGCAGGAGCCCTCCGAGACCGCAGCGGAGCTCTCCGCAGAGGCCGCCGCCGCGGCAGCCAAGAATTTCGAATTCGAGCTCATCGGCATCGCGCAGATCAGTCCCGCCGACCAGCCGCCCACCCCCGTGGCAATCCTGCGCAGCAAGCAGCAGGCCTCCAGCCGGAATACCGGCCGGAATCGCCGTGGCCGCAACAAGGACGCCCAGAAGGAGCCGGAGACCAAGAAGGCCGCCCAGGCGCCCGTGAAGCTGATCTTCCATGAAGGCGACCGTCTGAACGACACCGGATACCTACTGAAGGCGATCCATCCCGACCAGAAGATGGTGGAGATTGTGCGTGGCACCGAGACCCTCCAGCTGCGCATCAACTACGCCGGCGAGGAGGCCACCAAGCGCCGCCAAGAGATGGCGGAGGCCATCCAGTCCAAGAAGGAACAGCAGGCGCAGGAACAGCAGCAGGCATCCATCCGACAGCGACAGGCCCAGCAGGCACAGGAGGCCAAAGAGCAGGAAGCCGCCAAGAACCAGGCGAATCCCGGCCAGCCACCACCCCCGCCCGGAATGGGAAATAACTTCCCCGGCCAAAATAACAACGCGGCCGCCACAAACAACAGCGACCGCGCGTTGCAGAACAACGCGGACAACGGCTCCACCAGCGATCTCCAGCGCAGCGTAGAGCAGCGCGCGCGGCAGCGCCAGCAAGACGGCGAAAACGCCTCCAGCAACAACAGCAGCAACCGCCGCCGCGGAACCGGCCGACCGACCGCACCACAGAAGTAACATTTTCCTCTTTGCAGAGAACACCCTTTCCTTTCCTCTTCAGCAGCAGCCCCCCCCTACGATGAAAGACACCGCGAAACACTGCCTCAGAAGCCTGCTTCTGGGCTCCCTGGTCCTCCTGGCATCCTGCGCCACCAGCCACCAGAAAGGCACCCGGCTTGCCACCGGCGAAAAGCGCCCACTGCCCTTCGCCGACTCCTCCCTGACTCATGTGGCGGCCACACTGGATACCTCCGCCATCCAGGTGGCGGATACCCAGCAGACCAGCCAGGAGAGCATCATCCTGGAGCGGGAGGGCGCCATGCCCGGCCGAAATAACGGCTCCGACAAGGCCACGCAGGCCATCACGCCCTACCCCGACAATCTGCTGAAGAGCCTCCCGAATCGTGACGCGAAGGTGAATGTGGTCCTGGCCTTCAATGCGGCGGACATCTCCGAGGTGGTGGCGGCCTTCGCCAGCCCCGATCTGCTGAACTTCAGCTATCTGGTGGATCCCTCGGTGAAGGGCGCGGTGACCCTCTCCGTGGAGACGGAGATGACGGCGGCCGAGGCCTGGGATACCTTCGAGCATATCCTCTGGCTCTCCGGCGCATACGCCTCCATGAACAACGGATTCCTCCACATCCTCCCCTTCGAGAAGATGCCCCAGGAACGAAAGCTCTTCACCACCGAAAAACAACCCAATGTCTCCGTGGAGTTCATCCCCGTCCTCCACAAGAAGAGCGCCGATATCGCCAATCTCATTAAACCCTTCATGACCGAGGGCGCCTCCGCTACCGATATCACCGACACCAATACCCTGGTCATCGTCGAGGCACCCGCAAACATGGACAAGATCCGGGAGCTGATCGCACGCTTTGACGACAAGGGCGAGCGGGAATGGCCCTGCGCCGCCTTCGCGGTCACCGAGGTGGATGCGGATACCATGGCCACCGAGCTGAACTCCCTGCTGCCCGTGCTGGGATACCCCGTGGCCACCGCGGCCGGCACCTCCGGCGGCGCCATCAAGATCACCGCACTCTCCCGCATCGGATGCCTGGTGGTCTCCGCTGCACTCCCCGATGTGGTGGAAGAGGTCGGCAGATGGATCCGCGCACTGGATCGCAGCGACCGCCTGGACCAGGAGGAGATCTACTTCTACAACGTCAGCGAGACCACCGTCACTCGACTGGCCGACGCCATGGAGACCTTCTTCAATACCGAAATCACCGTCAGCTCCGCAGACTCCAGCTCCTCCAGCTCCTCCTCCCGGAAGAGCTCCAGCTCCTCGTCCTCCTCCAGCAGCCTGAACTCCTCCTCTAGCTCCTCGTCCTCCTCGTCCTCCTCCAGAAATACCTCCAGCACCCGAAACAACAACCGCAACAACAACAAGAACCGGAGCGACAACGACGAGCCGAAGGCGAATCTCTCCCTCTTCGAAACCCCCGTCACCGTCTTCGCTGACGAGGAAAGCAACCGCCTCACCATCAAGACCACCCCACGCACCTGGGGACTCATCCAGGCATTCCTGAAACGCCACGACGTGCCCTCCCGACAGGTCTCCATCCGCGCCATCATCGGCGAGGTCACCCTGGACAAATCCACCGAATTCGGCGTCAGCTACGCGGCCTCCAAGCTCTTCAAGGATGGCAACTGGACCGGTTCCGGCGGCTATGCGGGCGCCGGCGCCCTGGGGACCCTCTTCAATGGCACCGACGACGCCATCAAATCGGCGGTGGGCGCCTGGGATTCCGCGGGTCTGGGACTGGTTGTGCAAAAGGCGAAGGACCCGCTGGCGCTGATCACGGCGGTGGCGGGCGAAGGTCGCACGAAGATCCTCTCCGAACCCCAGCTGGTGGTGGTCTCCGGACAGGAGGCGAAATTCCAGGCTGGTGAAGAGATCGCCGTGCCCACACAGTCCACCAGCTACACCAGCTCCAGCGGAAATACCTCCACCAACTACGAATACAAGGACATCGGTGTCATCATGACGGTCACCCCCAGCATCACCGCCGGAAACCGCGTGCGCCTGGAGATCGAGCAGGAGGTCACTGCACAGCAGAGCAGCAGCACCAACACCAACAACACCAACGCCCCCAATTTCACCAAAAAGGACATCTCCACTGTCATGACCGTCCAGGATAACTCCACCATCCTCATGGGCGGTATGGTCCAAAACCGCGAGACCGTCACCAAACGCGGAATCCCCTTCCTCCGCGATATCCCCTATCTCGGCGCACTCTTCGGCTACGACAGCCGACAGAATGTGCGCACCGAGGTCCTGGTGCTCATCACCGTCAATGTCATTGACAACAATAACTTCCAGGATGAGCTGATCCGGCGCTACAAGGACTCCCTGGAGGAGATCGCAAAGCGCCAGCAGGAAGAACACTACTAGCCCCCGGACGGACGCAACATGGCTCTCCCGCAAAACACTACCCCCGCCGCCCTGGCCGAGACCGTCCGAAGGCTCCTGGCGCAAAAGCTGAAGGTCTCCGATCCCGCACTCCTGCAGGCCGGCACCCCGCAGCTGGACCAGGCACTGGTGGATGACGGACGCCTGGATGACCAGTCGCTCCTGAAGATCTACGCCGAGGCCAGCGGACTCCCCGTCCTGGACGAAGAGGAAAACCGCGATATCCCCTTCTGCGAAGAGGTCACCTACGACTTCCTCAACGGCGAGATGTGTCTGCCGCTGGTCTGGAGCGCCGACAAGGTCCTCCTGGCCATCAGCAGCCCCTACCACGCCGGACGCCTGACACAGCTCTGGCGAAAACTCTATGAGGTGGATGTGGAGCTGGTGCTGGCGCGGCGCTCCTACGTGGACCGCTATCTGGCGTCCGTCTACGACCGCCCCGAGGAGGGCATTCCGGGACTGGATGGCGATTCCGAACAGGCATTGCGCGATCTGGCAAAGGAGGCGCCCATCGTCCGACTGGTCAACGATATCTTCACCCGCGCCCAAGAGACCGGCGCCAGCGATATCCACGTGGAGCCCAACGAGAAGGACGTGCAGATCCGCTTCCGTATCGACGGAATGCTCCAGACGGTCCTGCGACCCCCAATCTCGCAGTTCCCCGCCATCTCCTCCCGTATCAAGCTACTCAGCGGCATGAATATCGCCGAACGGCGACTCCCCCAGGATGGCCGTATCGAGCTGGCCGGCGGCGGCAAGAACGCCATCGATGTCCGTGTCTCCACGATCCCCACCATGCACGGCGAATCCATCGTGCTGCGACTGCTGCAGAAGGACTCCTCAGTCTTTGAGCTGGACAAGGTGGGACTGCTCCCGGATACCATGGAGCAACTCCAGCAGATCTACAATATGCCCCACGGAATGATCCTCATCGTGGGACCCACCGGCTCCGGAAAGACCACCACGCTGTACTGCATCATGAAGCAGCTCAACGCGGATTTCCGAAAGATCATCACCATCGAGGACCCCGTGGAATACCAGCTGGAGGGCCTCCAGCAGATCCAGGTAAAGTCCTCCATCGGACTCACCTTCGCCAGCGGACTGCGCGCCATCGTGCGACAGGACCCCGATGTGGTCCTGGTGGGAGAAATCCGCGACCGCGAGACCGCCGAAATCGCCATCCACGCCTCCCTGACGGGACACCTAGTCCTCTCGACCCTCCATACCAACGACGCCGCCGGCGCCGTCTCACGTCTCATGGAAATGGGCGTGGAGGGCTTCCTGATCTCCTCCGCACTCCTGGCCGTCGCCTCCCAGCGACTGGTCCGACGGCTCTGCCCCGATTGCCACGGAAAGGGCTATACAGGCAAACCCACCGAACAGGAACCACGCGGCAAACGCTGCCGCACCTGCATGGGCTCCGGATACCGCGGACGTATCGCAATCTTCGAACTTATGCGCATCAACGACGAACTCCGCGAGGCTATCAATACCCACCAGGATACCTCCGTCCTCAACCAAATCGCCAAAAAACACGGCATGCGCTCCCTCCGCGAAGACGGCATGCTGAAGGTGCAGAAGGGCTATACCACCGAGGCCGAGGTCATGCGCGTCTGCCAGCTCGACATCGGGGATCTGTAAAATACAAAGAAGGAGGAAGGAGGAAATGAGGACGCTGTGCGGCTCTTCCACCGCGCTCACCCCGCGGTACTGATACCACCGGTACCAGTACCGGCCTTTGCGCTTGGGTATGGGCTTAAGGGGGGTACGGGGGGCTTGCCCCCAGTCCTTTGGATATCCCCCGCCCCATCAGAAACCGCCCTTCCCTAGGGATACATGGCACCGCCGGTAGGCGGAAGAGCGCCGCAGGCACCTTATAAACCTACTCCCTACTCCCTACTCCCTACTCCCTACTCCCTACTCCCTACTCCCTACTCCCTACTCCCTACTCCCTACTCCCTACTCCCTT
>CAVGTF010000040.1:0-1041 GCA_963632245.1 Anaerovoracaceae bacterium
ACCGGCGTCCAGAATATCTATTTCGGCTTGGCCGAGAAGAAGAATGACTCCGTGGAATGGCGTCTGCCTCCGCCATCCCCCGGTAAAGACGACCGTCTTGCCATCCAGGAGGGGACCTACTACTATTCCACGCTGGTGCTCTCCCAGACGGGCGCCGCGCTCTCCACGCGCTCCTGGAATGTGTGCGTCTACTCCCAGAAGGGCGATTCCGCCACCCAGGAGCTCTCTTTCAGCCTGGTGCAGGGCGAGCTCCCCACGGGGGTCCTCCTCCGCTTCGTGAATCCCAAAAACGAGGAGGTCCTCTTTACCTGGGACGCCACGACCCCCGCATCCACAGTCCTGACCTGCACGGTTCCCGTGGGCGACTACCGACTGGATGCCACTCCCAGCACGGTCTTCAAAAAGACTACGGTGGAGCTCGCCCTCTCCCAGGGATGGAATCTGGTCGCAAATCCCCTGGCAGTCCTGGAAAGCGCCACTCTGGACAGTACCCCCCTCCTGGATGCCCCCAAGAAGCCCTTCCATCCCGGAAAACAGTATTCCCAGCTGAATTCCTTGGAGGCCTGGCAGGGCGGCGAGGCACTCTGGATCTACGCCGACTCCGACAAAGCGACCCTGACTCTCTCCGGAAAGATGCCGGAGGGCGATGCCTCCACGCTGGCCGACGGCAATTCCACCAACTCCTGGCGCTTCGCCGGACTCACCGCCGCCCTGGACAAGACCTCCGGCGAGACCCTCCCCGCGACCACCCAACTCCCCGAGGACGCATGCGCCTGGGATCCCGCCCGTAAGAACTTCGCTACCGCCACCGGACTTCCCACTCTCGGAAAGGGATATCTACTGAAGCGCTAAAACCGCGCTTCAGTAGATAAGTACCTGGCAATTAGTGGTTAGTGATTAGTTTGCAAGGTGCCGCATTCGCTCTTCCGCCACTGATGCGGCGGTACTAGCGCGCCACTGGGCGCGCTCGGCGCACGCGCCGGTAAATTCCGGCGCGGGGTTCCGCGTGAAGCGCGAAACCCTGGCCTAACTTCCTCCCTC
>CAVGTF010000040.1:1174-15744 GCA_963632245.1 Anaerovoracaceae bacterium
GCCCTCCTCCTTCCTCCTTCCTCCTTTTTTTTTTATGCGCCTCGCGTCGCGTGGCGCATGTGTAATTCTTCTTCCGTCCGCTATATTTTGCCTTCATCCGTGCTGTCGACTATGGGGTGGAGTGTGCCTGCGTGTCATGCTCCCGTTGCCGGCGAGAGGTCTTGCGCGTTCCTCTCGGTCTTGGCCCTGGTCTGGCGGATCCGGTCAGCAACTTGATTGATACTCCAAGGGAATCCAATCCCTTCGACAATACCTCTCATTATGAAGAAAACATCTAGACTTCTGGCATTCGCTCTTCTGGCGGTCGCCACTTGCGCCTGGGCCGCGGACAACTTCACCGTGAATGTGATGGTGGGCTCCGAGACGGAATCGCCCTCGCTGGTCTTTGGCGAAGCCGAGGAGGCCTCCACCGTGCCCTTCCCCCCCTTCTCCGCCATGTTCGGCGTGAAGGATGTCTATCTCGCCAATCCCGAAAACCTCTCTGGCGACGAGGCCACTGTCACCGGCGACATGGCGCGACTGGGCACCGATCTCCGTACTGCCTCCGATGATAACGCGTGGGTGCTGGTGGCCTCCACCGACGCCTCCCTCAAGCTGAATTCCGACTCCGAGGTCACGCTCTATCTCCAGAGCACTGCTGACGATGCCTCCGCCGAGGCACAGGAGATCACCCTCTCCGAGGGAAATGCCTACAGCCTCTCCGCCAAGGCGGGCGTGAACTACACCCTCCGCAAGACTCGCTCCACTAGCGATGTCGCCATCACCCCCGCCGCCGATCCCGCAAACCAGGCGATCTTCCTGCAGCAGGACAAGACCACCAAGAGCTACGTCTCCATGAAGGACGGCAAGGCCTCCTTCACCGGCACCAAGCTGACTCTCCAGGTGGTCACCGGCGACAAGGAGGTCACGCTCACCGACGGCACCAACTACTATCTGAATGACGGCACCACCTCCACCGATGCCCCCAAGGCCGGATGGATCCTGAAGATCGCTACCGACACCGCGAGCATCTCCTACAAGGATTCCATCGCCACTATCGAGTTCGAAGAAGAAGCCACCCACGAGATCAGCCTCTCCATGACCGCCCTCGCCGGCGGATACAAGCCCGTCTCTACCACTCTCCTCAACGACACCACCAAGCTCGCCGCCTTCGACTGGGTCATCCTCCGCGCCGGAACCCTCGATTTCGATGGCAATGGCGAAATCAATATGAACGACGCCATGTACCTCTATAATTATGTGGGGTCTGAATGCCCCACTCCAGAGGACGACTACTTCACTGCCGCGGGTCTGAACCATGCCGTGGATGGTGCTACCGACGACGAGTTGCAGACCGCGCTGGAGACCCTCCAGGCGGCTGGCGATACCCTGGACTACGATAACAATGGCGAAGTCAATATGAACGACGCCATGTATCTCTACAATTATGTGGGGTCTGAATGCCCCACTCCAGAGGACGATTATTTCACTGCCGCGGGGTTGAACCATGCCGTGGATGGTGCTACCGACGACGAGTTGCAAACTGCGCTGGAGACCCTCCAGGGTTTGTGCGAGTAGCTTTTTTATAATCCTGCCGCGTATCCGAAGCGTGTGCCGAGTGCCGCGCGGATCGGATTCGCGGGCGGGAATTTTCTTTTTCTGATTGATTCAATAGTAGTCCCCTAACCCCGAGGAGAAACCCCATGATTTCCAATTTCACTGGAATCCTCCGCAAGAAGAGCGCACTGGCGCTCTTCTGCTGTGTTTCGCTTCTGTTCGCCCAGAGCCTGCTGGCTAACTGGACTCTGGAGATGGTCTCCGGCTCCGTGCTCCCGAACGGAAATTTCCTGGAAGGAAAGTACGTCAAGGGAGTCTCCACCAAGGCCGGCGTCCAACTCTATCTGACTACAGACAAGAATGCTGTTCAGACGATAACAACGCTGGTTACTTCGCCGGATGCAGCTAAATCCAAGTGGGATAGTTTGGTTTGGGAAATTGAAGCTGGTGCGGAGCCTCCTACAATGGGGAGTCCTTCGGTTCAGGTGCAGTTTGATGCAGGTCTTGAAAAAACCGCCGTTCAGGCCAATGTTAGCCGCCAGTATCTCGGTACGCTCTATTACACTATTGAAGATAACATTAAGACTGCCACGACCACTGCGAAGATTCTGAGTGGTTACACTCCCAAGGGTGATGATTATATGGATCCCGAATGCCTTGTGGACCTCACCGGTCCCTCTACCATTTCTCTGGTGGACTCCTTCAGCTTCTTCGTGAAGGGTGGCTACGAGATGAACGAGGATCAGGAGGGCGGTCTGACCATCGACGCCACGGACGAGCAGTTCGAGTGCACCGCCTGGAATGGTAGTACGGATGTGGTGAGCTCCAGCGAGGTGGAGTTCTCCGCTGCTTCTCTCGCCGAGGACTCCGCATCCGCCGGCACTGTCAGCGTTGAGAAGGGACAGATCCTCTTCACGCCCGCCGAGAATTTCAATGGCGAGGTGACGATCAAGGCCACTGCCAAGTCCACGAATGCGGATCTCTCCAAGGCCGCCCCCGTGGATGTCGATGTGAAGATCGCCGTGAAACCCGTGGATGATCCCGCCGAGCTCTATGTCTATGGCACTCCCTCCCTGAATTTCGTGGAAGGGAAGAAGGTGAGCGAGACCGAGGGCCTCGAGCTCTGGTTCTACGAGAAGGAAGTGGATGCCGGGGAGGCGAATCTGGCGGAGGATGCTACTCTGGGACTCCTGAATGCCGACAACACCTCTGCCTATCAGCTCGCCGTGAAGCTGGTCCAGACGACCCCCGCGGGCGTCACTCCCGAGGACGGAAAGGTCTACTACAAGGTGGACTTCTCTGACTGCGATACCGAGATTGCCTATACCACCGTCCGGCATCCCGATACTTCCAAGGACTTCTCCGCCAAGCTGTCCGTTGTTGACGGCGGCGCTGACAAGCAGGAGGCCTCCCTGGAGACCACCGCGAAGGTGACCGATACCGATCGCCTGCCCGTCATCAATTCCGTGAAGGTCGCTTCTATCTCCGGCAAGCTGGACGGCGCCGATGGCGTCTATACCATCCAGGCCGATTCTAAGTTCGAGATCACTGCCGAGGTGACCGATGCTGATGAGGAAGACAAGGCCACCTATACCGTCGCGGACAAGTATTCCGATGGCACCGAGGCCAGCGCTCCCTGGAAGAAGGACGCGACCCTGAAGCCCGTGGTCACCGCTACCAGCAACGGCCAGAGCGTGGACTATGATGGCACCCTCGAGCTGACTGTCGAAAACTCCGCCCCCGTCGTCTCCGCTTCCTCCGGACGAATCTTCATCCTCCGCGGCGGCTCTAACTACACCGGCACCACCACGGTGACGCTCTCCGATGTCGATGGCGCCGCGGATCTCGAGACCATCCCCGAGAAGGCCGCTCTCGAGGACACCAGCACTCTCACCGGCGAGGTGTCCATCACCTCCGTTGCAAAGGATGGTGACGCTAACGCCCTCGTGGTCACCCTCAGCTACACGGTCCCCGAGGACCAGCGCGCCAGCGAGAACGACCTGTCCGGCACCGCCACCATCACCTTCGCTGACAAGTCTGGCGAGCAGGTCTCCTACGCTCTGACCATCGACTACAAGGAGAACCCGGTTCCCGTGGTGGCCCTGAAGGAGTCCTCCTTGGCGATTGACGAGGTGGACGAGGATGGCGTTGCCATGGTCTTTACCGTGGAGGCCACTGCCACCGACCAGGATGTCTATCCCGCCGGCGTCAAGAGCTGGAACATCACCGTTCCCGAAGGCTGGACCTACGAGGTCGTCGAGACCACCGGCATCGGCACTGTGGACTCCGGAGTGGCCACCAGCACCGCGAAGTGGACGGTTATCACCGCCGGCTATGACACCATCGCCAATGGCGACGACGCCCAGCGCACCAAGACCCTGGCCTCTCAAGTGAAGGTCATCGCAGTGGATGCCGCCACCGATGGCGAGGGCTCCGCGGAGCTCGCCGTCACCGTGACCGATGTGGATCGCGCTCCCAGCGCTCCTGCCACTGTCGATACTACTCCCGAGGAGCCCGTCCATGGCTCCACCCTGGTGGCGACCGCACAGGGCGCCACGGATGAGGATAGCGATACCATCGCCTACGAATATGCCTGGAGCTACAGCGCTGACGGCACCGCCTTCACCGCCATCAATGGCGAGGGCGAAGTGGGCAACAAGCTCTCCGCTGCCGACGCCATCAAGAAGGGCTACACCGTGAAGGTCGCCGCGAAGACCAAGACCACTCCCTACAGCGATGTGGATCTGGTCGTCACCTCCGAGAACGCCACCGAGGCCACCTGGACCATCGGCAACACCGCTCCCTACTTCTTCTACGTTGGCGAGACCGAGGCCACCGAGCCCACCGAGGCCCCCGCAGTCGAGGAAGCTATCACCTACGAGTGGACGGTCGCCGAGGATTCCGAGGCGTCTACCCGCTATGTCGCCGCATACGACGTGGATGTGGTTGACGGCGTGGATACCCTGACTTACTCTCTGGCCGAGGAGCTGGACGAGGCCATCGGTACCGCCTCCATCGACGCGACCACCGGCGCCATCACCTTCCAGCCCGCCGAGGACTACTTCAATGACGGCACCGATATGCCCGTGCTGACCATCCAGGTCGCTGACGAGTCCGAAGCCGGCGCCACCAACACCCTGACCATCTCCCTGAAGGTCACCTCCGTGAACGATGCCCCCGTGGTGAAGGCGGAAGACCAGTATGTGCTGCCCGATGAGCGCGGCACCGAGATGACCGCCACCCTGAAGGTCTCTCTGGGCGTTGGCGAAGACGACCAGGAGCTCACCGAGGCGAATATCACCGAGGTCACCGATGAGGACGACATCTTCGACGGCAATCCCGCCATCGCGGTCTCTGGCGACCAGGTCACCCTCACTTACACCGTGAAGGCCGATGCCGAGCTCGGCAAGAGCGCCTCCATCATCTTCACCGTCACCGATAACGGCACCACCGACGGCGTCGCGGATCCCAAGACCAGCGAGCCCGCTACCATCACCGTCTTCGTGGGCGCCTCTCCCTGGTATCCCATCGTCTCCTTCACCTGCACCGATCCCGAGAACCACACCGACGGACATACCTTCGTGCTGAATGCCGAGGGCGAGGAGACCCTGAGCATCACCGTCACCGAGGAGGGACGCACCCAGCTGCTGCCCAAGGACTACTACGAGCAGGGCTTCGAGGGCTATAAGGGCGAGACCGACATCGATGTGAGCATCTACGTGTGGAGCCGCAGCAAAGGCACCACCGACGAGCTCTGCGCAGAGCGCGAGATCTCCGTCAGCGAATACGGCCTGCCCGGCACCGCCTCCAGCGATACCGAAAGCCTCACTGCTGACGAGAAGGGCTATGTGACTCTGCCCGACATCAGCGTGCCCATGGCGAGCTCCTACGAGCTGGAGATCGTGAACGAAGAGGGCGAGGTCGTCCAGACGATCGGTCCCGTGGACTTCGAGCCCAGCGAGAACGGCATGATCCTGCCCAACATCACGGGCCGCGAGTTGCAGATCTCCGAGGCCG
This sequence comes from Anaerovoracaceae bacterium, assembly GCA_963632245.1. Taxonomy (GTDB): domain Bacteria; phylum Verrucomicrobiota; class Lentisphaeria; order Oligosphaerales; family Oligosphaeraceae; genus UBA1724. The sequence goes on from CAVGTF010000040.1 coordinate 6,728, forward strand.
GCAAGTACACCCTGGCGGTCACTGGCACCAACCCCGAGGGCGAGGGCGAGAAGACCGAGGTCCTGACCATCGAGGTTCCCGAGTCCAGCGAGGCGGTCCTGGAGTGGGGTGAGTCCCCCGCTTTCGCGCCTGCCAGCGGCAAGGTCCTGACCAGCGGTTCCGTGAAGTTCGTCTGGCCCGTGGCCACCAACGCCACCAGCTACCAGCTGCGCGTCTACGGCGCCGATGGCAGCCAGGTCGCCGAGGTCTCTGACATCAATGCCAACAACGCCGTGGTGGAGCTGGAGATCTCCGAGGAGCCCACTTCCTACAGCTGGTATGTCACCGCCACCAATGGCAAGAAGTCCATCACCAGCGATACCCTCCAGTTCACTCTGGCCGAGACCACCGAGACCCCCATCGTCACCGGAGTCTACACTGAGCTCGCGGATGGCGAATCCACTGGAAACCTGGTGCTGGTCACCGAGGGCGCGGTTGCGGAAGACGTCACCATCACCTTCGATGCACAGTACTTCTCCATCCCCGAGATGAAGTGGTTCTACGCCTACAAGGGAACCGCCACCATCACCGACGGCCGCATCGTCCTGGATATGCAGGGCGCTCCCACCGCCGCTGACGACTACGTGGCCCTGAAGCTCTACGCAAACGGCAAGGAGACCGGCGATTACGTGGTCTACCTGGTTCAGGACGGCGGAAGCCTCTAGGGAGACTAAGTCGCTAAAGCCCCCTCTCTTCCTCCTTCCGGAATCGTTCCGGAGGGAGGGATAGGGGCGGCGAAAAAACGATGTTCCTGATTTGTTGAATACTTGGTAATTAACACAGAGGATAAATCAACACCATGAAGAAAACCCTCGCTTTTCTGTTCGCGGGACTGCTCGGTCTCTCCCTGACCGCCCAGACCGAGGCACCCGTCGCCGAAGCCCCCGCCGCCGAAGCCCCCGTCGTTGAGGAGGCACCCGCCTTCGAGTCCGATAACGACTACTCCGGCGACTGGAGCATCTCCGTCGGTATCTCCTACCGAAACTTCCATCGCCCCAATCTGAAGGGCGGCTCCTCCCCCTCCGCCGAGGGATATGTCATGGACGAGACGGATGGCTCCCTGAAGGAGGCCACCCAGGAGAATCTGGACAGCGCCTGGAATGCCCGCTATCCCGGAGTGGAGCGCGGCGTGAACCGCCTGACCTTCGGCGATATCACCGGCTTCTCCGCCTCCGGCCGCGGCTCCTACGCCGATCGCGAGCGCATCGCTCCCGTCGTCGGCTTCTCCACCAGCCTGTGGGCAAAGGACGCCCTGGATCTGGCGCTGGTCGGCAACTTCCAGTATTACACCATGGACACCAAGCTCCAGGGCCGCGGCAGTGACAGCACGGGCGCCAATCTCTACGACCGCTTCGTTTCCATCATCGACGGCACTCTGACTCCTACCAGCGGCGATGCATCCAAGCTGCCCAGCAGCTCCTCCTACCAGGGCACCACCAACATCGCCACCAAGGTGAACTTCGACATGGATCTGTATGTCCTCGACCTGGGTCTCTCCCTGGGCTACAACCTGGACAATGGCCTGCGCGCCTTCGTGGCCGCCGGTCCTACCCTGTCTCTGGCTGACATGGAGAGCTCCGCCTACAACTCCGTGGGCGTCGGCTCCGGCAAGGACAGCAATTTCGGCCGTGACAACGAGAACGAGTTCAACTGGGGACTCTACGCCTCCGCCGGCGCTGGATACTGGTTCAACGAGACCATCGGCATCTCCGCCGAGCTGCGCTACGACAAGGCATTCGGTGACGTGGGTACCCGCTACGCCAGCCAGTCCCTCAATACCTTCGGCGGCATGCTGAAGATGCAGCTCCGCTTCTAGTCGGAACTCCTGCGGAAAAGGCGGTGCCGTCGCCATGCGGCGCCGCCTTTTTTGCTATGTAGACCACCGCTCACTTTTTGATAAACTTTCTCTGCCGTCCCCATGAAGCAACTCCCCATAATCCTGATTCTCTGCCTCCTGTTCCTGGGAGTCGTTCTGCATGCCCAGGAGGAGGGAGCCGCCGTGACCTTGGCGACGAAGGCGGATTTTGGCGTGCTCTCCCTGGAGGGCGTCCTGGATGATGGGCGGGTGATGGCGCGGGGCGTCCCCGTCGGGAAGGCCGAGAAATTTGTGGGTGGGTATCTTTTGGATGGCACGGAAGACTCCTGCAAGACGCCGCTTTTCGCTTACGAATCCGAGATCAAGCTCTTTAATTTTGCGTGGAAGGTCCGTTGGATGGGTGTCTCCACGGATGGAACGGGGGAGTTCCTGGCGTTGCGTCAGGAGGAGACCGATGCAACGGGGACGCATTATGCCCGCAACCTGGTCCTGGGCTCCGATGGCAGTAAGAAGACCGCGCCCTACGATGGCTTTGTGTTAGGCGACAATGGCGCGGCATTCGGATATTCTTTGTCGGACAATGAGCTTGTTTTAGGGAGTATTGCGGGGAATGTCTTCCAGAAGCAGTGCGCCCTGGATCCGAAGAACTACGATGGCATCCCGCCGGTGGTGACCGCGGATTTTTCGGAGTATTTCTACGTTTCTCGGGAGGGTGACAAGGAGTCCGGCATTCGTCGGGGCGTGCCGTCCAATTTGGATGCGGAGCCAGAATTGCTTTTTACTCTAGGAAAGCAGCAGTTGCTGGATAGCCAGGAGCGCTACTCCTGCCGGGAGACGGTCTGGATGGCGTGCAGTCCCCAGGGAGACGCCCTGGCGTTCCCCTCTCGAAAGGGCGATGTGGGAAAGACGCGGCAATTCTGTCTGGCGGAGAAGAACGCCCTGGATGAATGGGATTCTCTTGTGCTCTCCGAAAGCGAGGCATACGATCCCTGCTTCTCCGAAAATGGCCGCTTCCTCCTCTATCGACTCCAGGACGGCACCCTGATCCGGTATGACCGCAATACCAACGAGAGCCTCTCTTTGGGGACCGTGGCGCAATCCGGCATCTCGAAAGAGGGCGCCCTCTGCGTCCTCTCCCCCAATGGCCGATACGTCTCCTGGATTGACGCCACCGGACAGGTCCTCCGGGCGGATCTGGGCGCATCTATTCAGACCGCGGAACCGATCCTGGTGGTGTCGCCCCTGGGGGCAGATCGCGTCGCCTCCTTGGGAGTGGAGGTCAGCGGCGCACAGTCCACTACCACCATCTCCTGGAAGCTCGCGGATTCCGAGGCAACTTTCCCGGGGAAGATTCTCTCTTCCGAAAGCGGCGAGGAGATCCCTTCCGGCGTGGCGTATTCCGTGAAGACGCTCCCCTGGGTGGTGAGCGGCTTGGCCAACGAGGGACGATATGTCCTCGTCTATACCCTCGATGATGGTACCAGCTGCCAGCAGGAGCTCCGTGCCACAAACTTCCGGAGCATGGCACAGGAGCTGGTCGCCAGCAAATCGCAGGTCTATTCCTACGATTCCGTCCATTTCGCGGATGCCGATACTCTCCTGGCTTTGAGCTCCGCCCCCCTGGATAACCAGCAGCACACCAGTACCGCATTCTTTCAGCGGGAGGCCGACTCTGACGCCACCTGGCAGGCGCTCACGGCTGAGGAAGACACACCAGTCTCCGGACAACAGGACGCCTCTGGTGGGCTCTATTGGGTGGAGGAGTCCACGGGCGCGCTGCACCGCGGAACGACGGTCGTCATCGACTCCGGCGTCTCTGCAGCGGACGGGGATCTGCGGGTCTCCTGGAATGGCGCGGTGGCATGCATCCGCCAGAGCGACAGCGCCCCCGCGCTCCTTTTCTCGGACGACGACGGCGCCTCCTGGCAACAGGTGGCATCCCCCGCCTACAGCCCTGTGCTCTCCGCCTCCGGCGATTCGCTGGCGTGGCTGGACAAAGACGGAAAGCTCCAGTGCCGCTTTGGACGAAATGCAACGGCAGTCGCTCTTCTGAAGGGCCGGACCTTCTCCGCTCTTTGGGGAATGACCCTCGATGGCGGCGGACTCCTCTGCCAGGAGACCACCGGTGCCTTCCTTTGGGTGAAAAACGCTACCGGATATAATTCCCCCACGGTGCGCGAATTGCCATTGCCCAAAGACGCCACGGCGCTCTCCCTCTCCGGCAATGGTAGGCGACTCTGCTATCAGTCAACGCCCGATGGCGAAAGGTCCTCCAGGGTCTATTTGCTGGATCTGACGGATGCCGAGCCCCAGTGCCTGACTCCGCAGACCACCTATGATGTCGAAAAGCCCGCGTTCTCTCCCTCCGGACGATACATCGCCATGGTCAGTTGTGCGGATCTCACCATCCAGGGTGCCGAGGAGACCGCCACCGGCGCCGTGGTGCCCTTCCTGTGGGAAGACCCCGAGTGGTCCAATACCGCGCCCGATTTCAATGTCACGAAGCTCAATGACCTCCAGGAGGACTGCAAGGAGACGAATCTCCGGCTGGGGAGCAACGACGCCGATGGCGATGCCGTGGGAACCTGGATCACACAGTCGACCTCCCATGGCACGCTGCGCTTGGCGCCCCCCGATGGCACCATGTCCTCCACGCGGGTCTACTACAAGCCTGAGGCGGATTTCTGCGGCGAGGACTCCTTCGTGCTGGAAATCACCGACGGCACCACCTCCCGGAAGGTCACCTGGACGGTGACGGTCACTCCCGTGAACGACCAGCCTGTCTGGTCAGACAAGATGCCCGCTTCCGTGACACTGACTGCCTGCGAGACCACCACACTGCTGCTCTTCGTGGATGATCCGGATTTGAGGGACCCCGTCCCCGATACGCTCACCTTCGCCGTGGAATCCGCCGCAGACTGGGCTTCCGTGGTCGCCACGCCCGCTGAGGAGTCCCAGGGAACCCTGACCCTCTCGCCGACCTTCGACCAGTTGGGAAGCGGCACGTTGCTCCTCCGAGTCACCGACGGCACCGGCGCCAGCGCGGAATACTCCCTCTCATACACCGTGAATCTGCCGCCAGCCGTCACCCTCAAGCTGGAAGTCCTCCGGGATGACTCTCTGGCGCCGACGGATCCCACCACTCCCCAGGAGAAACTCCTGTCGACCTTGGCGGGATGCTGGAAGGCGATCCCCGAAGGAGAGTGGGTGCCCCTCTCGCTGCCGGGCGAGATCTCGGTCACGGAGCTCTGCAACGCCCTGGGTACGGAGTTTCTCCTGGTGCTGAATGCCGACCGAACGGGATACCTCCAGCTGCGGGAGGGCGTCCTCCCCGCCGGCACCGGCTTCTGGGCATGCCCGCACTGGAATTCCGAGGCGTCCCTGAAGGTGACTCCCGCGGCCATAGACGACGCACGCAGCCTTTTCCGGGGACCGGTCTGGGGCGAATCGTTCGATCTGCCGGAGGACTCCAACGACTGGTTCTGGGAGGTCTCGGGGGATGCCTGGGGGCGCAGCCGCAGTGGTGACATCGGAAGGGGATACATTTTGCATGCGCCGAAGGATTCGGCGCCCTAGATGCTGCCCCCTCTGATGAACGAAGCCGTCTTCATTGTTATTCCCTGCTATCGGGAGGACCCCGCGGTGGTCGCCCGCACCATCGAGCCACTCCTTCAGGAGGACTATCGCGTGGTGCTGGTGGACGATGGCTCCCCGGAACCCCTTCGCCTGCCCGGAAAAGCCGTCACTATCCTCCGGCATCCCTTGAATCGGGGACAGGGCGCCGCCCTTCAGACCGGTGACGAATACGCGCTGTCGCGTGGCGCGGAGGCGGTGGTGCACTTCGATGGCGATGGACAGCATGACGCTTCCGCCATTCCGCCGGCTCTGGAATTCCTTCGCTCCCATCAGGCGGATGCAGTCCTGGGCTCGCGATTCCTCCGTCCGGAGGACACCGCCGCCGTGCCCCCGAAACGCCGACGGCTTCTCCGCCTGGCGCGGGTGGTCAATGGCATTCTGACGGGGGTATGGCTCACGGATGCCCACAACGGCTTCCGGGTGCTCTCCGCAAAGGCGCTACGCGCGCTGGACTTGCGGGAGGACCGCATGGCGCACGCCACGGAGCTCCCCGCACAGCTGAAGAAAGCGGGTCTCCGCTGGAAGGAGCTGCCCATTCGGGTGGCATACACCGAGTATTCCCAGAAGAAGGGCCAGCGCTTCTGGTCCGCCTTGGAGATCCTCTCCGATCTGCTGCTGGAACGATGGCTGTAGCATCCGCATCATCCCACACCTCGGAGGCGCTCCTCCAGCAGCTCCTCTCCTGCACCGAGGCGGTCGCCATCGATTTCGAGACCACGGGCTATGCGCCGGAGGCCATGAATGCGCCCTGGCAGATCGGCCTGGTGGTGATTTCGCAGGGCAGGGTGGATATGTCGCGCTCCTTTCAGTCGCTGCTGCGGGTGGGCGAGGAACACGCCTTCAATCCCTATACCCCCGGACGATGGGCTCAGCTCCGGCAAGAGCTCGCACAGGCACCCACGCTCCAGGAACTCTGGCCCGAATTGCGGCCACTGCTGCAGGGGAAAGTGCTGGTGGCACACCACGCTCCCACGGAACGGGGGATCCTGGCGCAGGAGTTCCCCCTACAGAGCTTCGGTCCCTGGGTGGACACCCTCGCCGTCGCGAAAGCAGCCTATCCCAAATGCCGAAACTACAAGCTGGAGAACCTGGCACCCACATTGGGACTGCTTCCCACGCTTCAGCAGAAGTGCCCCGGGCTGGCACCCCACGACGCCTTCTATGACGCCGTGGCATGCGCCTCTCTCCTGGAGGCCGTCCTGGCCGCCCCTGGCTGGAAGGACCTGACTCTGGAGACCTTCACCCGACTGGCGCCCTGATCTCGCACCCAAATACGCACGATAGACTTTTCATGGAAGACATCGTTTTCTCTTCGAATTTTCCGCCGCCGCCCGCGCGGCTCTTTCTCGTGGGCATTGGCGGCATTGGTATGAGCGGCCTGGCGCAGTTCTTGAAGGCCTCGGGCTATGAGGTGGCGGGCAGCGACCGCGGTCTGGCGGAGCCCGCGCGGCAATTCCTCTTCCGCGCCCTGGAAGCGCAGGGAATCCCGCTCTTTCCCCAGGACGGCAGCGGCCCCGCCGCCTTCCATCCCGACGGATTCGTCTTCACCACCGCCATCGAACCCGGCAATCCCGATGCGCTGGCGGCCCCCGAATTGCCCGTCTTCCACCGCGCGATGGTCCTCTCGCGGCTCTGCGCCCTCAATGGGGGGACCCTCCTGGGAGTGGCGGGCACCTGCGGAAAGACCTCCGTTGCCGGTTGGCTGGGCGCGACCCTGAAGAGCCTGGGGCGCTCCGTGACGCTGGTCAACGGCGGATACCTCCCCGAACTGGAGACCCCCACCGCTCCCGGGAACTTCTACCGCACTCCCACTTGCGCAAAGACCGATTTCGTGGTGGCGGAGATCGACGAGAGCGACCGCTCCATTGCGGAGTTCGCTCCCGAATTCGGCGTGGTGCTCAATGTGGGTGATGACCACTACAGCACCGAGGAACTCCAGATGGTCTTCCGGAATTTCCTCTCCCGCTGCAAGAAGGGCTCCCTCCGCCCCGAAAATCTGCCGGTGCTGGCACCCGAGGCGAATGCCGCTCGACAGGACCGCGTCTTCTCCGTGGAACCCCGTGGCTACCAGGCAACGCTGGAGGGCATTCGCTTCCTGACGTCCGATGGCCTGGAGGCAAAGAGCCGCCTCTCCGGACGCCATAATGCCCTCAATGGCCTGGCGGTCTACGAGATGCTCCGGATGGCACTGCCCGAAGAAGACCCCCGGAAAATCCTGGATGCCATGGCGTCCTTCCAGGGCGTGCGACAGCGCTTCGAGGTCTTTCCCGTTTCTGAGGAGCGCCGTCAGCACGGCGTGCCCCTGGCGGTGGTCAACGACTACGCTCACAATCCCGAAAAGATCGCCGCCGCCATCTGCGCCGCACGGGAGCGCTTCGGCTCCCCACTGGGAATCCTCTTCCAGCCACACGGCTTCGGGGCGCTCCGCTTCATGGAGGACGCCCTCCGGGAACAGCTGTCACAGTGCCTCCGTCCCGGCGACCGATTCCTGATGCTGCCAGTCTACTATGCCGGCGGCACCGTCAGCTTCTCTCCAACCTCGCAGGAGGTCGCCGAGCGCTTCCGTCAGGCGGGCGTCGCCGTGGAGGCCGTCTCGGAGCGCGCGGACGCCGAGGCGATCCTGCGCGCGGGGGGCTTCCGCGCCTGGATGGTCCTGGGCGCACGGGATGCCTCTCTCCGGGAATGGAGCAAGGCACTCTCCGAGAAGCCCTTCGGGAAATAGCGAAACGAATCTCCCACCTCTTTTAAGGAGCAACCACCCATGAATCTTTTGAAGCGCACAAATGGCGGTTCCGGCGGAGTGCCCTGGCGGGCCTGGCTCGCACTGGTATTCATGGTGATTGTCGTGTGCGCGGCGCTGGTGCTCTATTCGGTCTTTACCGACGACGGTGGGAAGCAGCGTGTGGAGATGACCTGGAGTATCCTGAAGACCGAGAAGCTCAGCTTCCTGACTACCCAACGGCAGGAGTGGCAGGCGAATCTGGATGCCAGTCGCGCCTCCTGGTATGGCATTGAGGAGACCCGCGGTTCCATTATGGCTGATGTCTTCTATGGCTTCGATCTCAACGAACTGACGGACGAGGATGTGCGCCTGGAGGCCGATGGAACCGTGGTCATCGCATTCCCGAAACCGAAGATCCTCACGGTTTCCCTACGACCGGAGACCTACGACGCCGTCACGAAGCGCACGGGCCTCATGGTCCTGAAGAACATGGTGGAGGACCGCGACGAGGAGGTGAAGCAGCGCCTCGCCAGCCTGAAGCGGGATGTGCTGCTGGATATGATGCGACGACAGGGACTCCCCCTCTCCGAACTGGAAGAGGGCATCCATGATTTCCTGGATCCCATCTTCCGCAAACAGGGCATTCCCTATCGGCTGGAATTCCCCGATACCCGCTCAAATGGCGTGATCCTCGAATACCTGAAACAAGAACCCGCCATCAGCTGAATTAGTACTTAGCCATTCGTGGGTAGTGGCTAGCTAATAAGGCGCCGCAGGCGCTGAACTAGTACTTAGCAGGTTAGT
>CAVGTF010000041.1:0-15576 GCA_963632245.1 Anaerovoracaceae bacterium
GCTGCACCCGTGGAGAAGAGCATATCGCCCTTTCCCAGAAGGTTCTCGGCGCCGGTGGTTCCTAGGATGATGCGGGAGTTCGTGGAATCGGTGGCGCGCAGAGCGATTCGGAAGGGGAAGTTGCTCTTGATGACACCGGTGATGACATCGGTGGAGGGTCGCTGGGTGGCCACGATCATGTGGATGCCCGCGGCACGGGCCTTGCCGCCCAGACGCCCCAGAAGCACATCCACGTCCTTCTTGACCTGGAGGGTGATATCGGCCAACTCGTCAATGATGATGACCAGATAGGGCAGCCGCGCGGGCACGGGATCGCCGTCCACATCCAGGATCTCCTCGGTTTCGGGAGGACGGCTGTTGAATTCGTCCAGTTTTCGGACGCCGGCGGCCTTCATCTGGCGGTAGCGCTTGTCCATTTCGAGGCACGCCCACTGGAGGACGGTGGCCACCTGCGCCACGTCGTTGATGATGGGGGATGCCAGGTGCGGAAGGTGTTCGTAGGGAGCGAACTCCAGGAGCTTGGGGTCCACCATGATGAGGCGTAGCTCGTCGGGGGTGAAGCGCAGGAGCATGGACTGTATGAGCAGATTCATGCATCCGGACTTACCGCTGCCGGTGGTGCCGGCGATGAGGAGGTGCGGCGCTTCGGAGAGATCCGCCACGCAGACATTGCCGGTGATGTTCTTGCCCAAGATCAGCGGAAGGTGTCCGCGGGTATTCTGCCAGGCGTGGGAGGTGAAGAGCTCGCCGGCGCAGACGGTCGCCGCCTTCTGGTTGGGCACCTCAATGCCCGCGCGGTCCTTGCCGGGAATGGGCAACAGCATCCGGATGTTCTGGCGGGAACGCAACGCCATCTGGAGGTTGCTCTTCAGGCTCCCCAGGTGCTTCAGCTGCACGCCAGTGCCAATCTCCACTTCATAGAGGGTCACCTGGGGACCCGCAATGGCGTTGGTCACCATGGCGTCAATCTTGAATTGGTCCAGCGTGGTCTGCAGGATCTCCTTGTTGGTCTCAATCTCCTTGGCAGTGGCGAGCTGCTGGTCCGAGAGGTCCTTCATCAGGAAACACTCCCGGGGATCCGGAATCCGATACCCACCAGAAGAACCCTCGCTGCGGAAGACCGGGGACGGCGCCGGCGCGGGCGCGGGACGGGGCGCAGGGGCGGGCGCGGGCTGGATGACAGGCGCGCTCTTGGGGACTGCGGCATTGGCGGAGCGCACCGCGGGGGTCTCCAGGGGCAGCTCGCCCTGGATGCGCCGGGCGGGCATTGCGGGCTGGGGCGCCGGACGGCCCTGGCTCTGCTGACCCAAAATGGCCTCCTCGGCCTGCCGACCCGCCTGGATGGACTCTTGGCCGCGCCGTGCGCGGAAGATGGTGTTGCCGGTATTCTGGGGGATGTCGTGGACGAAGGTGATGGAGGAGGGCTGGGGGGGCTCGGGCTCGGGCGCCTGCATGGCGCGGCGCGCGGCCTCCTCTTCCTGGCGCAGACGCTCTTCTTCCTTGCGGGCGGACTCCTGCGCGGCCAGTTCCCGGCGCTTCTGGAGCCAGCTGTAGATGTGCTCCCAGAGCCAATCGGTGGCACTACGCCAATCGTAGTTCCAGATGACGCCCAGGCTCCCTGCGAAGAGGACAATGGCCAGCAGGAGGCATCCGGTGGTGGACAATGCGCGGCTGATCCATCCGGTGCCGGGCATGCAGAGGAGTTGCCCGATGACGCCGCCGGGCAACTCGGCTAGATTCAGGCTCCGCGCCAGTCCCTCGAAGGCGTGTGGGAAGGCACCTAGCGCCACGGAGACGCTTAGTCCATTGAGGGGGATTGCCAGGAAGTAGTCCCAGCGGCTGGGCAAGAGTCCCTTCCGGTAGAGAATGCGCCGGAAGGAGCACAGGAGGCAGAGGAGCAGCAGGGGATAGACGGCCAGTCCCAGGGCGGTCAGAAGGAACCAGCTCACATTGGTGCCCCAGTGTCCCAGCAGGTTACGGGGGTATGCGGAGCCCACGAGTCCGCCGGCGAAGTGGTCCACGTCTTCGGGGTGGAAGGAGAGCAGCGCGATGGCCAGGAAGAGGAGTGCCAGCAGGGGGAGCAGTCTGTGGAACCGGAATGCGGTGGAGGCCTGCGGGCGGGTCCGGTCGGAGGATGCGTCGGGATAGGGAGTGTTATAGGGGTCAGGCATGAGGTAGGCTCACCCTAGCTGGTATAGGAGTACAGAGAGGAATACGAGGATGGCGGCGGCCATCCGCTTGGCGAAGAGAGTCCCCGTGAGCTTGTTCTCCAGTGCGGTGCAGCCCAGCGCGATGCAGATGGGCGTGAGCAGCAGCGTGAAGATTCCGCGGGTGTTCTGGAGGAGGACGCCATGGAGGGTCCCCAGGCGCGCAAAGCAGAAGTTCAGCGTCACGATGCAGGCCAGCCAGAAGACGGAGAAGGGTATGCTGTGGATCAGTGCGGTCTTTCCGAAGGTCTTCGGGGAGGCGCCGAAGCTGAGGAGCGCCAGGATTCCCACGGTGAGATACGTGAGGATGGTGCAGTGCAGCGCGGCCAAGCTCTGGGATTCGTGGAGATCCGCTGCCAGGCGGTTGGTCAGCGCCGTGAGGCAGAGATCCGAGAGGCAGTAGAAGAGGCAGCCCGCTAACACCAGAATCACGCTTGCCACGGGGAAGTGCCGGCCCGCGTTGTTCAGCAGGAAGGCGGCCACCACCGCCAGCAAAATGGCGCCGGCTTTGATCCAGGAGAAGCTGTCGCCCAAAAAACAGACGGTGATGAATGCCAGCATGGGAAGCTTCAGACCCAAGAGCGGCACAATCCGGGAGGGCTCCACCAGCTTCTGGGCGCCGAAGACGGAGGTCTGTCCCAGGAAGAAGAATGCCGCCGCCCCCAGCATGATCGGCAGGCGAGTGGCGACGCCATTCTGGAAGAGCGCGGTGCCGCCGCAGGGGAAGAGGAGCGCCAGGGAGATGAGCCCCATGACCAGCCCGGCGTGCATCATGAGTCCGGGACTGGTGAGGCCCTGCGTGCGCTTCAGCGCCCAGGAGGATGCCAGGAAGGAACTGGCGGAGAGGATGGCCGTGAGGAAGCCGGCGGCCAATCCGGCGGGATCCACGGAGCCCATTAGCGGCCCAGCAGCTCGTTCAGGGTGAGCTGTTCAATGCCGGCATCGGCGAAGGCCTTCTCGGCCTCCTCGGGATGCGGGAAGCGGAAGACCATCACGGGATCTTGGATGGCGCGCTGGGAGACGGCATACATGTATTCCACATTCAGGCCGCTGTCGTGGATGACCTGCAGCACCTTCGCCAGACCGCCCGGCACGCCGGCAACCGGCACCACGGAGACGGGATTGACGGTGCATACGGTGCCGTGGGTCTTCAGCGCCCCGGACGCCTTCTCCACGTCGTCCACGATGAGACGCAGGATGCCGAAGTCCGCGGTGTCTGCCACGGAGATGGCCAGGATGTCGATGCCGGCCTCGCCGAGCACGCGGGTCACTTCCGCCAGACGGCCGACGCGGTTCTCCAGAAAGATGGAAAGCTGCTGGATCTCTTTTTTCATTAGGGCTCCTCCTTTCGGATGAAAAAAATTGCGGGAATTTGCTGATCGGTGGCGTGTTTTTACTTTGCGCGCTTGTCGACCACATGGCGGGTCTTGCCGTCGCAGCGGGCGATGGCGCCGGGCTCCACCAGGGTGACCTTTGCGTTGATGCCGATCATGCCCTTGATCTTGTTGGAGATGGTCTTGCGGAGGCCCTCCAGCACACTGACCTGGTCGCCGAAGAGCTCGGGAGTCACCTCCACACGCACCTCCAATTCGTCCATGGCACCCTCGCGGGTGACCACCAGCTCGTAGTGGGGCACCACGCCGCGGATGGAGAGCAGGAGCGCCTCCACCTGGGAGGGGAAGAGATTCACGCCGCGGATGATGAGCATGTCGTCGCTGCGGCGGCGGATGGGATCCATGTGGACCAGGGTGCGGCCGCAGGCGCACTTCTCGTAGGTGAGCCGGGTGACATCGTGGGTGCGGTAGCGCAGAAGCGGCATGGCCCACTTGTCTAGGGTGGTGAGCACCAGCTCGCCCTCTTCGCCGGGAGGCAGGGAGGCGCCGGTGGCGGGATCTACGATTTCGGGGTAGTAGTGGTCCTCGAAGATGTGCATGCCATTGCGGGCATCGCAGCTGCCGGCCACGCCGGGACCCATGATCTCGGAGAGGCCGAAGATATCGTGCGCCTTGACGCCAGAGCCCTCCTCGATGTGCTTGCGCATCTCGTCGGTCCAGGGCTCGGCGCCGAAGAAGCCGTGCCGCAGCGTGGTCTTGTGGAGATCCAGCCCCAGGCGCTGCGCCACTTCCATCAGGTGGATGAAGTAGGAGGGCGTGCAGCAGATGGTGGTGATCTTCAGGTCCTGGATGAGCATGCAGAGCTTCTCGGTGTTGCCGCCGCCCATGGGAATGACGGTGGCGCCGACCTTCTCCATGCCCTGGTGCGCGCCCATGCCGCCCGTGAAGAGGCTGTATCCGTAGCCAATGACCGCGATGTCCTTGTCGGTGACGCCGCCCATGAGGAAGCAGCGCGCGGTGGTCTCGGACCAGGTCTCCAGATCCTGTCGGGTGTAGCTGACCACGATGGGCTTGCCGGTGGTGCCGCTGGAGGCGTGGAGACGGACGATCTCCTCCTGGGGGACGGCGTTGAGGCCGTAGGGGTAGTTGTCGCGCAGGTCGGTCTTCTGGGTGAAGGGCAGCTTCACGATGTCCTTCAGGCTCTGGATATCCTGGGGCTTTACGCCTAGGGCGTCCATGGCCTTGGTGTAGAAGGGGCTGTTCTTGTAGGCGTGGGCGACGATGGCCTGGAGACGCTTGAGCTGGATGGCTTCCAGTTGAGAACGGTCGAGGAAGTCGTTCTGGGAGAGCTGGGACGGGGTCATGGGTCGAAGGGCGGAGGCAACAGGCCTCCTGGCTGTATGCAGGGGAGGGAGGGTAGGGAGAGACGGGGATTCTCAGGGCGCACGACGCCGTACGCGTGTCCGCCTCGCGTGCGTGCGCGTCAGTTACATAATGGAAAACCTCGTAATATAACTGCGCAACCTGCGGTTTCCCTGTAGCAGGCAGGCTGGGACGCCCGGGTGCCAGGCGGGGTATCCGTCTAGCGTTTTTGGAAGAGGAATGCGAGGGTGTTTCGCCAGTCCTCGTCGGTGACATCGTGGATGCCGTATCGCTCGTAGTATCCCTGCCAGGGGGAGCAGAGGAGCTGTCCCAATGCGGGGTATTCCTGGGAGGGCAGACCAGGCTTGCCCAGTAGCTCATAGACCTCCTGGGCGGATTTCACGCAGAGGAACTGACCTTTTGGATCGGCCCACTGGTCCTCTTTGGCGGAGGTGACCAGCACGGGACGCGGTGCGATCAGCGAGAGGAAGACATTCTGGTCGAAGGGCAGGGTCTCGGGATGCGGGGCGTATTTCGTGCATTCCTCGGTGGTCCACCAGGAGAAGACGTGATCCAGGATCTCCAGGGATTCGCCGTAGCGCCGGCGGGAGGGCGCTGCGCCCGCACACCCGGAACAATTGCTCACGGCACCGGCCCAGAGCGGGTCGTTGATCGCGGTCCAGAGGGCGGTCTTGCCCAGACGGGAATGGCCATGCGCCCAAATCCGCGCGGGATCCACCTGCGGACAGGCGGCGGCCAATTCCCGCATCCGGGAATACCCGTATGCCCAGGCGCTGATGGCGGTGTATTGGCGCGCCTGCGGGGTGAGCTCCTCCTGTGGATGGAAGAGACGGTAGATGCTGTCCTTTCGACCCAGGATGTGGTCCGGATAGAAGTCGTAGTAGCAGCAGGTGAAGACCGCCACGCCGGCGTCGGAGAGCAATCGGAAGTCCCAGCGGTTCTGCTGGCAACCCCGGCCATTTGCCTGCATGTCCTCCCAGGGGGACAGGGGGACCTCCGGATCCTCCACACACGCGTGGTTCCCCTTGAAGTTCATGGCGACAATGGCAGGCACCGGCGCTTCGCGCTTCGGGATATGGCAGAGCACCACCGCCTGGTGAGTTTTTCCAGCATTCTCCAGGGTCAGGCGCACCACCCGACGCGTACAAGTTCCCTCGAAGACCTCCTTCTCCCAAAGGATCTCCGTCTTCATCGGAACCACCGCCGGCAATTCCCCGAAGAGAATCCGCTGGAAATTCTTCAGGTGCTTCTCCCGGAGCACACCCCACTGCGAGGCATCGCGAATCGCTACGCCCGTCGAGGGATCCACCAACGGCGACGGCAACGGCAGGTCCCCCGCTAAAGCCTCGTCATAATTCGGATGCGCACACAAATACGACTGGTCTCTCCACATCGACTCCTTGTACGCCGCTAAATCCGATTCCCCATGAATCTTCTCGTAGTGATTCACCTTGGCCCACGGAAGAAACTCGCCATTGAAAGGATTGATGCTCATTTTTGAAAAGAAAAGAGGAAGGAAATGTGCAGTGCACGGTACCGCCGTAGGCGGAAGAGTGTAGGCGGGGGTAATCCAAAGGACTGGGGGCAAGCCCCCCGCACCCCCCTATTACCATTGGGGGGGTATGCTGAAAAGAGAAAGTAGCCCTTGTACCGCCGGTAGGCGGAAAAAACTAGGGGCAATCCAAAGGACTGGGGGCAAGCCCCCCGCACCCCTCTATTACCATTGGGGGGTATGCTGGAAAGAGAAAGTAGCCCTTGTACCGCCGGTAGGCGGAAAAAACTAGGGGACAATCCAAGGGACTGGGGGCAAGCCCCCCGCACCCCCCTATTACCATTGGAGGGGGGATGCTGGAAAGAGAAAGTAGCCCTTGTACCGCCGGTAGGCGGAAAAACCTAGGGGGCAATCCAAAGGACTGGGGGCAACCCCCCCGCACCCCCCTATTACCATTGGGGGGGGTATGCTGGAAAGAGAAAGTAGCCCTTGTACCGCCGGTAGGCGGAAAAACCTAGGGGGCAATCCAAAGGACTGGGGGCAACCCCCCCGCACCCCCCTATTACCATTGGGGGGGGTATGCTGGAAAGAGAAAGTAGCCCTTGTACCGCCGGTAGGCGGAAAAACCTAGGGGGCAATCCAAGGGACTGGGGGCAAGCTCCCCGCACCCCCCGAATGTTCTGGGGAAGCTGCGGGGGAGAATGGGGCTAGGGTAGCGGTAGTGGCGGTAGTACGGTTTTGCCGCATGCCTAGCGGCGGAAGAGCGCCTGCGGCACCTTATGAACTAGCCACTAACCACTAACCTGCTAAGTGCTTACGGCGCATTTGAACATGCGCCGTAAGGCGGGGGTACGGGGGCGGCAGCCCTCCGTCCTTTGGGTACCCTGCTAGGTAGAAGCGTTCCTAGGCTGGCAGCATTTCCGAAGGCAGGCACTTTGTTAACCTACTCTACTCCCTACCACCTTCAACCTTCTACCTAGGCTAGACGGGGCCAGGCCCGGAACGAATGGGGGATACTATAGCGTGGACGGTGGGCGCGGGCAGGGGAGATGGCGGTAGGAAAGCGGGGTTCGCACAGGGAGAGAAAAATCTTTCGGAAAAATTGCGCGAATGCGCGAATTCTGTTCGCAAACCCCCTTGTTCTTGCTATATTTGCCGGAGAATTTGAGCGAATGAGCGGTTTTGATCGCTCGTTTGTTCATAAAACGAAAACATCCGCCGTCCTTTTTGTCCATTCGATTCCATCACCTGTCGTTTTTTGTCATGCCGAGCCACGTCCGTTCATCCAGCACCTCCGAGCGGGAGCGTCAGATTCTGGACATGTTATCGGGTGTAGAGACGGTGTCGGTTTCGGAGATGTCGGTGAAGTTAGGGGTGAGTCAGGCGACGATTCGCCGGGACTTGTCCTCGTTAGCGGGCCGTGGTCAGTTATATCGGTATCATGGGGGGGCGCGGTTGGGCTCTCCGCAGGCCTCGGAGCAGGTCTTCAGTGACAAAGAGAACCTGTTGGGGGAGGAGAAGTTACGGATTGCGCAATCGGCATTGGATCTGATTGAGGACGGGGACAAGATCTATTTGGATGGTGGCAGTACCACCTTGTATTTAGCGAAGCTTTTGGAGCGTCGTCGGGGATTGACGGTAGTGACCAATTCCCTGATGGCGGCCTCCTGCCTGATGGAATCGGGGCATCGGATGGTGTTGGTGGGCGGCGAGTTCCGTCCGCTCTCCCGGACTCTGGTGGGACCCCTGACTGCGCCGATTCTGGAGAATCTCTCCCTGGACAAGTCCTTCATGGGCACCATGGGTTTTACCCTGACGGAGGGGCTTTCCACCAGCGATGCGGCGGAGGCCTTCACCAAGCGGCTGGTCATGCGTCGCAGCCGCCAGGTGATCCTGCTGCTGGATCACTCCAAGCTGGGAATCGATTCTTTTGTGAAGGCGGGCGAGGTCCAGGATGTGGATACCCTGGTCACCGACGCCATCAGCGACAATTTCCGTAGTAGACTCGAAAAATTAGGAACCAAGGTCATCATTGCCTAAAGAAGGAGTAACACAAGATGGCAAGTGCGATCGTAATGCCGAAGGCCGGCAATTCTGTGGAAGAGTGCATCCTGAGTGGATGGCGCATTAAGGTGGGCGACCAGGTGCGCAAGGGCGATATCATCGCCGATGCCGAGACCGACAAGACCTCCATCGAGGTGGAGGCCACCGCCGAGGGAACCGTCCTGGCACTCTTCGCAAATCCTGGAGACCTGATCCCCGTTCTTACTCCCATCTGCGCCGTTGGCGCCGCCGGCGAAGACGCCTCTTCTCTCGGCGGAAAAGCCGAGGCACCTAAGGCAGAAGCACCTGCTGCTGCACCTGCTGCTGCACCTGCCGCCGCACCTGCTGCTCCTGCCGCTCCCGCTCCCGCACCTGCCGCTCGTCCTGCGGGTGTTGAGGCGGTGCTCATGCCGAAGGCTGGCAATTCCGTGGAGGAGTGCATTCTGAGTGGCTGGCGCGTGAAGGTTGGTGACGCTGTGAAGAAGGGCGACATCATTGCCGATGCCGAGACCGACAAGACCTCCATCGAGGTGGAGTCCACTGCCGAGGGCACGGTCCTGGCGCTTCTCTCCAATCCCGGCGATCTGGTGCCCGTGTTGACGGACATCTGCCTGGTGGGCCCCGCGGGCACCGATGTCTCTGGTTGCCAGGCCGCCGCCCCCAAGGCCACCGAGGCCGCTCCCGCTGCCCCTGCCGTTGCCGAGGCCCCCAAGGCCGCCGATGCGCCCGCAGTCGCTCCTGTCGCTGTCGTCCGTGAGGGCGCGCCGTTGTCTCCCCGTGCCAAGAAGTTCCTGGCGGGCCATCCCTTTGTCATGGGAGCCATTGCCGGCAGTGGCGCCCAGGGGCGTATCATGGAGGCGGATCTGATGGCCGCCTACCAGACCAGCCCCCACCTGACTCCCGCCGCGGCCGCCATGGTGGCCGCCGGCGCCAAGACGCCCATCGTGGGCACTGGCAGCCAGGGCGAGATCACTGCCGAGGACATCGAGAACTTCGCCAAGGGCGTGGTGGCAACTCCTGCCGCTCCTGCCGCCCCGAAGGCCGCCGCCGCTCCCGCCGCCGCGGTCTCTTCCGACGAGGATGTGATCACCGAGAAGCCCTTCAGCCGCATCCGCGGCGTCATCGCCAAGCGCCTCCAGGAGTCCCTGCAGACCATGGCACAGTATACGCTGAATTGCGAGGCGGATGTGACTGGCCTCTTGGCGTTGCGCAAGAAGATCAAGGCGAATGGCGAGAAGCTTGGCCTGGCCAACATCAATATTGGCGACATGGTGATGTATGCGGTCATCAAGACCCTGCAGCAGGTGCCCGAGCTCAACGGCGAGTTCTCCAACAACGTGGTGAAGCTCCACAGCGCCGTGAACATGGGCTTTGCCTGCGATACCGCGAAGGGGCTTCTGGTGCCCGTGCTGCACAACTCCCACCGTATGAGCCTCTCCGAGATGTGTCGGAAGGTGAAGGAGCTGGCCAAGTCCGCCAACGCGGGCAATCTGGCGCCCGATCTCATGTCCGGAGCCACCTTCACGGTCTCCAACCTGGGATCCTTCGGCATCATCAACTTCACCCCCGTCATCTCTGCTCCCCAGATCGCAATGCTGGGCGTGGGCAAGACCCTCCTGCGACCCGTGCGACAGGCCGACGGCACCATCGCCTACCGCGACTACATGCAGTTCTCCCTCACCATGAACCACATGGTGGTGGATGGCGCGCCCGGCGCCCGATTCCTGCAGACCCTCTGCGCCAATATCGAGAACTTCGAGCTCATCTGCATCGCACGATAGAAGGCATCAACAGCTTCCAGAATTCCAAACTTTCCCTGAATTTAGGAGACAGATAAATCATGTATGATCTCATGGTGATTGGCGCCGGCCCCGGCGGATATGAGGCCGCCGCCTACGCGGCACGGCATTTCCAGAAGAAGGTGGTCCTTTTCGAGAAGGGCGAACTGGGCGGCACCTGTCTGAATGTGGGCTGCATCCCCGCCAAGACCTTCATCCGCTCCCTCAAGAGCCTGGAGGACTGCCACTCCGCCGCTTCCTATGGCATCAAGGCCGATGCAAATGCCACCCTGGACATGGCGGCGGTGCAGGCGCGCAAGCAGAAGGTGGTCTCCCAGCTGACCAAGGGCGTGGCCGCCATGGAGAAGGGCGCCGGCGTGGAGGTGGTCAAGGCCGCCGCACGCATCCTGGCTCCCGGAAAGATCGAGGCTGACGGAAAGACCTACGAGGGCGCCAATATCCTCATCGCCACCGGATCCGTTCCCGCATGCCCACCCATCCCCGGTCTGCGCGACAACCCCCTCGTGCTGGATTCCACCGGCATCCTGGCACTGGACAAGCTGCCCAAGGCACTGGTCATCATCGGCGGCGGCGTCATCGGACTGGAATTCGCCAGCTTCTTCCAGGGCGCCGGCTGCCAGGTCACCATCGTGGAAATGATGCCCAAGATCGCCCCCGTGGTGGACGACGAGATCGGCCAGATCCTCACCAAGGAACTCACCCGCGCCGGCATCAAGATCAACGTGAATTGCAAGGTGGTCAAGATCGAGGGCTCCACGCTCTTCTATCTGGATCCCGAGGGCAAGGAGCAGAAGGTCACTGGCGACTACGTGCTCAACTCCACCGGCCGCCGCCCCGTCACCCAGGGCCTGGGACTGGAAGAGCTCAAGATGGACATCGGCCGCAAGGGCATCGTCACCGACGAATTCGGACGCACCTCCGTCTCCGGCATCTGGGCCTGTGGCGATGTCACCGGACGCTGCCTGCTGGCGCATGCCGCCACCCGCGAGGGAATGGTGGCCGTCAACAACATGTTCGGCAACCCCGATCGCATGAGCTACAAGGCAATCCCCTCCGTCATCTTCACCCATCCCGAGGTCGCACAGGTGGGCGCCACCGAGCAGGAGCTCAAGGCAAAGGGCATCGCCTACCGCAAGACGGTCCAGCCCATGGCGATGGCCGGACGCTTCCTGGTGGACTACGCGGGCAAGAATGGCACGGTGAAGGTGCTGGTCAGCGAGAAATACGGCCAGATCCTGGGCGTCCATGCCATCGGCGGCTGCGCCGGCGAATTCATCTGCGCGGCCAGCGCCATGGTGGAGCAGGAGATGACCGTGGATACCGTCCAGCGCATCGTCTTCCCCCATCCCACTGTCTCCGAATCCATCCGCGAGGCCATTCTCCACGCGTAGGAAGGAGAGCAATCCTTTTTCCCTAATTGATCGCAACCAAAACCCTCCAAGAGAAGGAAACCCCACTCCATGACGAAAGCACTCAACATCCATCCCGATGATTGGTTCAAGCCGGGATTCATCCACTTCAAGGACATCCCCGTCTGCCAGTACAAGAAGACCATCGCCCAGGAGAAGAAGAACTACTCCAAGGACGACTTCCTGGCCATCTACCACGACATGCTGGTGTGCCACAACTTCGAGACTGTCATCAACGAGATTAAGCTCCAGGGTAAATACGAGGATGTCTCCTACAAGCATCCCGGGCCCGCGCACCTCTCTCTGGGACAGGCCGCTACCGCCGTTGGCGCCGCTTACAACCTGGATATGAACGACTTCACCTTCGGTAGCCACCGCTCCCACTCCGAGATCCTGGCGAAGGGCCTCTCCGCCATCCGCAAGCTGGATGACGCCGCCCTCCAGAAGGTCATGGAGGACTTCTTCGGCGGTGCCACCCTCAAGGTGGTCCAGGAACACTGCAAGTGCTCCACCGTGAAGGATCTGGCAAAGCACTTCCTGGTCTACGGCGCATACGCCGAGATCTTCGCCCGCGTCACCGGTTTCAACAAGGGATGGGGCGGCTCCATGCACTGCTTCTTCACCCCCTTCGGCATCTATCCCAATAACGCCATCGTCGGCGGCAGCGGCCCCGTGGCACCCGGCGCCGCACTCTTCAAGCTGGTCAACGACAAGAAGGGCATCGTGCTGTGCAATATCGGCGACGCCTCCTTCGGCTGCGGCCCTGTCTGGGAAGGCCTGATGTTCTCCGCCATGGGTCAGTTCAAGACCCTCTGGAAGGAGAAGGGCTTCAAGGGCCTGCCGATTCTCTTCAACTGCTCCGACAACGCCTACGGCATGGGCGGACAGACCGCCGGCTCCTCCGAGAACAACTACCTGGGCGAGACCATGGGCTTCGGTCAGCTGGCGCGTATCGGCGCCGGCGTGGATCCCGACCAGATGTTCGCCGAACGCGTCAATGGCTACGACCCGCTGGCCGTCGCCGACGCCGTGAAGCGTCAGAAGGCGCACCTGCTCAAGGGCGAGGGACCCGCACTGCTGGATGTGGCCACCTACCGCATTGGCGGACACTCCCCCTCCGATGCCTCTAGCTACCGCACCAAGGAAGAGCTGGATATCTGGAAGGACTTCGACGCCATCCGCCAGTATCGTGAGAAGCTGGTGGCCGCCAAGGTCTTCAGCGAGAAGGAAGCCGCTAAGGTCGAGAACGAGGTCCACGATCTGGTCAAGGATATGTTCATCCTGTCCATCGACAAGGATATCTCTCCCTACGAGACCATGGATTCCATGTTCATCGAGTCCGTCATGTTCTCCAACAAGAAGCTGGAGTCCTGCGACGAGACCCGCAAAGGCGATGCAGATTTCCTGCAGCCCCTCGCCGAAAACGAACAGTACAAGAAGATCCAGAAGAAGCAGCGCTACTTCGCCGACGAGACCGGTAAGGCATACTCCTCCATGCTGGTCTACAACATCTGCGACGCCGTCTTCGAGGCCATGACCAATCGCTTCGCCAAGGATCCCACCATGGTGGCCTTCGGCGAGGACAACCGCGACTGGGGCGGCGCATACGCCTGCTACCGTGGGCTGACCGAGCTGCTGCCCTACCACCGCTTCTTCAATTCCCCCATCTCCGAGGCCGCCATCATCGGCGCCGCAGTGGGTTACGCACTGGCCGGCGGACGCGCGGTGGCCGAGATCATGTACTGCGACTTCATCGGCCGCTGCGGCGACGAGCTCTTCAACCAGCTCTCCAAGTGGCAGGCGATGTCCGGCGGCGTGCTCCGCATGCCCGTCCTGGTCCGCATCTCCGTGGGCTTCAAGTATGGCGCGCAGCACTCCCAGGACTGGAGCAGCATCTTCAACCACATCCCCGGCCTGAAGGTGATCTATCCCGTTACTCCCTACGACGCGAAGGGCCTGCTCAACAGCGCGCTCTCCGGCACCGACCCCGTCATCTGCCTGGAGTCCCAGCAGTGCTACAAGTACGGCGAGATGTTCCACAAGGGCGGCGTGCCTCAGGACTACTACGAGATCCCCATCGGCGAGCCCGATGTGAAGAAGGAGGGCAAGGACCTGACCATCATCACCCTGGGACCCATCCTCTACAAGGCACTGGATGCCGCCAAGGAGCTGGCAAAGTACGGCGTGGACGCGGAGGTCATCGACCTGCGCTCCATCAACCCGCTGAACTACGACAAGCTGGTGGAGTCCGTGAAGAAGACCGGCAAGGCGATCCTGCTCAACGAGGCCGTGGAGCGCGGCAATGTGATGCAGAATGTGGCCGCCACCCTGAGTCAGCTGGCATTCGACTACCTCGATGCACCCATCGCCGTGGTCGGCAGCCGCAACTGGGTCTCCCCCGCCGCCGAGCTGGAATCCAAGTTCTTCCCGCAGATCAGCTGGATCCTGGATACCATCCACGAGCGCATCATGCCCCTCAAGGGATACACCCCCACCGTCAATCGCTCTCTCGGAGAGCTGGCACGCACCTCCAAGTTGGGCGTGTAGACGGTTGACTCACCGCATCCGCTGATCGGCACCCCGCGGTCGGCGGATGACATCCCCCAAAAAAGGAGACTCCCCGCTGGAGTGAAGGAAACGCGCTCCCAGCGGGGAGTTTTGCATTCAGGAATATCGCCAGGATGATGGAAGGAATCGTGGAATACCGCGTCCCCTACGCAGACACAGACCAGATGGGCTTTGTCTACTACGGGAATTATCTCGTCTTCTTCGAACGCGCACGAAATGAGCTGCTGCGCGCCATGGGATTCCCCTATCGGCAATTGGAGGCACTGGGCGTGGGACTGCCCGTCACCGAGGCCGCCATCAAATATCATTCTCACGCAAAATACGACGACCTGCTCACCATCCGCGCACGGCTGGTGGAATACTCCGGCGTCCGTGTGAAGGTCGCCTGCCAGGTCCTCCGGGAGAATACGCTCCTGGTAGAAGGCTGGACCATCCACGCATTCATCAATCTCAAAACCGGCCGCCCCACACGACCCCCTAAGGAAATACTCGAGGTCATTAACGCCGAGGGAAGACAGTAGAAGTCTGTTTTCAACATGCCCGTGTGTCGTAGTTAGAAATGGGCATGTGAAAGCGAAAGTTTGCTTATGCTTCGATTCTAGGGAAAAGCATTCTGAGAATCGCCAGCACGTCGTGTCTATGCTTTGGAGAAAGCATGCCAAAGATTCGGAACAGCTCTAATGACAGTGCGGCTTCGTCTTTGCCGATAATCCAATCCCCGGTTTCTTTAGAATCTAAAACTCGTCCAAGTGCATTTTGCTTGAAGCGAAGTGAGGTAATTGGAAGGCATACATAAAGCATGGCCTGAGTTCCAACCGCACGTTGCTTTTCTTTGATCACTATTTCGGTGTAGATATCATATTTCCCAAATTTGTGGACAAGCATCGGGTATTGGATCGTCATTTTGAAAAAGTCCATCTGATTTATGGCAACTATTTGGGGGTAGGTACGGGAAATATTCATTTCCTCCATTTTCTCAAAGGTGTCGGAATCATTTATAGACTCTATTTGCTTGTAGGTTTTGTGGATTTCGTTTTTCTCCAACAGACCTCTTTGCAGGGAATAAAGTAGAATTTCACTCAATTCGTAGGCGTATTTTATGACCCCCTTATAGTTGACGAAGGTTAGATCGGAAAGTGATGTTTTATAGACGTTCTCACTTTTCTTTTTTAGATCATAGCCGATTTGCCATTCAACATAGTTTTGCAAACTAAGGGGCGTTTGTCTTACAGCGACAGGTATGCCATATTCACTGAAAGATGAGCGTGCTTTGATTCGAACTTTACCCGTTGGTTGGGTTAGAGGCAATGATACAAACAACTCCTGGGGAGAGTTGATAAC
>CAVGTF010000042.1:0-15474 GCA_963632245.1 Anaerovoracaceae bacterium
TACCGCCGGTTTCAGGCGGAAAAGCCTAAGCAGGGGTGCGGGGGCGGCGGTACCAGTCCTTTGGACACCCCCGCCTGAAATCGGTAGAAGGGGGAAGGTAGTAGGGAGTAGGTTTACAAGGTGCCGCAGGCGCTCTTCCGCCTAGATGGCGGTACCGTGCATTGCATATTGCACATTGTGCGCGGTAGCTAATTTCTCACTCCTCATTTCTCATTACACAAAAGGGGCCCCTGGCGATTTGCCAAGGGCCCCTTTTTTGCTTTTACACCTTTCGTGCTTTCACGCAGCGTCGTTTCATGGGGATGAGGAATCCGATGAGGATTGCGACGGTGATGGGGAAGACGATGAACCAGTTTTGGATCAATCCGGCCAGGAGGAATCCGATGAAGGAGACCGTGGCCACGGTGATGGCGTAGGGCAGCTGTGTAGACACGTGGTTAAGGTGCTGGCAGCGTGCGCCTGCGGAGGACATGATGGTGGTATCGCTGATGGGGGAGCAGTGGTCTCCGCAGACTGCGCCGGCCAGGCAGGCGGACATGCCGATGATCATGAGGGGGCTGTCGCCGGGGAAGATGCTGCAGACGATGGGGATAAGGATACCGAAGGTCCCCCAGGAGGTTCCGGTGGAGAAGGAGAGGAAGCAAGCCACCAGGAAGATGACTGCGGGCAGGAAGTGTCCCAGTCCGGCGGCGTGGCTGCCCATCATTCCGGCGATGAAGTCCTTGAGCATCAGCTCCTCGGTCATGCTCTTCAGGGAGGTGGCCATCACCAGAATCAGGATTGCGGGGACCATGGCGACGAAGCCCTGTCGGATGCAATCCATGGCGTCCTTCGCCTTGATGACGCGGCGTGCGACCAGATAGATAATAGTGAAGAGGAGTGCCACCAGTCCGCCCAGAGGCAGTGCGGAGGAGGCCTCGGTGTTTGCGAAGGCATCCACGAAGGAGGTATCCTTGCCGTAGCCGCCCACATGGAGTAGCGCCATGACGCTGATCACGATGAGCACCAGGATGGGCAGCACCAGATCCATGAAACGGCCCTTGGCATTCTCGGGGACCTTCAGCTCGTCGGCCTCCTCGCCGCCCTCCGTGAAGAGATCGCCCTTCTCCATGGCGTTGCGCTCGTGGATGGCCATGGGACCGAAATCGATCTTCATGTAGGTGATGGCCACGATGAAGACCATGGTAAGCAGAGAATAGAAGTTATAGGGAATTGCGTGAACGAAGAGCTCCAGGCCGTTATAGCCGGTGCCCTTGGTGAAATCGGAGACTGCGGCGGCCCAGCTAGAGATCGGCGCGATCATGCAGATGGGGGCGGCGGTGGCGTCAATGAGGTAAGCCAGCTTTGCGCGGGAGATGCGGTTGGCGTCGGTGACGGGTCGCATGACGCTGCCCACGGTGAGACAGTTGAAATAGTCGTCCACAAAGATGAGTACGCCCAGCAGGAAGGTCGCCATGCAGGCGCCGGAGCGGGACTTCACGTTCTTGCTGGCCCAGCGTCCGAAGGCGGCGGCGGCGCCGGTGCGGGTGATGAGTGCGGCCATGATACCCAGAATGACCAGGAAGAGGAAGATTCCTGCGCCGGATTCCACGGAGTGGATGAAGCCCTTGTTGACCACGGTATCAAAGGTAGCCACGGGGGCGAAGTCAGCGACCAGCAGTCCGCCGAAGAAGATTCCGATGAAGAGGGAGGAGTAGACCTCCTTGGTGATCAGTGCCAGTCCGATCGCGATGACGGGGGGCAGGACTGCCCAGAAAGTGCCAGCGAAGTGGCTGGTCTGCTCGGCTGCCTCCCCGGCGGCAGCGGCGTCCTGGCCTAGCAGAACGGGGGCGACTCCCAGAAGGACGCAGCAGATGCACGCGAAGGCCAGCAGTCTTGTAGTTCGGACGTTCATGGAAAAATGTTCCTCGTGTTGTTTATGTGGAAAAGCAGAGGGGAGAATTCCTTTTGAAAAACACAACGCGCGCCTACCTGGTGCCGCGCAACGAAAAGTCTCTCAATATAGCCGCGTAACTTCGCGCCGATGCCATACGCTTCTCCGCGGGCATTTTAGACGGCATTCCAAGGGCTTCCGGGTATAAAAAAACTCCCGATGCCTTGGGAGGCACCGGGAGTCTTGAAATTGGTAGCGGGAGGGGGATTTGAACCACCCAACCTTTAGGTTATGGGCCTAACGAGCTAACCAGGTTGCTCCATCCCGCAATTAAAAAGCGGCACTTTCGTGTCAGCGGGCGTACTTTAACCCCTCTTCAGGCGATTGCAAGTCACCGGGCTAAATTAAGCGGAATTTCCGCCGTCCCCCCATTTTAGGGGAGCGATCCCCCCTCACCCTATCTCTATCCGCATACTATGAACACGAGCGCCAGCGCAACCACCCCACGAGTCTTCGTTTTAGGAAGCACCAACACCGACATGGTCATCAGCGGCGAGCGGATCCCCTCTCCCGGCGAGACCGTCTCCGGCGGGCGTTTTCTGATGAATCCGGGCGGCAAGGGCGCCAACCAGGCCATCGCCGTGGCGCGGTTGCTCTCCCAGGGCACCTGCGTGTATATCGGAAAGGTGGGCGACGACCTCTTTGGGCACGAGAGTCAGGAGCGTTTTCGTGCCGAGGGCATGAATGTGCGTCTGGCGGTGGATTCCGAGAACGCCAGCGGCACCGCGCTGATTCTGGTGGATGCACACGGTCAGAACTGCATCTCCGTGGCACTAGGCGCCAACGGCACCCTCTCCCCAGAGGACATCCGCCCCCGCCTGGCGGATATCGCCGGCGTCTCCGCGCTACTCTTGCAGTTGGAGACTCCCATGGAGACCGTCTGCCTGGCGGCAAGACTCGCCCACGATGCCGGCGTGCCCGTCTTCCTGAATCCGGCACCCGCCGCCGAGCTGCCGCAGGAGCTCTATCCACTCCTCCAATGGATCACCCCCAACGAATCCGAGGCGGAGCTGCTCACCGGCGTCCCCGTGACGGACGAAGCGAGTGCCCGGAAGGCGGCGGAAGTCCTGATGTCCCGCGGCGTAAAGAATGTCCTGATCACCATGGGTAGCCGCGGATGCTGGTGCAGCGTCACTGGCGAGGTGCATCCCGCCAATAAGGTCAAGGCAGTGGACTGCGTAGCGGCGGGCGATACCTTCAATGGCGCCTTCGCCGTGGCGCTGGCGGAGGGACTCTCCTGCCGCGATGCCATCGCCTTCGCGCAAGAGGCCGCCGGGATCTCCGTCACCCGCCCCGGAGCACAGTCCTCGATTCCATACCGCCGGGAGATGAGCCGATAACCCCCTATGCGCTTCAAGACGATTCCATCTCTCCTGACCACACTCATCCTGCTGGCCGTCCTGTCCGCATGCCGTCCCGCGGATCCCCAGGCCGCCTTGGATCGCATGAGCGCGCAGGAGCACTTCGCCGCCGGACAAGTGGCCGCCAACCAAGAGGACGCACTGCCCCTGGCGCTCTGGCACTTCCAGAGTGCCGCCTCCCAGGCGCGTCCCGGCACGCCCCTGTGTGACAGCGCGCGCCTGGAGGAATCCCGTTGCCGTGCGCTCCTGCGGGATTCCTGGGAGAAAGCGGAGGAGCTCTCTGGCGAGCGCCGTGGCCTGGAGGAAGAGAACCGCCTTCTGAAGACCCGGAACCAAGAGCTAGAGCGCTGGCTCTCCCGCCTGAATGCCGAAAATTTAGCCCTTCGTCAAAGCCTCCTGAAGGTCCAGGAGCGACAGGGGGCACAGCCATGACCCGCCAAGCCACCTTCACTTTCATGGGCACCGGCACCAGCCGCGGCGTCCCACTGCTCTGCTGCGACTGCGAAGTCTGCCGATCAAAAGACCCCCGCGATACCCGCACACGCTCCTCCGGACTGGTCACCTGCGGAGACACCCGCATCCTCATCGACTGCGGCCCCGAATTGCGGCTCCAGCTGCTCCGGGAACACGTCACCGCCCTGGACGCCGTCTGCCTCACACACCCGCATTGCGACCATCTGGATGGACTGGACGACCTGCAGGGTCTCACCGTCTACAGCCGCCGGGAACTCCCCTTCTACAGCTCCCCGGAGGTCCTGAAGACCGTCCGGGAGCGCTTCGGCTATGTGGACCAGCTGAAGATCCTGCCCGACGGCTCCCCGCGCTGGAGCGTCCCGCAGCTGGACTACCGTCCCGTCACCGCGCCTTTCCGTGTCAACGACATCACGGTGACGCCGCTGCCGATCTTCCATGGTCGCGCCGCCACCTACGGCTACCGCATCGGCTCCCTGGCGTACATCTGCGATTGCAGCCGCATTCCCGAGGAGACCTACCCCCTCCTGGAGGGCGTCACCGACGTAGTGCTGGATGCCCTGCGCTGGAAGCCCCATCCCACACACTTCAATATCCTCCAGGCAGAGGACGCCTTCCACCGCATCGGCGCAACGCGCGCCTGGCTCACGCACCTGACCCACGATATCCTCTACGAACGGGACCAGAAGCTCCTTTCCCCGGGATGCACCCTGGCCTACGACGGCCTCTCCTTCTCCTTCGAAATCCCGGATTCCCAGGAGACACCGTGAGACGCTCCCCGAAGGAAAACATCCCCACGCCGACCTTGGCGCCACCGGGAACCACCACCGCGCCTCGGCGTTTTCCCTGGGTAGCGGCGCTGTGCCTATTTTTCCTGGTGCGCGCGCTCCCCTGGCTTCTGGGAGACCTCTGGTATGACGAGGTGCTCTCCCTGCAGCTCTTCCTCCTCCCCAAGGACTCACTATGGGAGATCCTGCGGGACTACCGGATCGCCAACAACCACTTTCTGGCGAACTGCCTCCAGTGGCTCTGGCTAAAGGCGCTGCCCATCACCACCGGAAACGAGCTGCTCTTCCGGATCCCGCCAATCCTCTGCGGAATGGCCACACTCCTCGTGGTGGCGCGACTCTGGCGACGCTGGCTGGGAGAGCGCCTGGCGCTGTGCGCCGGATTCCTGCTGGCGGCAAGCCCCGTCTTCGCCGCATTCGCGATCTACGTCCGCGGATACTCGCTGGCGATGTTCCTCGCCGCCCTGGGGCTCACCGCACTCCTCCTGCGAAAGGAACGCCCCACGCCCGCCAATGCCGCCGGACTCCTGCTGTGCGGTCTGACACTGCCGCTGGTCATGCCCTCCGCCGCCGTGGCGCCCATGGCATTCTGCCTGTCGCTGGCGCTGTTCCCCAAAGTGAAAGAGCTCCCCTGGAGACGCCATGTGCTATGGCTCCTCCAGGTCCTCTGGCCCGTCCTCCTGGGCACCACCCTGGGCTGCGCATACTACCTGAGCCTCTGGGAGGAATTCCAGAAAGCGCGCGGCGAATCCGGCGGATGGTCCTCCGGGTGGCTGGTAGCGGGGCACCTCCTGCTGGCACTGGCACTCCATCTGGCACCTGTCCTGGGCGCCGCACTCCTCCCGAGGAAGCACCCCGACGACGCCCACAAGGACGACTCCCGGACGCTGTCCCGCGCACTGGCGCTGGGCGTCCTCCTAGCCACCGCGCTCATTCTGATTGCGCCGGCAGCGAAGGGCCATGCGCCCTTCCCGCGGGTCTTCCTGCCGCTGCTCCCCATGGCAACCCTCGCCGCCGCACTCTTCTTCCGCGGCTCCGCCCTGGAGGACCTCCTGGCGCGACGGCTCCCGACAGTCCTGGCATTTGCGGTCCTTCCCGGATTGCTCCTGGGAGCGATATGCGATCTCGCCACATACCGGGAACTCTCCCAGGGACACATTCCCCAGAATCTCCTCCAGCAATACTACCGCGGCGACCAGGGATGCCGCCGTTGGGTCCAGCGTATCGCGCAAGACGCCGACGAGAGAGACGCCCTCCCCCTGGTGGCCGTCAATGCCACCGACGCACCCGCATTCCTCCTCTACTGGCAAATGCAGGGACTCCCTCTGAGCAGCCCCTCGGGACTCCCACAGGCATTCCCCGGAAATCAACGGCTCCCCGGACTCCACAACGCCCTGCAGACGGGATACCCGCTGGTCTTCCTCGCACACGGTCCCACCGAACTTCTCCAACTCCTCCAGGCACAGGGACTCCCCATGGATGCCAACTACACCCCCAAGGAGACCCTGGAAGGACGAACGCTGTATGCGCCGTAAGTAACTAGCAGCTAGTGACTAGTGGCTAGTTATAAGGACGCTCCGCGGAAATTCCGCCGTTCAGGCGGCGGGACCAAAGTACCGCCGGTAGGCAGAAAGGCATAAGCAGGGGTACGGGGGCGACAGCCCCAGTCCTTTGGATCTTCACGCCTAGATAAAAACCACCTCTTTCTAAAAGCGGCACCCGCGGCGTTTCCCAACGCCGCGACATTAGCGCACGCGCCGGTAGATTCCGGCGCGGGGTTTCGCCCCGCGAAACCCTGGCCTAACTTTCTCATTCCTAATTCCTCTTTTTTTCAAATTCATGTTCCAGATCATCATCTCCGATCTTCCGGATCCGCAGCAGCAGGAGGCCACCTTTTCCGAGGGGTGGCAGCTCCTGCTAATGCTGGGCGCCGGTTTCCTGGGCACCCTGGTCGTCCTGTGGTTCGTCATCTTCCTAGCGTCGTATGTCCGGAAGCACGCGGTGCGTCCCAAATCCAACCTGGGTGCCTCGCCGGAGGTCCCCGAACCGCCCACAGAAGAGGCAAAGCCCGCCGAAGAATCCTCCACCTCCCCTTCCACTCCGGAGAGCAAGTAGCATGAACCTCGGAAGCACCGTGGTCTTCACCCTGGGGGAGGCGGAGATCCACCAATTAGAGGAGTCCCTGCGGAAAGACGGATGGTCCTTCGGCAAAGCGCCCTATGCCCATTGGCGCGCCACCCGCGAAAAGAACAACGCCACCGCCTATCTCTCCGGGAAGACCACCTTCCAGGGCGCCGACGCACTGACCCTGTCACAACATTATCTCCCACAGGCACAGCAAGTTCCAGCAAAACACACCGCCGCCGCAAACAACACTGCCGCACCGTCGGCATCCGCGGGCATGACGTCCCTGGAATTGGCGCTCCGGAAGGATCCGGAGATGTTCTCTCTCCACGCAGGCATTGACGAATCCGGAAAGGGCGACTTCTTCGGTCCGTTGGTCATCGCCTGCGCCTGTACCGACGCCGAGAGCGCGGCGAAGCTCCTGGATGCCGGCGTGCGGGATTCCAAGGCGCTCTCCTCCGATCGCGAGGCACTGCGGCTGGACAACTTCATCCGCGAGACTCTCCCCGGACACTTCGCACTGATCACCATCGGTCCAGAACGCCTCAACCAGCTCCACGCCCAAAGCGGAAACCTGAATCGGCTGCTGGCCTGGGGACACGCGAAGTCGCTGGAGGAGCTCCTGACTCTCGTCCCCGATTGCCCCCGCGCCATCTCCGACCAATTCGGAAAGGGCGATTTGGTCAAGCGACAACTCCAGGAGCGCGGGCGAAAAATCCTGCTGGACGAACACCCCCGCGCCGAAGCCGATATCGCCGTGGCCGCCGCCTCAATCCTGGCACGGGCCGCTTACATTAAAGCCCTCGACCGCCTCTCCCAACAGGCAGGCCTGAAACTCCCCAAGGGAGCCGGACACAATGTCCTCGCCTGCGCACGCGAATTCCTGAAGCTCCACCCAAAGACCGAACTCCCAAAATACGCGAAGGTCTTCTTCAAGACCACCGAACAGCTCTAGCGGCGGCCGGGGCGGCGCAAGCCGCCGCAAGTACTTAGCAATCTGTGACTAGTGGCTAGTTCATAAGGCACTGCCCCCCCAAAATGGTACTTGCACCGGAGCGCCCTTACCTAGCAAGATACCCAAAAGACTGGGGCTGCCGCCCCCGTGCCCCCGTTTCATTCATTCCCTAATCTTTTTTTAAAGCGCCATGTTTTTAACCGGATTTGCAGACGAGGCCTGTGCTGATTTAGCGGGTCAGATAGCGGTCACCAAAGAGCTCGGGTGGTCCCACATTGAGCTTCGGAATGTGAGTGGCAAGATGCTGGGGACCATGTCGGACCAGGAGTTCGAGGACGTCGAGCGGATGTTGTCGGAGGCGGGGATTCAGATCAACTGCTACGGCAGTGCGGTGGCCAACTGGAGCCGTCATCCCCGCAAGGAAGAGGACTTCGAGGCCAGCAAAAAAGAGCTCCTCACCGCCATCCCCCGCATGCACCGACTGGGCTGCAAGCTCATTCGCGGCATGAGTTTCCTGGTACCACAGGACGAGCCCGGCGATTCTCCGGAGCTGGAGGCAATCATCTTCGCGAAGATCAAGGAGCTGGTGAAGATCTGCGAGGACAACGGCATCGTCTACGGCCACGAGAACTGCATGAACTACGGCGGCATGAGCCACAAGCACACCCTGAAGCTCCTGGAGGCCGTCAACAGCCCCGCCTTCACCCTCATCTTCGACACCGGGAATCCCTGCTTCAACTACCGGCGCCTCGGCCAGAAGCCCTACCCCCTGCAGTCCGCCTGGGAATTCTACTCCCATTGCAAGCCCTACATCAGCCATGTCCACATCAAGGACGCCCTGGCGGTCCCGCAAGAGGACGGCAGCCGTCCCCAGGAGGTCTACACCTTCGCAGGCGAGGGCATGGGCGATGTGCGCGCCATCATGAAGGACCTTCTGGCCTCCGGATATGACGGCGGCATCTCCATGGAACCCCATGTGGGCATCGTCTTCCACAACCAGAGGATCGTCCAGGACACCCCGGAGACCCTCGCTTTCAAGCGGAATATCTATCTGGAATACTGCCACCGCTTCGAGCAGCTCATGCGGGACTGCGGCTGGAAACTCTAACCCTCTCTCCAATCCATGGCAATCTCCAAGACCATCTGGCCGGGCAGCACGCAGCTTGCCCCCAATCCCGCCGTCCTCATCGGCACCGGTGACGGGAAGCGCCTCCCCTGGGATATCATGACCGCCGCCTGGGCCGGCACCCTCTGCTCCGATCCACCAATGGTCGGCATCGCCGTGCGACCCAGCCGCTTCACATACCACCAGATCGAGACCCTGAAGGCATTCACCGTGAATGTCCCCACCGCCGACCAGGCCGAGACCGTTGACTACTGCGGCGTCATCAGCGGCAGGGATACCGATAAGTTCTCGACCCGCGGACTCACCGCCGTCCCCGCCTCGAAGATCACCGCGCCCATTGTGGCAGAATGCCCGCTCGCCCTGGAATGCGCTGTCCGGCAGCGCCTGGAACTGGGCTCCCATGTGGTCTATATCGGCGAGGTACTGGCCGTCCAAGTCACCACCGAGCTCATAGACGACAAGGGCCATCTGGATCTGCGAAAGGCCAATCTGCTGGCCTACGCCCACGGACACTACTACTCCCTGGGTGAAGAGCTCGGACACTTCGGCTTCTCTGTCCGCAAAAAGGCGAAATAGATACACCATGTTCGGAAACGCCCCCAGACATAACGCCCCGAAACGCCCCGGAAAGCCCGCAGCACCCGCACCCGCCGCGACTCCCACCCCGGAGCGCTCCCCCAGCGACTTCCTCCCCGAAAACTACCCCGCTGTCGCCTTCTCCGACGAGGACTGGCAGTGGCTTGTACAGCACTGCGAGGCCTTGGAACTCCCGGATCCCACTCCGCGCCGCGAGGTCTTCCAGGCACTCTATAGCCATCTGCTGGGCGTCAACCACTGGCTGAATCTCACCCGCCTCACTACCCCCAGGGACTACCTGAAGTTCTCCCTCCTGGACTCCCTCACCATCGTCCCCGTCCTGGAGAGCCTCTGCCAGGAACACAGCGCACTGGCCGATCTGGGCAGCGGCGGCGGATATCCGGGACTGCCCGTCATGACGATGATGACCACACAGGACTTCACACTCATCGACGCGCGCCAGAAGAAGGTGGAGTTCCTCAATGCCTCCATCCCGCTCATCCCTCGCACCGGAAAGGGCGCCGCATGCGCCTTCCGCGGACGCGATGTCATGCGCGTGCGGCCCGATCTACACCACCACGCGGAGGTGGTCACCGCCCGTGCCGTCGGTAAGGGCGTGGAACTGCTCCCCGATGCCTCCGAATTGCTGGCAGTCGGCGGAGTCTTCCTCCTCATGAAAGGACAGAGCTGGCCCGCAGAAGAGGCACCACTCTTCACCGAGGCATGCCCTGCATTCGGTTTCGATGTGGTCGAAGACCAGGAACTCTCCCTGGAACCCACCGACCCCACAAGACATATCATCCTCGCCGTCAAGAAAGGACCCATCAACCCTAGAAGGGCGAAGAAATACCTGCCGTAAGAAAAAGGAGGAAGGAGGAGGGAGAAGGGAGGAAGTTTGGCCAGGGTTTCGCACGGCGAAACCCCGCGCCGGAATTTACCGGCGCGTGCGCTAAGCGGTGCCAAAGTGCGCCGCAAATACAAAATACTAAAGATGCCGCAGTTGTAAATTAGAAATTGAGAGTTTGGCCTCTTCCACAGAATTTCAGCACCGCTGGCCCCGTAGTGCGCGTTGGTGCTAGCAACGCCCATTGGTGGCACAAGGAAAGGCTAGAAACCAAGACTCTTGCCTCCCCAGCAGGGGATCCCTGCTTCCCATGCAAGGGGGGCTAAAACCCACTAGATATTGGGGCAAAATCATAACAAATCCCACAACTAGTGGCATTTCCGGGAGCGCCTCATAACTTTTATAGGACTTTTTTCGTTTGCTTTATATTGTTGCAGTGTTAGGGGTTGCGCAAAAGTGCGACAGGGACTTAGAGAGAATCGTTCCATCATACTAGATATTGGGGTTTGCATGACCCCTTCCGCTAGATATAGTATTCATCGCGCCCTCTAGAAGGCCCCTTGAAGCATTTCCTTCTGGAGCGTCTGGCCGACGCCTTTTTTCATTGCCTTTGATTTTCGCCGCTCCGAGGCTGTTCCCCGGGGCGGCGTCTTGCGCAGGGGGGAATTTCCTCCCGCGCAGAGCGCCTCTTTCCCTATTCGTACTATCCCCCTCTAACCGTCTATCCATCCCTATGGAAAACACCTCCCAGACTCCCTTTCTGAAGTTCCGCAAGCGGGACGGCCTCGTCGTCCCCTTCACGATCCAGAAGATCGCCACTGCCATCTACAAAGCCGGCCAGGCGGCCGCGTCCCAGGAGGGCCGGGAGTTCACCCATGAGGAAGCCGAGAACCTGGCGCAGGATGTGGTGCACCAGCTGGACAACCCCCTGTGCGAATACTACGTCAATGCCGACGCCAAGGGCAACCGCATCCCCAACATCGAAGATGTGCAGGATGTGGTGGAAATCACCCTCTCCGAGCACCGTCTGCCCGCCACCGTGGCCGCCTACAAGCGCTACCGCAAGAGCCGTGAGCGCGCCCGTGAGGCCATCCGCGTCAGCGACAAGAGCTCCACGAGCAAGAAGGGCGATCTGACCGACCAGAGCCTGCTCTTGGTGGAGTCCATGGGCGACGCCTCCCTGGGCACCTGGGACCGCACGAAGATTGTCCGGAAGCTGGCGGACAAGCTGAACATGGAGCTGGAGGAGGCCATCGCAGTCGCCAAGGAGGTGGAGAACGAGATCATCGCCAGCGGCATGAAGCGCGTGAACACGCTGCTGATCCGCGAGATGGTGAACAACGTCCTGGAATCCCACGGCTACAGCGGCCGTCTGCGCGACCTGTCCATCTATGCGGTGCCTCGCGAGTTCGTGGAGAACCTGATGTACTCCAAGTCCAACGAGAACAGCAACATCGTCAACAACAACCCGGAGGCGGTGAATCTGTCCATTGCGGAGTTGGTGCTCAAGCAGTGGGGTCTGGACGCCATCTTCACCCCCGAGGTGAAGACGGCCCACGACACCGGTGCCATCCACCTCCACGACCTGGGATATCCCCACCGCGTCTACTGCTCCAGCCACTCCATCGAATACATCAAGAAATACGGCCTCTGCGGCCTGACCAACCTGAATACCGAGTCCGACCCCGCCCGCAGCGCCAGCGTCCTCACCGGACACCTGAATACCTACCTGGCCTCCATGCAGGCGAACTACGCCGGCGCCCTCGGCATCGCATACATCAATATCTTCTACGCCCCCTACCTGGTGGGCATGGATGACAAGCACATGAAGCAGGTGGCGCAGGAGCTCATCTTCAATGGCTCCCAGAACGCCTTCTCCCGCGGTGGACAGACCCTCTTCCTGGATTTCAACATCCACACCGGCGTGCCAAAGTACATGCGCAATGTCCCCGCCGTGGGCCCCGGCGGACGCTATCAGCTCAAAGACGCGCAGGGCGTGATCCATCCCCTGGTGGAGCGCCTGCAGGAGGCCACCGACGCCAACGGCAACCAGCTGATGAGCCTCTACCTGAAAGAGGAGAATGGCCAGGAGCGCCTGGTGCTCCGCGAGCTCTACAGCGACAAGCTGGGCTTGCACATTGACGACACTGTGACCAAGGAACTGGAGAAGCGCGGCGAGCACATCGTGTGCTACGGCGAATACGAGACCGAGGCCCGCCGCTTCACCAGTGCGCTGCTGAAGGTCTGGGGCGAGGGCGACCGCCATGGCCGCATCTTCGAATTCCCCAAGTGCGACTTCCATGTCTCCGCCGAGACCTTCGAGGATCCCGAGCAATACAAGATCTTCCAGGAGGCCTGCCAGCTGGCCAGCCACAACGGCTCCACGTACTTCATCTTCGACCGCGACGAAGTCACTCTCTCCGCATGCTGCCGTCTGCGCACCACCATCACCGACAACCGCATGCTCCGGCACCCCGAGTGCCTCCGCTTCTGCGGCTTCCAGAATGTGACTATCAATCTGCCACAGTGCGCCTTCCGCGCCTCCCGCGCCGGCAACCGCACCTACGAGGGCACCTGCCAGGAGATCGACAAGATGATGGATCTGGCAGTCCAGGCGCATCTGCAGAAGAAAAAGATGATCGCCCTCATGATGTCCGAGCCCGGACGCCCCCTGTGGCAGGTGGGCAAGAAGGCCTGCGATGGCCGTCCTTACATCGAGCTGGACAAGTGCACCTACATCATCGGCATGCTGGGCATGAACGACATGGTGAAATTCCTGACTGGCAAGGAGATGCACGAGAGTGACGAGGCCTACGACATGGCGCTGCGCATCACCGCGCACATGTATCTGCGCACCAAGCACTACACCGAGGAGCTGGGCCTGAAGTTCACCCTCGAGGAATCCCCCGCCGAATCCGCCGCGCGTCGTCTGGCGAAGGCCGACCTGCTCTACTACCGCCCCGAGGCCCTCACCTGCTACAAGGGCGACTCCGAGGATGTGGCCTACTACACCAACTCCATCCACCTGGCCGCCGAGGCGCCCGTCTCCCTGGTGGAGCGCATCCGCAAGCAGGGAGTCTTCCACTCCCTCATCGAATCCGGCGCCATGATCCACGCCTTCGTCGGCGAAGAAAAGCCCTCCGCCGAGGCCATCGGAGAACTCATCCGGCAGAGCTTCCTGCGCACCCAGGCCGCACAGATCACCATCTCCCCCGAATTCACCTACTGCCAACACTGCGGACACCAGTCCCGCGGACTCCAAGAGACCTGCGCACAGTGCGGCTCCCACGATGTCTTCGGACTCACCCGCGTGGTGGGATACTTCAGCAAGATCCAGAACTGGAACAAGTCCAAGCGCTACGGCGAATTGGTCAACCGCCATCGCGGCGACTACGCGGTTGCCTCCGCTGACGCCGATGGCAATGACGCCATGGAGACGGCAGACTAGTAAATCGCCGCATCGAGGGAGGGGAGAAGGGAACAACTCCCTGCCCTTCCTTCCTCCCGCCGTCAACCGACAAATCCCGTTCCCATTCTAGGAGATACCCCCTTATGACCATCGCCGAAAAGCCCCTCGTCGTACACGTCTTCGGAAAGCCCGGCTGCGCCAAATGCGCCATGCTGAACCGCCGTCTGGACAAGATGCTGGCGGAAGACCCCCGCTATGCCCGCTTCCACAAGGAATACCACAATGTCCTGGAAGAAGAGGGCCTCATGACCTTCTGCAAGACCGAATGCCTGAATCCCAGCCGCATCCCCGCCATGATGGTGGGCTACCAGGACGAAAACGGCAAGCCGAACTTCCTCCCCAATCCCGCCCCCGATACCGCCGATCCCGTCTGCAAACACTCCAAGCTCTATCAGTTCCTGGGCGTCCAGACCGACTATTCCGACGAGGGAAAGGGCATCATCTCTCCCGAAATGATCCAGACCATCCTGGACGAGGCCCTGAAAATTGCCTGATCTACAGGAAAAATCCGTTATCTCCGCGTTCATGAGGCGCCCGACCCTGGTGGATTACCCGGGGCACCTGGGCGTCCTCATGTTCACCAGCGGCTGCAACTTCCGATGCGGCTTCTGCCATAACCCAGACCTCATCGAAGCCACAAACGCAAAGACCTTCTCCTTCGCCACGCTCAAGGAGCGACTGGACAAGTATCGGGAGGAGTGGGTCAAGGCGGTCACCGTCTCCGGAGGAGAGCCCACCATCCACGCCGGACTCCCAAAGACCCTCGCATTCCTAAAGGAACAGGGTTTTCTCCTGAAACTGGATACCAATGGCTCCAACCCCACTATGCTCCACGAAGTCCTGCCACTGCTGGACTACGTGGCAATGGATATCAAGTGCTCCCTCCCAAAATATCCCGAATTCGTCCGCTATAACAACCTGGACAAGATCCGGGAATCCATCCGCCTGATCATGGACCAGGCAAAGGACTACGAATTCCGGACCACCGTCCTAGAGACCGTCCATACCCCCGACGAAATCACCGCCGCCGCACAAGATATCAGGGGCGCCAAACGCTGGATCTTCCAGCCATTCGTCCCCCACGAAAACCTCCCCCAGGAGAGCCTCCGCACTACCCCACGCACAAAACCCTCCGTCCTCCAGGACTGCGCAAACGCCGCAAAACCCTTCGTCCTAGAAGCATTGGTACGATAAAGGTTCTGGGGGCAGAGCAGTAAGACAGGGGAAAGACTTAAGGGGGAATTTGAGGGGAAATGAATAGTTTGACGACCGTCTGCGTCTAGTGAACAATCCTCGACGGATATAACAGACGCCTACGACGATTATAAAACACGTTCAAGCCGTGCCTAGCTTTTAAGCAGAAAATCAATCCCGTCCCCCTTATCCATGTTCAACGAGCTCAGATACCAGAAAACGGACGAATTCAAAGACCTGGACGACCTGCGGGAATGGATGAAGTACCAGGGGCATCTCTGGTTCTTCATTGAAGAGCGGTACTATTTCATGACGGGCAGCCACAAACAAAACCAAGACGGAGTTCTTGCCCCATGGTGGTACATCCTAGATGGGGACTACCGGAATCCCGCCATTAGCGATGACGAGCGGGCCAAAATCCTCTGGGAATTCTGGAGCCTAGAAGAACTATGGAACGCAAGAATCTTCAACGGAAAGAGCTTCGCCGATAATTTTGATGACTTCATCTTCTATAGCTGACTTCTTTCGCTGGTAGCAGAATTTTCAGTTGTCTCTGTGGGACACGGCTTCCGAGCTTTTGCAAATTGACATCCGTAATGCTCGGTATAGGAATTCCCGTAGAAAAAGCGAGCG
>CAVGTF010000043.1:0-15458 GCA_963632245.1 Anaerovoracaceae bacterium
ATGGGAGCACGAGGCTTTGATAATGTGTCATAAGTTTTTTTTTGCAACCACTTGCGAGAAAATATGTGATTTTGGATGCAAATATTTTGCCTTATCCGCCCCCTCTGTTTTGACACCTTGAAATATCTATCTTACACTTACTGTGTCGGTTGCTGTGTTGCAGTCGCGGCCAGGGAGAGTGGTGTGATGGGGGTGGGGAAGGTAGCGGGGTTCAGGATTCTCCAGGTGAGTCGTGTGAAGCGTGCCAGGGGGGTATCGTTTTCCACGGCGCGTTTGATGGCGGAGGGTGCTCCCAGGAGGATGAAGAGTTTTTTAGCGCGTGTGACTGCGGTATAGAGGAGATTTCGCTGGAGCATCACGTAGTGTTGTGTAAGCAGTGGCGTGACCACGGCGGGGAATTCGGAGCCCTGTGACTTATGGATGGTGACGGCGTATGCGTGGAGGAGTTGCGTGCAGTCCTGCGCCTTGTATTCCACGGTGTGTTTGTCGAATGCGACCTCGAAGGTCCGGTTTTTCTGGTCGAGGGAGACGATGCGTCCCATATCGCCATTGAAGACCTGGTTGTCGTAGTTGTTTTTCGTCTGCATCACGCGGTCTCCCAGTCGGAAGATCCGGTTTTGTTCGCCGGCGAGAGTGAATTCCGGCTTTTCGGGGGAGGGTGGATTGAGCTGTGCCTGGAGTGCCTGGTTTAGGGCGATGGTGCCGCATTCGCCCTTTCGCATGGGCGTGAGCACCTGGATGTCCTCTATGGCGTTGTATCCGAAGAAATTCGGGATATCCTTGGAGCAGAGCTTCGTCAGGAACTCCTGGCATTGTTGGGGGGCATCGCAGGGATAGAAGTAGAATTCGCCGATGGTGCCCTTTGTGGGATTGGTCAGATCGGGGATTTGTCCCTGATTGATGGCGTGTGCATTGGCGATGATCCGGGAGCCCTCGGCCTGTCGGTAGATCCGCGTGAGGGCGACCACCGGGATCTTGTGGCATTCCAGCAGATCATGGAGGATGGCGCCGGGGGAGACGGAGGGCAGCTGGTCCTTGTCGCCCACCAGGACCACGCGGGTCTTCGGGGGGATTGCCAGGAAGAGCGCGTGTGCCAGGGCGAGATCCAGCATGGAGACCTCGTCCACTACCAGGAGATCGCAATCCAGGGGGCTTTTCTCATTGACCGTGAATTGTCCGCACTTTGGATCGTATTTCAGCAGCCGGTGGAGCGTGGAGGCGGTCTTGTCGCGAGTGGATTCGGCGAGGCGTTTTGCGGCGCGGCCGGTGGGCGCGGCCAACTGGACCTTCCAGTGATTCTCGTGCGCCAGGTCCACCAGCCGTCGTAGGACGGTGGTCTTTCCCACGCCAGGGCCGCCGGTGACGATGGAGATGGGCGAGACCAGCGCCATCTTCACGGCCTGTTCCTGTTCCGGATTCAAGACGAGTCCATCGGGCGGAGAGGGCGGCAGGTAGAGTCGATCCAGGGGCGGGAATTTCTGAAGGAGATGGGTGGTGATCAGTCGTGCCAGCTGCCGTTCCTGGAGCTCCATGTCGGGTGCATAGCAGAGTGGCTCGGATTCTCCGGGGAATTGCAGCGAGAGGAGCTGTCCATTCTGGAGGGCGGCCTCGTAGCCATTTTTCAGGAGGGTCTCCCGGGGTACTTGCAGGAGCTTTTCGGATTGCTGGAGGAGCTGTGAGAGTGGGAGGCAGACGTGTCCGGAGAGGGATGCTTGCCGGAGGGTATATACGATGCCGGCGGAGAGTCGTTTGGTGGAATCCGGCGTGAATCCCAGGCTGGATGCCACGCGATCGCAGGTCAGAAATCCGATGCCCTCCATGTCGCGTTCCAGTCGGAACGGGTTGTTCTGGACCAGCTGCGCGGCATTCCGGGGCGCGTATTTCTGGATGATCTTCTGCGCCATGGCGGAGGAGATCCCGTGTTCCAGGAAGAAGATCTGCTGATCCCGCTCATCCACTACCTTCTGCCAGGACTCCAGAATGCTCTTCAGGCGCTTTTTGCCAATGCCGGGCACCTCGATGAGACGGCCCGGCGCATTGTCCAGGATCTCCAGCGTCTT
This sequence comes from Anaerovoracaceae bacterium, assembly GCA_963632245.1. Classification (GTDB taxonomy): domain Bacteria; phylum Verrucomicrobiota; class Lentisphaeria; order Oligosphaerales; family Oligosphaeraceae; genus UBA1724. The sequence continues at coordinate 2,061 of CAVGTF010000043.1, forward strand.
GTCACCGAAGCACTTCACGATGGCCTGGGCGGTCACTTCGTTGATGCCGGGGAGCACTCCGCTGGCCAAATACTTCTGGATGCCATTGCGGGATTTGGGCAGCAGGAAATGCGCGGAGGTGACCTTGAATTGACGACCGAAGCGCGGATGGTCGGTCCAGCTGCCCTCCGCCTCCACCTCCACGCCCTCCATGACGCCAGAGAGATTCCCCACCAGACACGCCTCTTCGTCGTTGTCCGAACGCTTCACAATTACCACGCCATACCCCGATTCCCCTGAAAAGACCACCCGCGAGACCTGTCCCACCACGGTCTCTTCCTCAGGAAGCGGCAGGGAGGGGGAGGAGGACGGTGTGGTGTGGCGGGGGGAAGACATGGAAGAAATGAGAAATGAGGAATGAGGAATGAGGAGTTGTGGCCACTCTGCAGTGGGCCTTGGCGCCCGCGAGCGGTCGCCAAACCGCCGGCGAAGCTAAAGGGCGCCGCAGTTTCAAATTAGGAGTTAAAAATGCACTGCCGGCAAGGCGGAAGGGCGTAGGCGGGGGAGCGGGGGCGGCGAATTCGTGGCTAGGCTCAAGTGGCTAGTGGTTAGTTTATTTGGTCGCTCCGCGGGAATTCCGCCGCTGGACGGCGGTATTAAGTACCGCGGCATCAGCAGCGGAAGGGGCCGCGCAGCGACCTTGCAACTAGCCACTAACAGCTAACCTGCTAACTACTGGACCTTACCCTAGGAATGCGTGATAGGCGCATTCCGGGGTATTATAGTTTCCTCCGTACGCTCTGCCTAGAGGCGGGGAGTAGTTTTGTGTTTTTGTCATCGCGCGTTTTCGCGTATTTTGGATACTTGCCATGCTTCCTCAGAACATCAATGTCGACCTGGATGCGTTGCCGCAGATGGACTTTTCGATTTCCCGTCTGGGCGCCCCCACCTTGACCTCTCCTTTAAAGGACGCCATCTTCGTGGATGACTCCGAGCGGATCTGTTTCTGCGCGGACGCCGCGCGGAACCAGCTCTTTTTGAAGGAGCACAACATGATGCCGTCCTTTTTGGCAGCCGGACCCCGTCGGCAGATCTTCCATGATGCCGCCTGGACCCGTGTGGGCATCGTCACCTGCGGTGGCCTGTGCCCGGGCTTGAACGATGTCATCAAGGGCCTGGTGAACACCCTGTGGTATGTCTACGGCGTGGACAACATCTTCGGCATCAAATACGGCTACCAGGGCTTGAATCCGGCCTACAAGTTGAGTCCCATGGTCTTGAATCCGGATGTGGTGGACGACATCCACTCCGAGGGCGGCACAATCCTGGGGTCCTCCCGTGGCAAGCAGCCCACTGAGGAGATGGTCAAGACCATCGATCGCCTGAACATCAATATCCTCTTTACCATCGGCGGTGACGGCACCCAGCGCTGCGCCCACGAGATCGCCATGGAGTGCAAGCGCCGTCGGGTGGAATGCAGCGTGGTGGGCATTCCGAAGACCATCGACAACGACCTGAACTTCATGGACAAGACCTTCGGTTTTGAGACGGCAGTGCAGGCGGCGGCGAATATCCTGAGCTGTGCTCACAACGAAGCGAAGGGCGCCTACAATGGCCTGGGACTGGTTCGCCTCATGGGACGGGATTCCGGATTCACGGCGGCCTTCGCGTCTTTGGCCAATTCCGTGGCGAATTTCTGCCTGATTCCGGAGGTGCCCATCCGCCTGGAAGGCGAGGGCGGACTCCTGCAGGCCATGGAGACCCGTATGCTCCATAAGCAGCACGCGGTGCTGGTTGTCTCCGAGGGCGCGGGACAGGACCTGGTCTCCGGTCAGCGCACCAAGGACAAGTCCGGTAATCTCCTCCACGAGGACATCGGCGTCTTCCTGAAAGAGCGCATCAAGGAGCATTTCGCCAAGAAGGGCCTGGAGATCAACATCAAATACTTCGATCCCAGCTACGAAATTCGGAGCCTCCCCGCGAACTCCTACGACTCCATTTTCTGCCTGCACCTGGCACAGCATGCGGTCCACGCCGCCATGGCGGGCATGACGGATCTGGTGGTGGGCAACTGGCAGGGATACTTCATCTATGTGCCTATCGCCATGGCCACCAGCGCACGCCGAAAGGTGGATCCCTTCGGACAACTCTGGCAGAGCGTCCTGCTGACAACTCGTCAGGCGAAGCTCATGGACGGACAGTGCGGCCCCAATTCCAAGGCCACTGGATTCTAGACAGCCACACGCACCTTCCTCGCAAGTTACACGCGCCTCCAGGAATAAGGAACAGGCCCGCAGGCATCGCCCCCTGGTTCCTTTTCCTGGGGCGTTTTCTTGCGAGGGGACGTTTTTTGACTTATATTCACGCCTCGTCGCCACGACGACGACAGCGGAGGGACAGTTCCCCCGCATCCAAGACACACATAAGGACAAGTTCCATCCACTATGGCCGTAGCACTGAAATCCTCCTGCCTCCACGACCTGCTGAAATACGCGGTTGACGAGCGGGCCAGCGACTTGCACATCCGCGAAAACAAGAATGTGCAGTTGCGTATTGACTCCAATCTGGTCCAGCTGGACTACGAGACGGACACCGAGATCTTCGATAAATTCTGCAACGACATTGTCCCGAAGGGCAAATACGACGAATTCCTGGCGAAGGGTGACTTGGATTTCGCCTGGCAGGAGCCCGATGCCGGTCGTTTCCGTGTGAATCTGCATTTGCAGCGTGGCAACCGCGGCATCACCATGCGTTGGGTGAAGAGCAAGGCTCCCACGGTGAAGGAGGCCGGACTCCCCGAGATCCTGAAGACCATCGCTTCCAACAGCAACGGAATCATCTTCATCACGGGTACCACCGGTTCCGGTAAGTCCACCACCATGGCCGCCATGCTGGACTTCATCAACACGAACTTCCGGAAGCACATCATCACCATCGAGGACCCCATCGAATACACCTTCGAGGATAACCTCTCCTTCTTCGAACAGCGCGAGGTGGGACTGGATGCCGAGACCTTCGATTCCGCACTTGTCCACGCGCTGCGCCAGGATCCCGATATCATCGTGGTGGGCGAGATGCGTAACCGCACCACCTTCGAGACCGCCCTGGCGGCTGCCGAAACTGGTCACATGGTGATCACCACTTTGCACACCAAGGACGCCCCGCAGTCCATCAACCGAATCCTGGATATGTTCTCCATTGAGGAGCGCGATTCCATCCGGAAGTCCCTCTCCGACGTGGTGAAGGCAATCATTTGCCAGCGTCTGGCAAAGAAGGCGAGTGGAAAGGGCGTGGTGCCCATCACCGAGGTCATGATCAATGCGCCTATCGTCAAGAAGCTGATCTTCGATGGACGCATTGACAAGCTCCCGCAGGCCATCGAGGCCGGCGAGGAACAGGGCATGATGACCTTCAATCAGTGCCTCCTCAAACACTACAACGCCGGCGATATCTCCGAGGAGAAGGCACTGGAGCTCTCCGACAATCCCCAGGCGCTCCGCATGAACATCAAGGGTATCTTCCTCACTGATTCCGGCGGAATCATTCAATAAACGCTTTCTCGAGAAAGTGTTTATTGAATTTAGGAATGAGGAATGTTTCCTCATTCCTAATTCTTTTTTCGCGGACAGAGTGCCGCGGAGCGGCACGATGGACGCGAAAAAAGACCAGCTTTCTCTCCGCAGGCGTCAGAAATTGCAGGCGGTCTTGGAGAATCAGGGGGCGCGAGTGCGTGGGCGGTATCGTCGACGGGGCTCGACGCGTGCGGCCATTGTCTTTGGGTGGCTATTGTTTGTGATATTCTTCCTTTGTCTTTTGGGGGTGATCCATGAGTATTTCCTGTAAGGGTGGGGTTTCTGCCGAGATGGATGATCGTCGTGGCGTAGTGGTTTTGGGTGCCACGGGATCGGTGGGCATGCAGACCCTGGAGGTCCTTCGGGCGTTGCGTGGTCAGTTTCGCCTGGAGGCGATCACGTGTGGCCACAATGGCGGCGTACTGGAGGACCTCGCTGCCAAGAATGGCGCGCGGAATTGGCATTGTTCCACGGATGCCGCGCATTCTACTTTGGATGACGCGGGGGTGCGGGAGTTGATCCAGGGCGACCGCGTGCAGATTGTGGTATGCGCCATCCAGGGGATTGCGGCGTTGCCGTATGTGGTGTGTGCTTTGGAGGCAGGAAAGCGCGTGTGCCTGGCCACTAAGGAGGTCATGGTTGCCGCGGGCGAATGGGTCAATGCCCTCTGCCAAAAGCACGGCGGCGAGATCCTCCCCGTGGACAGCGAACACTGCGCCATCTTCCAGTGCCTCCAGGGCGAGCGCCGCAACAGCGTGAAGAATCTCTGGCTGACTTGCAGCGGCGGGCCCTTCCATGCACATCCCGAGATCAATCTGCATGCTGTGACGCCGGAACAGGCGCTGCGTCATCCCACGTGGAATATGGGGAAGGGCATCACTCTGGACTGCGCGTCGCTGATGAACAAGGGCCTGGAGATGATCGAGGCGCGGTGGCTCTTCCAGGTGCAACCCAGTCAGGTGCAGGTGGTGATTCATCCGCAGTCCGTGGTGCATTCCATGGTGGAGTTCACGGACGGTGCGGTGCTCTCCCAGATGGCAACCACCAGCATGTGCCTACCCATTCAATACTGCCTCTGTTATCCGGAACGCTCCAAGACACGCGTCGTCGCACCACTCGATTTCCTCGCCCAGAAGCAGGAAATGACCTTCCTGCCTCCCGACGAAACGCGCTTCCACGCTCTCGCGGTCGCCCGTAAGGCGATGAAATTAGGCGGAGGCGCCGGCGCGGTCTTTCAGGCCGCTAACGAGGCCGCCCGCGAACGATTCCTAAGCCATACTCTCGCTTTCGACGAAATCCCCCACGCGGTCGATGCCGCCCTTGAGGGTGTTTCCGCGCCCGACGCACCCCGTTCCTTGGAAGAGGCGGAGACGATCTGGAAAACAGCATTGAAGTTTGTGAACAAACTTCAATAAGTACTTAGCAATTAGTGGTTAGTGGCTAGTTGTAAAGTCGCTGCGCGGCTCTTCCGCCGCTGAGGCGGCGGTACAAAATGCACCCCCGCCTCCGAAGGCGTGATTAGTCTTGGAGCGACTCTTCCCTAGCGGGGGACCCAAAGGACTGGGGCTGCCGCCCCCGCACCCCCGCCACGGCGTATAAAATGCGCCGTAAGTACTTAGCAATTAGTGGTTAGTGGCTAGTTGTAAAGTCGCTGCGCGGCTCTTCCGCCGCTGAGGCGGCGGTACAAAATGCACCCCCGCCTCCGAAGGCGTGATTAGTCTTGGAGCGACTCTTCCCTAGCGGGGGACCCAAAGGACTGGGGCTGCCGCCCCCGCACCCCCGCCACGGCGTATAAAATGCGCCGTAAGTACTTAGCAATTAGTGGTTAGTGGCTAGTTGTAAAGTCGCTGCGCGGCTCTTCCGCCGCTGAGGCCGCGGTACTTAATACCGCCGTCCAGCGGCAGAATTCCCGCGGAGCGACCAAATAAACTAACCACTAGCCACTTGATCCTAGCCACTAATTCGCCGCCCCCGTACCCCCGCCTAGTTTCTTCCGCCTGCCGGCGGTACTGATACTTTCCCCAATACCATGTCTACGGTTTCCCTTATTGCAGTGGATGGCTATGACGACTTTGAGGTCGTGATGGCGTCGTTGCGCCGTGCCCTGGAGCCCTTTGGGGGGATGGGCGGCATCGTGAAAGCGGGGGACCGTGTCTTGTTGAAGGCGAATCTGTTGGCGCCGTCTCGTCCGGAGGAGGCGGTGACCACCCACCCTGCGATTCTTCGTGCGGTCATTCGGCTAGTGAAGGAGTGTGGTGCCAGTCGGATTTTGGTAGGGGATGGTCCTGGCGTGGGAGACACGGCGGAGAATATGCGGATTTGCGGCTTGCAGAAGGTCTGCGATGAAGAGGGTGCCGAGACCGCGGTCTTTCGGGAGACCGCCGTCTATGAGAATCCCGAGAATTCCATTGGGAAATTCCTGGAGCTGACGGCGCATCTCAAGGAGACGGATGTGGTGATTACGCTTCCGAAGCTAAAGACACACGTCCAGTTTGGCTATACGGGTGCCCTGAAAAATCAATACGGGTTGATTCCCGGCAGCAAGAAGGGCGAATACCATTTCCGACTGCAGAACCGGGATCGTCTGGCGGACCTGATGGTGGATATCAATCGGACGGCGAAGGTGCGTCTTGCGGTATTGGATGCCATCGTGGGCATGGAGGGGCCCGGTCCCCACGGTGGCTCTCCTCGGAAGATTGGCGCTCTCGTGGTTGGCACGGATCTCTGCGCCGTGGATGTGGTGGGATGCTCCCTCATCGGGATTCCTCCCCAGGAATACCCGCTGCTTCAGGCCGCAAAACGCACCGGTTTCGGCGCGACATCCCTGCAGGAAGTAGAGATACAAGGCGATGAACTGGAACGACTGCGGGTTCCGGATTTCAAGCTCGTCAAGACCCCCATCAATATCCTGAAGATCCTGCCGTTGCCACAATGGATGCTCCGCTGGATCCGGAACCAGGTGGCGCCCACGCCATATATTCAAAAAGACAAGTGCATCAAGTGCTTAAAGTGCCATAACGGCTGTCCCGTGAAGCCCGCCGCCATCGACCCGCGGCAATATGAAAAGACCGGCGGAGTCCGTCGTGACGACTGTATCCGATGCTATTGCTGCCACGAATTTTGCCCCGTGGATGCCATCCAGCTCCGAAAGCCCTGGGCAGAGAGAGTATTTCATCTCTCCGCCCTGGGACAGCTGGGCTCCCGCGCCCTCGGACATATTGTGGCGCTGTTCCAACAAAAGCGCTAAAAAGCTGTAAGTACCTAGCCGTTAGTGATTAGTGGCTAGTTGCAAGGCCACTGCGTGGCTCTTCCGCCGCTCTATGCGGCGGTACCGCAGTGTGCTAGCTCCGAAAACGGTACTAGCTGAAAAACGACTCTTTCCTAGCGAGGGCACAAAAGGACGGGAGGTTGCCGCCCCTGCACCCCTGCTCCGGCGTGTAAGAACACGCCGTAAGTAGCAAGCAATTAGCGGCTAGTGACTAGCTTGTATGGTTCCTGCGGTGCTCTTCCGTCATTTGAATGGTGGCACTGATACCGCCGCCCAAACGGCGTAATTCCCGCGGAGCGACCTTGCAACTAATCACTAACCACTAAGTACTAAGTGCTTATAAAGGCTAGATCTTCTTGTGGTATTCCTGGAGGGAGCAGACATCGACGCGGCCCTTATCGACTGCGGCGGCCTGGACGCCCTCGGCGGCCATTTGGAGTGCGGCGGTAGTGGTCGTGATGGGCAGCCCGAACTGTATGGCGTAGGAGCGCATCTTTGCGCCGTCGTCGTTATGGTCGGGGATATTGACGATCCAGCGGATTTTCTGTTCCAGGATGAGGTCCTTGAGATTGGGACGTCCCTGGGAGAGTCGGAAGACTGCCTGACAGGGGATTCCCTTTTCGTAGAGGAGGGCACCGGTGCCCGCGGTGGCGTAGAATTGGAAGTCGTGTTTTGCCAGGATTTGGAGCCAGGGGAGTGCGGCGGCCTTATCGGCATCGCGGATAGAGAGGAAGACTCCGCCGTCCTGTGGAATGCGGTTTCCGGCGGCCTCCTGGGACTTCAGGTATGCGGTGGCGGGGGAGAGATCGATTCCCATGACCTCGCCGGTGGACTTCATCTCGGGGGAGAGCGTCACGTCCACTCCGGGGAATTTCGAGAATGGGAAGACTGCCTCCTTGAAGGCGGTGTAGGGGATCTTCGGCTCTTTCGTGAATCCCAGGGCCTCCAGGGTCTCGCCCGCCATGCAGCGGGCCGCGTATTTTGCCAGGGGGATCCCGGTGGCCTTTGAGGCGAAGGGGACGGTCCGGGAGGCGCGGGGATTGACCTCGATGATGTAGACCTGCTCCTTCTGGACGGCGAACTGGATGTTCATCAGTCCCACGACATGCAGCGCCTTCGCCATCTTGTGCGCCTCGCTGCGGATCTCCTCCAGGACTGCCTGGGAGAGATCGCGGGGCGGGATGGAGCATGCGGAGTCGCCGGAGTGGATGCCGGCCTGTTCCACGTGTTCCATGATGGCGCCCACCACGGTGGTCTTGCCGTCGGAGAGGCAGTCCACATCCAGCTCCTGTGCGTCATCCAGGAATTTGTCCACCAGGATCGGGTGTCCCTCGGAGACCACCACGGCCTCCTTCATGTAGGTACGCAGCTCCTCTTCCTGGGAGACAATCGCCATGGCGCGTCCGCCCAGCACGAAGGAGGGCCGGACCAGCACGGGATACCCGATCTTCTTGGCGATCTCGCAGGCCTGGTCGGCGTCCTTCGCCATTCCGCTGGGGGGCTGCCGGACGCCGGTTTGCGCGACGATGGTCTTGAAGATTCCGCGGTCGTCGGCGGCATCGATGTCCTCGGGGGGCGTTCCCAGGATATTGACTCCGGCCTCCTTGAGGGCGGTGGCCAGATTCAGCGGGGTCTGTCCGCCCAGCTGGACGATGATGCCGTCGCACTGTTCTCGTTCATAGACATTGAGGACATCCTCGAAAGTGAGGGGCTCGAAGTAGAGTCGATTTGCGGTATCGTAGTCGGTGGAGACCGTCTCGGGGTTGGAGTTGACCATGATGGTCTCGTAGCCGGCATCGCGGAGGGCGAAGACCGCGTGGACGCAGCAGCAGTCGAATTCGATGCCCTGTCCGATGCGGTTGGGGCCGCCGCCCAGGATCATGATCTTACCCTTTGCGGTAGTGGGGCGGACGGGTTCATCGGCCTCGGTGTAGGTGGAGTAGTAGTAAGGCGTGGAGGCCTTGAACTCTCCGGCGCAGGTATCCACGGTGCCGTAGGTGGGGAGGATCCCCAGCTGCTTGCGGCGCTTCCGGAATTCCAGCTCGGTGGTGCCGAGGGCGAATGCCAGCTGACGGTCGGAGTAACCAAGCTCCTTCGCCTTCCGGATGCACTCCGGGGTATCCGTGATGGTCGCCTCGAATTGGACCAACTCCGCCATCTTTCGCAGATAGAAGCGATCGATGGCGGTGAGTTCGTGGATGCGCTCCACAGTCCAGCCGCGCTTCAGTGCGGCGTAGAGCATATACATCCTGTCGGCGTTGGGGCGCGCCAGCTCGGCGGAGAGGAAGTCGTCGGACATCTCCAGGAAGGGCTTCGCCTTGGGCTCCAGGCCGAAGCCCCAGTGACCGGTCTCCAAAGAGCGTAGCGCCTTCTGGAATGCCTGGCTGAAATTGCGACCGATAGCCATGGATTCGCCCACCGCCTTCATCTGGGTGCCCAGCGTGGAGTTTGCGGCGGGGAACTTCTCGAAGGTGAAGCGCGGCGCCTTGACCACCACGTAATCCAGGGCGGGCTCGAAGCACGCGGGGGTGGTCTGGGTGATGTCGTTTCGCAGTTCATCGAGGGTGTATCCCACTGCCAGAAGCGCGGCGATCTTCGCGATGGGGAATCCGGTGGCCTTGGATGCCAGGGCGGAGGAGCGGGAGACACGGGGATTCATCTCGATGATGAGCCGTTCGCCAGTGGTGGGATTCACTGCCCACTGGACATTGGAGCCGCCGGTCTGGATGCCGATCGCCTTGAGGACCTTCAGGGAGTCGTCGCGCATGGCCTGGTATTCCCGGTCGGTGAGGGTCATGGCGGGCGCCACGGTGATGGAGTCGCCGGTATGGACGCCCATGGGATCCAGATTCTCGATGGAGCAGACGATGACGGAGGTGCCCTTGCGGTCGCACATGACCTCCATCTCGTATTCCTTCCAGCCCAGCAGAGACTCCTCGATGAGGACCTCGTGGTTCAAGCTGGCATCCAGTCCGCGTTCCACGATGGTCTTGAATTCCTCGGGATCATGTGCGATGCCGCCGCCGGTGCCGCCCAGAGTGAATCCGGGTCGGATGACCAAGGGCCACTTTCCGATCATCTTGGCAATGAGGAACGCCTCCTCCAGGCTATGCGCGGAGTTGGAATTCGCGCTGCGGATGCCGATTTGTTCCATGGCGGCCTTGAAGGCATTCCGGTCTTCGGCGCGGGTGATGGCGGCGGCATCGGCGCCAATGAGTTCCACGTGGTAGTGTTGGAGGACGCCGCTGCGCCAGGCCTCCATCGCCAGATTCAGCGCGGTCTGTCCGCCCAGAGTCGGCAGGAGGGCATCGGGGCGTTCCCGTCGGATGATCTCCTTGAGGTATTCGGGCGTGAGGGGCTCCAGGTAGGTGCGGTCCGCAAATTCCGGATCGGTCATGACGGTGGCCGGATTGCTGTTGAGCAGCACCAGTTCGTAGCCCTCCTGCTTCAGGACCTTGCAGGCCTGCACGCCGGAGTAGTCGAATTCGCAGCCCTGTCCGATGACCACGGGGCCTGCGCCCAGGAGCATGATTTTATGGATATCTGTGCGCTTAGGCATTCTGTTTGTCCTCCTTATGCTGGAGTGCGGCGCGGACGAGTCCGGTGAAGAGGGGATGTGCGGCGAAGGGTCGGGAGCGGAATTCCGGGTGGAATTGGCATCCCACGTAGAAGGGGTGGTCCTTGAGCTCTACCATCTCCACCAGGGAGCCATCGGGGCTGGTTCCGGAGAGAGTGAGTCCGGCGGCGGCGAGAGTATCGCGGAAGCGGTTATTGAATTCGTAGCGGTGGCGGTGTCGTTCGCTGATATCGCTCTGTCCGTAAAGCTCGGCGGCGTGGGTGCCCTCCGCCAGATGGCAGGGATAGGCGCCCAGTCGCATGGTGCCGCCTTTCTGACGGATGCCCTTCTGGCTCTCCATGAGATCGATGACCGGGAAGCGGGTGTCCGCATCGAACTCCGTGGAGTTGGCGCCGGGCATCCCCGCCGCATTGCGCGCGTATTCAATGACCATGCACTGCATGCCCAGGCAGATTCCCAGGCAGGGGATGCTATTCTTTCGGGCGTGCGCCAAAGCGGCGATCTTTCCTTCCACGCCACGGGCACCAAAGCCGCCGGGGACGATGACGCCGTCGTAGGCATCCAGGAGCTCCGGATGCGCCTCCAGCTCCTCGGACTCGATCATCTCGCAATCCACCTTCGCGCGCAGAGCGATTCCGGAATGCGAGAGAGACTCGAAGATGCTCTTGTAGGCATCCTTGAGACCGGCGTATTTGCCGGCCAGGGCAATGCGGCAGGAGGTCTCGGGGTGGAGGACGCGATCCAGCAGGCCATTCCAGTCATCCATCTTCTTTTCGGTGATGGGCAGCTGGAGGAGTTGCAGGACCTTCTCATCCAACTTCCGGTCGGCGAGCTCCTGGGGCACCTCGTAGATGGAGTGCGCCACATCCTTCTCCTCGATGACATAGTCCTGTGGGACATTGCAGAAGAGGGCGATCTTCTTGCGGTGTTCCTCGGCCATGGCGACCTCGGTGCGGCAGACCAGCACATCGGGGAAGAGTCCGATATTGTGGAGGATGCTGACGGACTGCTGGCTGGGCTTGGTCTTGAGCTCGCCGGCGGCGTGGATGAAGGGCACCAGCGTCAAGTGGATGACGATGGCATTCTCTCTGCCGGATTCATTCTGAAATTGGCGGACGGCCTCCAGGAAGGGCAGCGACTCGATATCGCCGGCGGTTCCGCCGATTTCGGTGAGCACGATATCGACGCCGGGCTTTGCGGCGGAGCGGATGGCGTCCTTGATTTCGTTGGTGATATGGGGGATCATCTGGACGGTGGCGCCCAGGTATTTTCCCTCTCGCTCACGGGCGATCACGCGGCTGTAGATCTTTCCGCTGGTGTAGTTGCTGTGGCGGTCGCAGACCACTCCTGCGAAGCGCTCGTAGTGTCCCAGATCCAGATCGGCCTCGGTGCCGTCGTCGGTCACATAGACCTCGCCGTGCTGATAGGGCGACATGGTGCCGGGATCCACATTGAGATAGGGATCGAACTTCTGCATTGCCACATGATAACCGTGGCACTTGAGAAGATACGCCAGGCTGGCGGCGGTGATGCCCTTGCCTAGGCCAGAGACCACCCCTCCCGTCACGAAAATGAATTTCGTCATAACTATCTATTCTCCTTGCGCGACGCGAGTTAGTGATCTACTGTTCCATGCTCTGGCGGAACTGCCGGAAGAGGTATTCCGCATCCCAGGGACCGGGCGCGGCCTCGGGGTGATATTGAACGGAGAAGGCGGGGAGGGTCTTGTGCCGGACGCCCTCGATGGTATGGTCGTTCAAATTCCAGTGGGTGACCTCCAGGCAATCGGGGAGGGCGTCCGGGAGCAGTGCAAAATTGTGGTTCTGGGAGGTGATTGCCACCTGTCCGGTGGCGACCTCCTGGACGGGGTGGTTGCAGCCGTGGTGTCCGAAGGGGAGTCGTCCGGTGCGTCCGCCGCATGCCAAACCCAGAATCTGGTGCCCCAGGCAGATGCCCATGATGGGGATGCGTCCCAGGAGCTGTTTCACGCAGGGAATGACTCCCTGGACGCCATCGGGATCGCCGGGGCCATTGGAGAGCAACACGCCATCGGGAGAGAGCGCCAAGACATCATCGGCGGTGCAGCCCGCGGGGAGCACCCGGACCTTGAAGCCCTGCTTCGCCAGGCAGCGCAGGATATTCCATTTTACTCCGCAGTCGATGACCACCACCGTCTTGTCACCCTCCTGGTTCCAGTCGTAGGGGGCCTTGGCGGCCACCTTCGTGGCGCAGTCAATGCCATCCAGTCCATGCCACTCCTTCGCCTTTGCGACGGCTTCCTCGGGAGACAAATCGGTGCCGTCGGCGTGGAGCCAGGCCTTCTGGGTGCCGTGATCCCGGAGATGGAGCACCAGACGGCGGGTATCCATGCCGGAGAGCGCCGGCTTCCCGTGGCGCTTCAGGCAATCGGAGAGGCTCTCCTGGCTCCTCCAGGAGGAGGGCGGATTCATATTCTGCACAATCAGGCCGCTCAGGAAGAGATCCCGGGACTCCATGTCCTCCTCGTTGCAACCGTAGTTGCCCACCTCCGCCGTGGACAACGCCACGATTTGGCCGTAGTAGGAGGGATCGGAGAGGATCTCCTGGTATCCGGTCATGCCCGTATTGAAGACGGCTTCGCCGGGCAGGTCCACCGGAGCGCCGCAGGAGACACCCGGAAAGATGGTGCCGTCGGCTAGTGCGAGAAAAGAATTCATATTTTGTAAAAAAAAGGAGGAGGGAGGAAGGAGGAAGGAGGAAGTTTGGCCAGGGTTTCGCAAGGCGAAACCCCGCGCCGGAATCTACCGGCGCGTGCGCTAATGCCGCGGCGCCTCGCCGCGGAAGTTGTTAGTGGCTAGCTGTTAGCCGTTAGTTATTTGGTCGCTGCGCGGCTCTTCCGCGGCACCGTACCGCCGCATCCAGCGGCGGAAAAGCGCCTGCGGAAGCTTGTAAGCCAGCCACCAGCCACTGATTGCTCTCTACTAATACGCTCTGCCCGAGAGGTTTTTGGCGTAATTGACGAG
>CAVGTF010000044.1:0-15244 GCA_963632245.1 Anaerovoracaceae bacterium
CGGGGGCGCCTTTCTACCGGAGCGTTATTTGGATAGGCGCGGTTTTCGCAAGAAGATCTCCAAAGGACGGAGGGGCTGCCGCCCCCCGGACCCCCGCTGGCTTTTTCCCGGCTTTGCCATGGGGTAGTGAGGGGGAGCGGGGGCGCCTTTCTACCGGAGCGTTATTTGGATAGGCGCGGTTTTCGCAAGAAGATCTCCAAAGGACGGAGGGGCTGCCGCCCCCCGGACCCCCGCTGGCTTTTTCCCGGCTTTGCCATGGGGTAGTGAGGGGGAGCGGGGGCGCCTTTCTACCGGAGCGTTATTTGGATAGGCGCGGTTTTCGCAAGAAGATCTCCAAAGGACGGAGGGGCTGCCGCCCCCCGGACCCCCCGCTTTGCTAGGTAGTAGGGAGAAGGTAGTAGGGAGAAGGGTTATAAGGTGCCTGCGGCGCCATTCCGCCGCGGGGCGGCGGTACGGTACGCGGCGGGTGCCGCGGAATAGCGCCTGCGGCGCCTTATGAACTAGCCGCTAGCCGCTAATGGCTAGCTACTTGCGGCGAGAATGCGCCGCTTGGCCTGCGGCGCCTTATGGCTAGCCACTAGCCGCTAGTGGCAAGCTACTAAATAAAGTGCCTTTTTGTGGGAGGTGGGCTTGAAATTCCGTGGGGAGTGTCTATAGTAACCCCGCTTTCCAAACAAAGCGCGCATAGCTCAGTTGGTTAGAGCGCCACTTTCACACGGTGGAGGTCACAGGTCCGAGTCCTGTTGCGCGCACCAGCGCTTTCCGAGCCCGCAGATGCTTCTAGTGTTCTGCGGGCTTTGTTGTTTCTTGGGATGTGTTATGCAAATGAAAAAGCCCCGTGAGACGCGGCGTGTGTCTCGCGGGGCTTTTGCGTTTTCCTGTGGGGCAGGGCGGTTTTTAGAGCACCTTCGCCAAGAAGTCCTTGAGTCGGGGATTCTGGGGATTTGCGAAGAATTCCTGTGGGGTATTTTGTTCCTTGAGGAGACCGTCGTCCATGAAGCAGACGCGGGTTCCGACCTCGCGTGCGAAGCCCATTTCGTGGGTGACCACGACCATGGTCATTCCGGCCTGTGCCAATTCCTTCATGAGGGCGAGGACCTCTCCGACCATTTCGGGATCCAGGGCGCTGGTGGGCTCATCGAAGAGCATGACCTCGGGGCGCATGGCGAGAGCGCGGACGATGGCGACGCGCTGTTTTTGTCCGCCGGAGAGCATTCCGGGGTATTCGGAGGCCTTTTCGGGGAGTCCGATGCGCTTCAACAGTCCCATTGCCACTTCCTTCGCCTCGGCCTTCTTCATGAGGCCGGTTTGCACGGGCGCCAGGATGATGTTTTCCAGGATGGTCTTGTGGGGGAAGAGATTGAAGTGCTGGAAGACCATTCCCATGCGGCGTCGGAGGTTATCCACCTTGCATTTGGGACTGGTGATCTCCTCGCCGTGAACGTAGATTTCGCCGCTGGTGGGGGTCTCCAGGAGATTAAGGCACCGCAGGTAGGTGGACTTTCCGGAGCCGGAGGGGCCGATGACCACCACCTTCTCGCCTCGCTTCACGGTATCCGTGATGCCCTTGAGCACCAGGTGGTCGCCGAAGGCCTTGGTGAGGCCCTTTACCTCAATGACGGCATCCTGATCCTGCTTCTGATTCGCCATATTCGCGTTGTTTTCCATAGAATGAAGCTCTCCTTGCGACGGTGGCTACTTACGCTCGCTCTCGCGAAGATGTCTTTCCAGTCTCTTCTGGGCGGCGCTAAGGAGCAGCACCAGGAAGAGGTACACCAGCGCCACGCAGATCAGCGGGAAGAAGGCATCGAAGGTTCTGGCGCGGACCAGTCCGGCGGCCTTCGTGAGATCCACGATCGCGATATATCCCACGATGGAGGTTTCCTTGAGCAGGGAGATGAATTCGTTGCCCAGTGCGGGGAGCACATTCTTGAATGCTTGCGGCAGGACGATGAGCCGCATGGTAGTCCAGGCGGAGAGTCCCAGGGAGCGTCCGGCCTCGGTCTGCCCCTTGTCCACCGCCATGATTCCGGCGCGAGCGATCTCGGCCACGTAGGCGCCGGAGTTCACGCCGAAACCGATCATTGCGACGAGGATGGGATTGGTCTGCGAGAGGAGCACGAATGCCCAGATCATGAGCTGGACCACCACGGGGGTGCCGCGGAAAAGTGTCAGATAGAGTTCTGCCAGCCGATCCATGAGCTGGAGGATCATGCTGCGCAGATGATAGGATCTTCCGGAGCGCAGGAATCCCCACGTCGACTTCCAGAAGGGCTTAGGCTGTGCCTGGTAGACATACACCCGGATCACGGCCACGCTGACGCCGATGAAGATACCCAGGAGCAGTGCTCCCACGGTGATCTGCATGGTATTGAAGAACCCCTCCAGGAAGATCTTGTATCGTTCATCTACGAGGAAGGTCCTGCTGAAGGCGTCGTGCAGGTATCGGAAAATGGCTGGCGAGTCGGGTGACATGGGGTATCGGTCTACGATTCCGGAGTGCAGTCCGCAGGTTTTCCGTGTATGCGTATGGGGCTGCGGGCAAAAAAAAGAGAGGGCGGGGCGCGGAAGAGAGCAGGGGAGGGTTTCTCCCCTTTTCCTTCTTCCGCGGACCCCGTCCGTTATGCGCCGCCGCCAGGCGTATGATAAGTAAAACGGCTTTCTAGCGGCGGTGGGGTGTCAGAGGCGAGTATCGATTACTGAGCGGACTTCTCGGTGTGCTCGGTCTGCCACATTGCCATGCGGCCATCCAGGCGGCACTTGGCGATGACGGCGTTGATGACCTCCAGGAGATCCTCGTTGCCCTTGTGGATGATGATGCCGAATTCCTCGGGCTCCTCCAGGCCATTGCCGTCAGCCTTCACCATGGGGATGGCCTTGAAACCGGGGTTCTTCTTGGCCAGGGAGATGGCGACCAGCTCGTCGATGACCACGGCGTCGATCTGTCCGGCGGCCATGGCGACAGTGGCATCGGGGGCGTTGTTGTATGCCTTGGACTCGGCGCCGGTTCCCTTGAGGATACCGTCACGGATGGCATTCTCGATCATCATGAGGCCGGTGGTACCCTGCTGTCCACCGATCTTCTTGCCAGACAGATCCTCGACGGTCTTGATGGGGCTGTCCTCGGGGAGGATGAGATACTGGACGGAGCGGACGAAGGGGACGGAGAAGTCCACGGACTGCTTGCGCTCTTCGGTGATGGTGAAGCCGGAGGCGCCCATGTCGGCCTTTCCGGTGATGACGGTGCCGATGATGGAATCGAACTCGGCGGAGACGATCTCCGCCTTCACGCCCAGCTCGGCGGCGATGGCATGGACCAGCTCAATTTCGCTGCCGGTGATCACGCCGTTCTCGCCCAGGTATTCATAGGGGGGGAACTCGGGGTTGGTGTAGACCACGATCTTGCCGGCGGCCTTGATTGCGTCGATTTTGCTCATGGGGGCTTCCTTGGAGCAGCTGGCGAAGAATGCGCAGCAGAGCAGCGCGGCGAGGGACATTGCGAAGAATTTCTTCATGGTTGATTTCTCCTGAATGAGGGAGGATTGTTTTTTTAGGGAAACAGGAAGGGAGGCGTGGTGTTGGGGGAGTGTGCTACTCCACCCGGAAGAGGTAAGTGGTGTTTGGGGCGGTCTCGAGCTGGATGACATCGGTCGCTTCGGAGGAGAGGATCTTCTCTTCCGGAAGAACCTGCGTGACCTTCTGGACCATCCGCGGAAGCTCGATGGTGCGTACTCCGCCGCCATGGGGTCCCAGATGGAGCCCAATGTAGCTCTGGTTGGCGTAGAGGATGCCGTCGGTCTCCCGGTAGTAGACATGGACGCCGGAGGCCTCCAGGAATGCCCGGAGGAGTTCCGGGTTGATCACGGGCACCAGTGCCAGGAGGGTGCCGCCACCTGCGGGATGCCGCAGGATCGCCTGCGTGACGCGGCGAGCGCCGCCGGGGGCATTCGGGGGGATGGCCTGGGTGACCGTCAGGTCTGCGTCGGCGGGCGGCTGGATTTCCAGGGGCGGATTGATCTCGACGAGCTCCCGCACCGCGCGGGTGCCGTCCAGGCGGTCCTCCTGGAGGATGTCGGTGAGGTCATCCAGGGTCCAGTCGCTCTGGCGGATGCCGGGGACGCCGGTGAGTTCCTCCATGAAAGCGATGCCTTCGCCTTGCGCTTCGTCAATATAGCCTGCGTGGTGGAGCCAGACGAGGCTCTTGCCGGATTCGCGGAGTCTTCGTGCCTGCGCGACCAATGCGGGATTGTGTCGGACCTGGTTGATGAAGACGTACGCCTTGTATTCGGGGAGCCGCGGGTCTTCCAGGTCGGAAGAGAGGATGGTATCGCAGGGGACGCCCGCCAGGGAGAGCGCGTATCGCACGCGGTCGGCGGCGGCGTTGTCGGCGGAGGTCTTGTCGGTGCACTGGTAGAGGACGGAGTCCATATCCACCACCACGGCCACTTCGGCGGCGCTCTGGCAGGGGACCCGTGTCTCCCAGATGGGTCGAAGCTTCTTCAGGTATTCGCCGACCAGCGGATCGCCATACCATCCCTGACCGAAATCGAAATACCAGAAGCCGCAACCGGTGCACAGCGCGTTGACGAAATCGCGGGCGAGTTGCTGGATGGTCTCCTCGGGGGTGCGGACGTAGCAGTTGTTGTCGTCGCCGTAGGAGACGACATGGGTGCGGGTATCGGCCTCGACGATATGGAGTTTCCTACGGATGCGGTAGCTTTCGGGGACTCCGCGGGAGAGCTGCGGGTGTCCGAATTCCCGGTTCGGGAGCTTGTAGGGTGGCGGCATGGAGTTGAAGTCCACGTAGGGGCTGTCCAGTGCCTGGAGGAGGAGCGGGTGTTGTCCGGGGCCGGGGAAGGGCATGTTGAAGAAATACCCATAGAAATTCCCTACTAGTTTCTTGTAGCCGCAGGCCTCCTTGATGGCGCGGTCGCCCTCGATCATGGTCTGGAAGGTGGCCTCGGTGATGCAGTGCATGGTATCCAGGAGCTGCGCATCCAGGACGGGATTGCAGAGATCGCCGCCACGGGGATTTTGGCGTTCCTGGAGGTTCGACATGGTGGCGGATTCCAGGGTGACCGAGGGATCCCGCCACGCCTTCTGCAGCGCCTCGTCGGTGCCGTATTTCGCCTTCACGTATTTCTGGAAGCGTCGGCGCATGGGTGTGGAGTCATCGGGTGCATAGAACATCCCGTAGTAGTGCCATTCCATGTAGACGCCCATGTCGTAGCGGTATCCGAAGACCCGCTTTCCCCAGGGCTGCGCCTCGATGTATTCCACCAGCGCCTTCAGGAAATCGCAGACCTGTGTGCGATAGAGCTCGCTGGCGAAGGAGGGCGCGGGGATCTTGTTGCAGTCGTCGTCGGTGGAGGTCTTCCCTAGGGGGGAGAGATAGGCGATGAGCTCCTCGGGGTGTTTCTCCATCCACCAGACGGGGGGCTCCCGGCAGTCGATGTTGAAGAGGATCCGGAGATCGGGCTCCAGCGAGAGCGCCTCCCAGGGCCATTCGTCTAGGGCGGAGAAGTCGTATTGGCCCTCGCCCTTCCAGATGTCCCGGAGACTGGTCCCCATGACCTGCAGATCCAGCTCCGCATTCCGGAAATTCCGCACGCTGTCGGTGAAGACATCGTTGGCGAAATTCTGGTAGCGGTGTGCGCTGTAGATGACGGCGGGGTAGAGCGTCTCGCCAATGCGGATCATCGCCTTGCCGTCCTGGTATTCCACGCGGGCCTCCGGATTCTCCTCGGCCGCCAGGCGCTTCGCGATCTCCGCGCGGTCGGTCAGATCCGCCTGGCGGAGACGCGCCCTCTCTTCGCGGTCCAGGAGTTCCTTCTGGCATGCGATGGGCGACACATGGAAGAGCCCGGACCAGGGCGCGACCCAGAGATCCCCGTAGGACTCCGGCTTCGCAGCGGACGTCTCACCGTCCGACAGGGAGGGCGCTTTCGCGCTCTTCCAGGTGGCGGGATCGGAGAAGTGCTCCTCCAGAATGCCGTTAGCGCGCTCCACGGTGACTTTGCAGATGACGCCGCCCACGCCCACGCCATTCGTGTTCTCCAATTCCACGCGGTGCTTCCCGGGAGGAAGGAACGCCGTCAGGTCGCCCTCCTGGGAGGAGAAGACGCCCTTTGCGGGCACCTCGTGCAGCGCGTGGGTCGCCTGGCCGTCCACCAGCACATCGCCGCCGTCGTCGAAGAGTGCATTGATCCTGACGGCGACCACATCCTGGGGGATTTCCAGGTCCGTCCAGTAGTATCGTGGCACATTCTGGCTGGCCTCGACGGGCTCCGGGTAGTAGAGCCACTGTGCCCGCGGGTAGTCCTGTGCGGGGAGGCATGTGGTCACGAGAAGCAGGCAGAGGAGCGCTAGGCTGTTCTGGAGGGCGTGTCGCATGGTGAGTTGGTTAGGCTTTTGTGTTTTGTCCTAGGAGTGTGGCGGACAGTGCCAGGAGTGCCACGATTCCGCCGACGTGCGCGGTCCATCCTAGATCGGCGAGGTTGCAGACACCGGCACCCAGGAGGGTGCCTGCCGCTACGCCGAGATTGAAGAGCGCGGAGAAGATCGCCATTGCCACCGCGGAGGCGCTGCCCTGGGTGGAGCTGACGACGTCGGATTGGCAGGAGACATTGAAGAGCGTGAATCCGATGGCGGGGAGCGCGCAGAAGAGCGCGGTGAGTGCCAGGGAGTGTGCCGCAGGCAGGAGAATCAGCAGTGGGATCCCGATTGCCAGGATGCCGAGTTCTAGGAGTCGGTTGCAGCGCCGGGAGACCAGTGTGTAGAGGACTCCGCCGCCGACGCTGGCGAAGCCCAGCACGGTGAAGATCCCGGTGATGGTGTTGGGGGAGAGCCCGGCGGTCTTCAGGAGGAAGGCATCCAGGTAGCTGTTCCAGCAGTAGTATCCGCCCAGCGCCAGCATGGTGGCGCCGTAGATTTTCAGGAGGGTCCGGTTCTTTAGGAGCCCCGGGACCTCCCCGAAGGTGAATGCCTTCTCTTTGGGGGCGGGGGGCAGTGTGGGCAGCAGTGCCAGGAAGAGCACCGCGGCCAGTGCGCCCAGCGTCAGGAAGGCGCCGCGCCAGCCCACATGGAGGCCCAGTGCGCGACCCAGGGGGATCCCCAGGACCATTGCCACGGAGGAACCCACGGAGAGGGTCCCTAGCGCCACGCCATGCCAGGCCTCCGGCATCTGCCGCACCGCCAAGGGCGCCACAATTGCCCAGAAGAGCGCGTGGACGCATGCCACGCCCATGCGGCTGGCCATCAGCGCCCAGTATCCCTGGGAGAGCCCCGTGGCCAGTTGCAGGAGTGCGAAGAGTCCCAGGACCCACAGGAGGAGTCGCCGCATGGAGACGCGGCTTGCCAGGATCATGAGGGGGAGCGAGAGGAGGGTCACTACCCACGCGTAGGTGGAGATGACCATCCCGACACCACTCTCCGAGACGCCTAGGCTCTCGCCGATGCTGGTCAGAAGCGCCGTGGGCAGGAATTCGGAGGTGTTGTAGACGGTGGCGGCTGCGGTGAGCCCCAGGAGGCATCCCCACTGCCGGAGCGTGGGGCGTTGGTTTTCGGTAGTCATGACAGTGCGGAGCCCGAGGATTGCCCCGCATGCCCCTGGTCGCCAAAGGAGAAGTCGCCCCTCTGGCGGAGGGTATGGTGGATCTGGCGCGGATGCGTCGACGAAAGAAAAAGGCGGCGGCGCCTGGTGAGAGGAGTCGCCGCCTTTCAAAGAGCGGTGTTGTCGAGAGTCTCGCTAGTCGTTGACGGAAGCGATCTCCATGTTGTCGCGTTCGGCCTGCTCGATGGCGTGGTAGTCACCGCGCTCGATGAGGATTTTTCCGGCAGCGATCTCGCGGAGCGCCAGGTCCAGCAGCGGGGTCTTGTCTCCGGGGGTGAGGGGGATGAGTCGGCGGTATCCCTTGGCCAGCTGGCTGGCGCGCTTGGAGACGCCGGTGATGAAGAGGCGCAGATCGAAGGCCTCTCCCCGCTCGGCACACATTTCCTTCGCCTTGGCCACTGCCTGACGCAGATATTCTTCGTTCATGGGATGATTTGCTCCACTGGTTGCTCCCTCCGCCCACAAAAAAAGACGGGGCGTCGGGGGTGTCTTCTTGTCAATCGAAAAAGGGTCCCGCGGATTGACCGGTTTCCACCGGAATTCGGGTAATCCGCGTAATATAACTCCGTATGCAATGTTGGCAACGGGCTTTATAGTAACCGAACCGCCGTCGAGTAGGGGGATTCCGGACGGAAAAACGCCTTTTTTGTTTCATACTCACTCCTTCTTTTTTTGCGCCTCAAATGGACCTGAACACCGAAGCCCTGGCGTACCACAGCGAGCCCGTTCCCGGCAAGCTGACGGTGCAACCCTCCAAGCCCTGCCTCACTCAGCACGATCTCGCATTGGCATACACTCCCGGCGTGGCGAAGCCCTGCCTGGAGATCCACGACCGGATCGAGGATGTCTATCGCTACACTGGCAAGGGCAACACGGTGGCCGTGGTCTCTGACGGCACCGCGGTGCTGGGCCTGGGAAACATCGGTCCCGAGGCGGGCCTCCCCGTGATGGAAGGAAAGTGCGTGCTCTTCAAGCGCTTCGCCGACATCGACGCCGTGCCCCTGTGCCTGGGAAAGGTCCATGGCGCTGATGGCAAGACCGACGCGAAGAAGCTCATCGATGCCGTGGAGACCCTGGAACCCTCCTTCGGCGGCATCAATCTGGAGGACATCGCGGCGCCCGCGTGCTTCGAGGTGGAGACCACTTTGAAGAGCCGCATGGGCATTCCCGTCTTCCATGATGACCAGCACGGCACCGCCATCATCTCCCTGGCTGCACTGCTCAATGCCGCCGAGCTCACCGGAAAGCCCCTGGACTCTCTGAAGGTGGTGGGCAATGGCGCAGGCGCCGCCGGCCTCTCCTGCCTGGAATTCTACATCCGCGCCGGCGTCCGCCGCGAGAATGTGGTGGTCTGCGACTCCCGCGGCGTGGTGACCCGCCAGAATGCCTCCAACGAGGCGAAGCGCGCTTTGGGCACCACCCGCACGGATGTGAAGTGCCTGGCGGATGCCATGAAGGGCGCGGATGTCTTCCTGGGTTGCTCCGTGGCGAACTGCGTCACCCCGGAGATGGTCCGCTCCATGGCGCCTGGCGCCGTGGTCTTCGCTATGGCGAATCCCGTCCCCGAGATCATGCCCGAGCTGGCCAAGGAGGCCGGCGCCGCAGTGGTGGGCACCGGTCGCACCGATTTCCCCAACCAGATCAACAATGTCCTGGGCTTCCCCGGAATCTTCCGCGGTGCCCTGGATGTCCGCGCAAAGGACATCACCGCCGGCATGCAGCTGGCCGCCTCCTACGCGCTGGCTGAGATTGCGCGGATGCCGGTGGAGGGCGAGGTCCGCAAGGCGCTGGAGGCTGCATATCCCCAGGATGCCGCCGCCGGCATCTTCGATGGCGCCAATCCCCTGAAGGAGTCCTACGTGATCCCGAAGCCCTTCGATCCCCGCGTCGTCCCCCACGTGGCGCGCATGGTCGCCAAGGCCGCCATGGAAGAGGGCGTGGCACAGATCGCCATCGACGACCTGGATGCCTACGAGAAGGCGGTGGCCGCACGCATCCACGCATAAAGGCGGCGGGCAAAAAACAGAGTTTCCGTTACTGAAAAAGAACCCATCCCGGGCCAGGAGGCCCGTAGCATCTCATGATTGACATTAAAATTCTCCGCGAGAATCCCGATCTGATCAAGAAGAACTGCGCCAAGCGCAAGTACGACGTGGACGTGGACGCGTTGCGCGCCCTGGACCAGGAGTATTTGAAGCTGGTGCGTGAGACGGAGGACCTGCGTGCCGAGCGCAACCGCCTCTCCAAGGAGTGCCAGACCAATCCCGCCGCCCGTGAGCAGGTGAAGGCGATGAAGGGCCAGTTGGCGGAGAAGGAGAGCCTGCAGGAGTCCCTGAAGGCGCAGGTTGAGGAGAAGCTGACCTGGCTGCCTAACTTCCAGGCGCCGGATACTCCCGATGGCGAGAGTGATGCTGACAATGTGGAGGTGAAGGTGGTTGGCGCGAAGCCCTCCTTCTCCTTCGAGCCCCGTGACCACCAGGCCATCGGCGAGATCCTGGGCATCATCGACACCCAGCGCGGTTCCAAGGTGGCGCAGAGCGGCTTCTACTACTGGGTCGGAAAGGGCGCCATGCTCACCCAGGCGATGTATTTCTGGGCACAGAAGGAGCTGGTGAAGCGCGGCTTCACCATGATGATGTCCCCCTGCGCCGCCAAGGCACGCACCCTCTTTGGCACCGGATACCTGCCCTTCTTCAAGGACCAGATCTATCCCATCGGCGGCGAGGACCTCTGCCTCATCGGCACCGCCGAACAGACGCTGGTGGGCTTCCATGCCGACGAGATCCTGGATGGCGCCAAGCTCCCCGAGCGCCTCACCGCATACACCCCCTGCTTCCGCACCGAGGCCGGTTCCTACGGAAAGGAGGCCCGCGGCATCTTCCGCGTCCACCAGTTCCACAAGGTGGAGCAGATTATCTTCTGCCGTCCCGAGGACTCCCCCAAGTGCCATGAGGAGTGCCTGGCCAACGAGGAGTATCTCCTCCAGCAGCTGGGCGTGCCCTACCACGTGGTGAATGTCTGCATCGGCGACCTGGGCGCACCCGCCTACAAGAAGTACGACTGCGAGGCGTGGTTCCCCGGCTACAACGGCTATCGTGAGGTCACCAGCAACTCCAACCTCACCGACTTCCAGAGCCGCCGTCTGAATATCCGCTACAAGGACGCCGATGGCGGAAAGGGCTTCGTCCACACCATCAGCGCCACCGGCCTTACCGACCGCGTGGTCTGTGCAATCCTGGAGAACAACCAGCGCGAGGACGGCTCCGTGGTGGTGCCCGAGG
The DNA here is from genome assembly GCA_963632245.1 of Anaerovoracaceae bacterium. Lineage (GTDB taxonomy): Bacteria > Verrucomicrobiota > Lentisphaeria > Oligosphaerales > Oligosphaeraceae > UBA1724. Next base: position 10,894 of record CAVGTF010000044.1, read on the forward strand.
TCCTGCGGCCCTTCACCGGCTTCGACGTCATCGAGCCCGCGAAGTAAGTCACACACCCGCGGCGCGATTGCCTCGGATGGTGCAGGGGGAGCAGGACTTTTCCTTCCGCCGTCCGGGCGCATTCGCCGCAGGCTTTTCTTCCTTCTCTGTCGTATGAGTCTGCGCCTGGCCACCGGTCAACAGTACGCCTGCCAGAGGTGCGGCAGGTGCTGCCGGCGCTTTCTCGTGCAGCTCTCCTCCCGGGAGGTGGAGGCCATCTCTCGCCTTCCCTGGGAGGATCCGGAATTGCGCCGAATTCATTCTTATCGCGTGCTGGGCGGACGGTCCTATCTTATGGCCGATGCCGCCACAGCACGCTGTGTGTTTCTAGGGGAGGGGGATCTCTGCCGGATGCACGCCGCCTTCGGCGGACGCTGCAAGCCCATCTCCTGCCAGGCGTATCCCTTCGCGTTCCAGCGGACCTTCGAGGACGAAATCACCGCCGCGCCACGCTTCGACTGCCCCTCCGTCCAGCAGAATCAGGGTTTCCCGCTGGTACACTATCGGGTGGAGCTGGAGACCCTCCTGGAGGATCCCCTGATGCCGCCCCTGCCGCCGCCGTTCACGGAGGCACAAAAGGAGGGCCTCACCCGACAGACCATCCAGCGCATCGCGGATTTCCTGGCGGGGCTCCTGCGGCGACCCGCGGGAGCCGAGGCACCCTCACTGCCTGCACTCCAGACACTGGTCCAGCGGCTCCGTGCACTGGGCGCGGGCTTCCTCAACGACCACGAGACCCTGGAGACCGTCCTGCCCTCCATGCTCCAGAAGGCGATGGCGGAACACCCGCAGGAGGAGCCCATCATCGGAATCCTTTGGCCAGAACGCGTCCGGCTCCGCCAGCGGATGCTGGATTGCCTCCGCTTCGACCGGCAACTCCCCGATTTCTCCTTAAGCGCGCGGCTGCGACAGTGCCTCCAGAATGGACGATTCCTCTGGGGCTTCGGGAATCCCCGCGATCTGGGACCCGATCTCCCGGAGGCCGCGCTCCATCGCGCGGGGCTCTTCGAGAACGACCGCTGGAAGAGCGCGCCGGATGCCTGGGAGTGCTACCGTCGCTGCCTGGCGATCCGCCTGGAAACCCGGCAATTCTTCGGCGCCGCATACTACGGACGGCCCTTCTTCACCGGACTGGCGGCGCTCCTGGATACCTGGAAGACCGCCGTCCTCCTGGCACGCATCCACGCCGCCTCCCGAAAGGATAGCACCCTTGATGCCTCTGACGGACAATTCGCCACCGGGCTATTGGATCACATCCATGGTCGCATGACACGGGGGACCATTCTGTGAACAGCAAAAACTCCATCCCCTCCATCGTTGTCATCGTGGCGGCCGGCGGCACCGGCACACGCTTCGGTGGCGATAAATTGCTGGCGCCTCTGGAAAATGGTGAGACGGTCTTCGCGCGCTGTCTGCGCAATCTCCAGGGATCCGGCGTCTCCTTCGTGGTCCCCGCACGCGATGCCTCCGCTCTCCGGAAAACCCTCCCGGAAGAGCTTGCGGTGGTGGTCAGCTGGGTCCCCGGCGGCGATACCCGCGCCCACTCCGTGGGGAAGGCGCTGGATTTCCTGGCGGAGCGGGGCGTGCTTCCCGACGCCATCGCGGTCCACGACGGTGCCCGTCCGTATGCCACCTACGCGCTCTTGCAAGAATGCTGGGCGCTTCTCCAGCGGGATCCCACTGCCTGCGGAGTAATTCCCTTCCATCGGGTGACGGATACCATCCATATCGCGGATCCCGCTTCCGGCGCGCTCTCGCAGACGCCGCCGCGGGCGCTCCTGCGTGCAGCGGAGACCCCGCAGTTCTTCCGCACACAGGCGCTGCTGGAGTCGCACCGGCGCTGGGCGGCACTCCCCCTGGACCAGCAGGGCGCCTTCACCGACGACGCATCCCTGGTGTGCGCAATGCTTCCCGAGGCACGGATCCTCTTCTACGAGAATCCCCGCCCCAATCCCAAGATCACCTTCCCTCATGACCTCCACCTCCAATAACAGCTCCTCGAAACGACTGGGATTCCTGGCGTTCCTGTCGACGCTCTTCCTGGGCGCCTTCAATGACAATGTGTCGAAGCTCCTGGTCATGGCATTCGGCACTAGCGCTCTGGCCGCGGATTCCTCTCGTGCGTCCGCATTCCTCTCCCTGGGCGGAATGGTCTTCATTTTGCCGTATCTACTCTTCTCCTCGCTGGCGGGCGTGCTGGCGGACCGCTATTCCAAGAAGCGGCTGATGGTGTGGATGAAGATCTGGGAGATTGTGGCGATGGGACTGGGCTTCTTCGTGGCGTATCTCCATAACGCCTACCTGATGCTGGTGGTTCTCTTCTGCATGGGCGCACAGAGCGCCTTCTTCTCCCCCGCAAAATACGGCTTCCTCCCCGAGACCAGCACGCCGGAGGAGCTCCCGCGCGCCAACGGCGCCACCCAGATGTGGACCTTCCTGGCAATCATCTTCGGCGGTTGGGCAGGCGGCGCAATCTCCCATCTTACCGGCGAAGGAAATCTCCCCATGGGGATGCTCTTCTGCGTGGGAATCGCAGTCTTGGGGACCCTCACCAGCTTCGCCATCACACGGACTCCCGAGGGGCACCGAAACGGGGCCCTCCGTGTCCCAGATCCCGTCACGCCACACATCCGCACACTCCTGCAGTGCCGAAAGAATCCCGTGCTATTGGCGTCTATTTTGGGGAATTCGGTCTTCTGGGGCGTGGGCGCCATGGCGCAGCTGGTCCTGGTGCTCCTGGCAAAGAATTCCCTGAAGACCAACGACCAGGTCATGGGACTCCTCCAGGCTGCATTGGGCGTGGGCATCGGCGCGGGTTGCTTCCTGGCGGGACTGATGGGTAGCCGACGCAGGCCCTTCCTGCTGGTGCCTGTGGGCGGAGTCCTTATGGCCGCCGCACTCCTGACGCTGGGATTCCTGGGAGACCGACTCCCCTGGGCATTCACTATGGTCACTGCCGCCGGATTCTTCAGCGGATTCTATATGCTGCCACTCTCTACTGCCATCCAGCGGCTGGCGCCCCCCGAGGAGCGGGGACGCTATCTGGGCGCCTCCTCCGCCATGGACTGCGTGGGGATGATCCTGGGGAGTCTGGCATTGGGCGCCCTGGGGGCTCTCCAGCTCTCGCCACTGGGAATCCTCCGCGTCATGGCACTCTTGGCACTGTTGCCACTGCCATTCTTATGCAGGGTCTTCTTCCATAAACAGCAGGAAACCCGATAGCGCAAGCACGGATATGGAAACGCTGGATTTGTTGACGAAGGTCTTCGGTCGCTGGGGATTCTCTCTGCAGCGGGTGTGCCCCGAGCTCGCCATTGCGGGCAGTCCGGATCGCGCCATGGGCCGGGAGCTCCTGGAGGCCGAGGACGGTCGGAAGTTCGTCCTGGAGCGCCTGCCGCTAGAGGCAAAGGAGTCCCGGGGCCGCCAAGCGCAGACGCTGCAGGGGCTGGTCCGCGGTGGCCTGGGGGGCATCGCGCCCTGGCTCTCGCCCCGTCCTGGAGAGTTCGGCGTAGAGGAGGAGGGCTTTTTCTGGCAGCTTCGCCACTGGATCCCCGGTGAACCCCTCCCCAGGGAGAGCTACGCACAGGACGAGTGGCGCGGAAAATCCGCCGCACAATTCCTCCTGGAACTCCGACGAGTCTCACAGGAACAGGGGGAGGCACTCCCCGCTATGCAGACCACGGCCTTTCGCCTGGAACACTACATCGAACACCTCATGGAACACTTCCAGAGGCTCATGCCCGCACTGGTCAAGGATATGTCCCCCATGGTGGAGGAGTTGAAGCCCTTTGCAGAATACGAACACGCCGCCCGAACCGCCTTCTGCCACGGAGACTTCCATCCCGGAAATATCCTCTGGAAGACCAACGGAATCCACGGCGTCATCGACTGGGAATTCTGCGGACCGAAGATTCCTGCCTACGATCTGGCAAATCTCCTGGGATGCCTGGGTGTGGACGATCCCGCGAATCTCACCGGACCCATGGCACTGGCATTGGTCCAAACACTCCAAGAACAAGAATATCTCTCCCCAGAAGACTGGCATTTCCTCCCCGATCTCATCGCTGCACTCCGATTCGCCTGGATGCGCGAGTGGGTCGCACGCAAAGACCGCGAGATGATCATCCAGGAACTCGATTTCCTCTGGCTCGTCCTCGATAACCGGGAACTGCTTCGCGCTAGGTACGGCACAAGGGCGCTATAAAGTAGTAGGGAGCAGGGAGTAGGGAGCAGGTTTATAAGGTACCGCAGGCGCTGTTCCGCCGAAGTTTCGGCGGTACTATGTGGAATTCTTTAGGGGAAGAGAAGGCTT
>CAVGTF010000045.1:0-15177 GCA_963632245.1 Anaerovoracaceae bacterium
GGGGGGATCTGGCGGGCAAGTGGCATCGCCAGGTCGCCTGGATTGTGTTGGGGAGCTGTCTCTATGCGGTCACTGCGGCCACGGACTATCACTTCCTCTGCCGAAGGAGCCACTGGTTCTATCTGCTGGGGCTTCTGCTGTTGCTGTCGGTGCTGGTCTTTGGACGGACCTTGAACAACACTCGCGGGTGGCTCCGAGTGCCGGGCGTGGGATATCTGCAGCCTGTGGAGTTGGCGAAGCCGCTGACGCTCCTTTTTCTGTCGTGGCTGGCGACTCGTCCCGCGTTGCGCAATAGCCGTTGGGGGGAGTGGCTTCCGCCGCTGGTGCTCTTTGCGGTCACGGCGGTGCCGGTCTTTTTGATTTGTCTGCAGCCCGATATGGGCACGGCGCTGGTCTTCCTTCCTGTGACGCTGGCGCTGGCTTTTCTGACGGGATTGCGAAAACGCTGGTTCGTGTTGGGGGGATTGCTGGTGGTCTTGTCGTTGCCGCTGGCGTTCTCCCATTTGAGCCACTACCAGCAGGAGCGCGTGAAGGTCTTTTTGGCGGCGCCATCTCGAAGCCTGTGCCGCGTGGCGTCCCTGGCGTTGCCCCAGTCGACGGGCGAGCATCTCCAGCTGAAGGTGGAGGAGTTCCTCTCCACGGAGGACGGCAAGAAGCCCCGTGATGACTGGAATGCGGTGCAGAGCATGCTGGCGGTGGGCTCTGGCGGCATGTTCGGCAAGGGCTACTTGAAGGGCACCCAGCATGTTTTGGGATACCTCCCCAAGACCATTGCGCCCACCGATTTTATCTTCTCCGTCATCGCGGAAGAGACCGGTTTCCTGGGGGGCGGCGCACTGATTATCCTCTTCGCCGTGCTCTTCCTCTGCTTCTGCCGAACCGCAATCACCGCGCGGGACCGACTGGGTTGCGCGTTGGCGACCGGCGTGGCGGTCTTCTTTGCCACCCACGTGATCATCAATCTCTCCATGACCATGGGCGCCGCGCCCATCGTGGGAATTCCGCTGCCCTTCGTGAGCTACGGCGGTTCCTTCATGCTGGGAACCATGATGCTTGCCGGCATTGCCCAGAGTGTGCAGATCCATGGCGAGCCCACGGTGGAGGAACGCATGCGAATGGTGCTGGCGGATTCTTCCGAGGAGGAATAGGATCATGGATCTGCGCGAATTGCTACAGGGAAGTGCCGAGTCCGACGAGCGGGGACCGTGGGCGCGCTTCCTGGTGCCAAAATTGGACCGCGCATTCTGGATCCGTCTGGCGCTCCTGGCACTGGTCACCTTCCTGGTGGTGCGCTTCGTGGCGACGCCCGCATTCACCCACGGCGCCAGCATGGTGCCCACCTACGCGGAACGGGAGTTCCTCCTGATTTGGCATCCCGTATACTGGTTCCGGAATCCCCGCGTCGGCGATGTGGCCGCTGTGCGCTATCATGGCCAGAAGGTCATGTATTTCAAGCGCGTGGTGGCGCTGGAGGGCCAGACGGTGGAATTCCGCGACGGACGGCTCTTCGTGGATGGACAGGAGGCTACGCAATACTGGAATCGCCTGACTCCCTGCAAGTGGAATCTCTCGCCGCGGGTCGTGCCACCGGGACACGTCTATCTGGTGGGCGACAACCGCGCCATGCCCATGGAGGAACACCTCTTCGGACACGCCGATCGACGGCGCTTGGTGGGAATGCCCCTCTGGTGAATCCAAAGGCCTTGGCGCACTAAATTGTCTTTCAAGGAATTCGAGTGTTTTTTATGGTGGAACGCAAGGAAATCACTCCCAAATACTGGACCTACGACCTGGGCGACGGATGGTGCGCCATGGCGGGAAAGACCGATGTGGACAATGATCTGGTGAGCTTCCGGGTTGCCAAGCAGACGGATCACTGGTTCCATTTGAGCGGCGCCCCCGGTAGCCACGTGCTGCTTCGGGGACCCGAGGGCGAGGAGCCCACGCGTGCTCTCTTGGAAGCTGCCGCCTCCATCGCCGCCTACCACAGCAAGGCGCGTCAGGCGGGAAGAGTTCCCGTGGATTGCTGCCTGGCAAAGGACGTCTCGAAGCCCCACCATGTGCCTGCGGGCACCGTGACGATCGCCCACGCCCGGATCCTGAAAGTGCGACCGGCGCTACCTCCGGGATACACGGTCTGAGGGGCTGGGAGCCGCGTTCCATGAAGCAGCCCTATCGCTCGCTCTATATCCACGTCCCCTTCTGCCAGGGCGGAAAATGCGACTATTGCGCCTTCGAGTCCCAGGGGAATTCCACGGCATCGGAGCGCGAGGCATACCTGCGCCATCTTGAGGAGGAATTCCGGCGTTACGAGGGGGAGTGCGAACCGCTGCGCTCGGTCTTCATTGGCGGCGGGACCCCCTCCGCGCTCTCGGCAGAGGAGCTCTCGCGGCTGTTGTCATCGGTCCGGAGGCATTTCCAGTTGCTCCCCGATTGCGAATGGAGCTGCGAGGCAAATCCCGATTCCCTGGATTCGGAGAAGCTCGCCGCATTGCTCTCCGGCGGCGTGAACCGCCTGAGCCTGGGCGTACAGGCCTTCGATCACACGCTGCGCACCGCCGTCGGCCGCCGCGGCAGCCTGGAACGCCTGCCGTCACTGGTCTCCGAGGCGCGCGCACAGGGACTCGCTTCCCTGAATTTCGATCTGATCTACTGCATTCCCGGCGAGACCGCCTCTCAGTGGCAGGAGGAATTGCGCCGCGCGCTGGCGCTCGCTCCTGACCACCTCTCTTGCTACAGTCTCATGGTGCAGGAGGGCACTCCGCTGGCAAAGCGCCTAGCAGACTGCTACCAGGAGGACGAGGAGCTCTTTCTGGAATGCTGGCATTGGAATGACCGCCTCCTGGGGGGGGCGGGGCTGTCTCGCTACGAGATCGCCAATTTTGCCCGTGAGGGCAAGCGTTGTCGTCACAATCGGGAGATCTGGCATGGCCAGACCTACCTGGGTTGCGGACCGGCCGCGGTCTCTTTCGATGGCGCCGACCGCCGCGCGAATCCCCCGCACCTGTGCGAATGGCTCCGGGATGCGCCGCCGCAGGTGGATTCTCTCCCCGAGAGCGCCCGTCGCCGGGAGATCCTGGCATTTGGGATGCGGACGGTGGAGGGTTGGAGTGCGTCGGAACTCCTGGCGGCCACCGGACTCTCATTGGAGGACGACGTGCTGACTCTCCCCGAATGCCGCGCGCTGCTTCAGGAGGGTCTTCTTGTCTGGCGGGACGGCCGGCTATCGCCCACCCCCGAGGGACTGCTCCTGGATGACCGGGTTGTCGGGGACCTCTTGGCCTGAACGGCACCACCGCTGCCCACTCTTGGAAAAAGCCCCCTTGAACGCTATAGTACCCGGCGTTCTGACTCTACCTTTGAACCCGGCCGGCGCCTCGCGCGCGAGCCCCAAACCACTCTCTGCAAACTATGAAGAAAATCTCCCTCCTGACCGCGGTTGCCGTGATGATGGCATTCGCATTCACCCTGCAGGCGGCCCCCAAGAAGTCCCGCTACGACGCCACCTGGAATGAGCGTCGCATTCAGGAGATCACCAAGGAGATCCTCCAGCAGGTCCAGAATCAGGAGGCCGAGTATCGCAAGAAGTACGAGGAGCAGGGAAAGAATAAGAATGGCGGCGATTTCGCCTACTATGGTCCCGGCATGACGCCTCCCCAGCAGAAGGACGAGTCCCTTCCCGAGTTCAAGTTGGATCGCAACAAGATCCGCGCCGCGGTGACCAGTCGCTTTGGCGGAAAGGAGTCCGATTCCATCAGCATGAACAGCAAGGTCCCTCCGCGAGTGGATGTGCGTTCCCGTGCCGAGCTCTGGGAGGAGGCGCGCAATGAGATTGATGCCAAGCCCGAGTATTTTGTGGATCGCGAGACCATTGTGCAGCAGGAGATCAAGGACGCCATCGAGAAGTATCCCCTCTACAAGGAGGGCGATACCGTTGAGATCCGCTTCGCCCACGGCAGCGAGCCCCGCCGCACCTACCGCGGCACCTTCCGCACCGGCGCCGGCGCCTATAAGATCTGGATCGGCCGCGATATGCTGAATATGGACGACATCCCCGATCTGTTACGCCCCCGCTTCGATGCCAAGCTCAACCAGGAGGCCCGCCAGAAGGAAGTGGACAAGCATATCCTCATTCAGCGCGCCGAGTTGAAGCGCGAGGAGGCCATTGCCGCCCTGACCAAGGAGAAGCAACAGAAACAGTTCGATCAGAATCTTCCCCGCGGCTGGGTCTACGTGAACGAGTGCTGGAAGATGCCCTCCGAGATGGTGGACGAGGTCCTGGAGTATCGAAAGCTGGATCTCCAGCTGCGCAACACTCCTCGCGTGCCTTCTTCCAACTTCAACGTCATCCCCGGACGCTCTAACTAGCGCAAGAAGACGGCGGATTTCGTCGCCGTCGCCGTGCAGAAAGAGGGGGGCGGGAGTCATTGCTCTCCTCGTGGCGGGAATCCCCTGCGGTTCCCCAGTTGTATCAGGCCCGGAAGGCCCAGTCGTTTATCCGCTGGCCGTCCGGGCTTTCTTGTCCCAGGGCAAACCGCCCCGCATTCCCCCTTCCTAGAATATTCTTCTCTTCCCCATGACTACCCCTCCCTTCGTGCATCTGCACGTCCACTCCGACTACAGCCTCCTGGATGGCGCGGAGTCGGTCTCCTCCATCATCAAGCAGGCGGTGAAATTCGGCATGCCCGCCGTGGCGCTGACCGACCACGGCACCATGAGCGGCGTCTATGCCCTGACCACCACCTGCGAGGCGCTCGCCCACGACAAGGAACACCCGGCGGAGCTCAACGGCATCGTCGGCTGCGAGTTCTATGTGGCGCCCGGAAGCCATCTGGATCACTCTTTTACCGAGGCCAACAAGGACCGCTTCCACTTGGTGGTGCTGGCGGAGAATCACCAGGGCTATGTGAATATGTGCCACCTCTCCCAGGAGGCGTGGCTGAAGGGCTTCTACGGAAAACCCCGCATCGACTTCGATCTGCTGCAGAAGCACAAGGACGGCATTGTCGTGTTGTCCGCGTGTCTCTCTGGCCAGGTGCAGAAGCTCCTGCTACGGAACTACGACAAAGAGGCGGAGGAGGTGGCGCGGCGCTACCGGGATCTGCTAGGCGAGAAGCACTACTACATCGAGCTGCAGGACCACGGCCTGGAAGACCAGCACGCCATCAATGACCGACTGATCGCCCTGGCCAACAAGCTGGGCATCGGCATGGTGGTCACCAACGACTCCCATTACCTGCGGCAGGAGGATGCCGAGGCACAGGATCTGATGGTCTGCATCGGCACCCAGACGACCATCCAGGATCCCAAGCGCATGCGCTTCGGCACAGATCAGTTCTACTTCAAGAGCCAGGAGGAGATGGCGAAGCTCTTTCCCGCCATTCCCGAGGCCATGAGCAACACCGTGGAGATCGCCAGCCGCTGCCACGTGCATTTGCCTACCGTGGAGGCCGATCACGCGAACCACTACCCCGCGTATCCCGAACCGCCCGTGGAGGGAAAGGACCCCGATCAGGTCCGCGAAGAACACCTCCGGCAACTCTGCCACGATGGCCTCCAGTGGCGGTATCACTTCGATCCCGATAAGGACGAAATCACCGAAGAGCGTCAGAAGATCCTGGATCGCATGAACTACGAGATCGGGATCATCAAGCGCATGGGATTCATTAGCTACTACTTGGTGGTGTGGGACTTCCTGCATTACGCGGCGAAGATTGGCGTGCCCCTGGGACCCGGTCGTGGCTCCGGCGCAGGCTCCCTGGTGGCATACCTCATCGGCATCACGCACATCGACCCCCTCCGCTACAATCTGCTCTTTGAGCGCTTCTTGAACCCCGAACGCGTCTCGCCTCCCGATTTCGATATCGATCTGTGCGAACGCCGTCGCCACGAGGTAATTGAATATGTCCGCTCCAAATATGGCGCGGATCGCGTGGTGCAGATCGGCACCTTCGGCACTCTGAAAGCGAAGCAGGTGGTCAAGGATGTGGCGCGTGCCATGGGCCGCTCTTTCGACGAGGGGAACCAGTTCGCGAAGCTGATTCCCGCGGATCCCAAGATGACCCTGGATATCGCGCTGAATGGCAGCGAGAAGCTGAAGTGTCCTCCCAGTCCGGAACTGAAGGCGAAGATTGAGTCGGAGCCCTGGTGCCAGGAGCTCTGGAAATACGCCAAGGTGCTGGAGGGCTTGAATCGCAATATGTCCATTCATGCCGCCGGCGTCATCATCGGCGACATGCCGGTGGCGGAGGTGGCGCCCATCGCGCGCGGCGCCGGAGACGAGCCCATCACGCAGTTCTCCGCAATCCCCTGCGAATCCCTAGGACTGCTGAAGATGGACTTCCTGGGACTCAAGACGCTCACGCTGATCCAGGATGCACTGGATCTTGTGGAGGAGTCCGCCGGCATCAAGATCCTCTCTAACGATATTCCCGAGGGCGATCCAAAGACCTACCAGCTCCTGGGCGAGGGGAAGACCATCGCGGTCTTCCAGCTGGAATCCGGCGGCATGCAGGAGCTCTGCCGAAAGTGGCGCCCTACACGGCTGGAGGACATCATCGCACTGATCGCCATCTACCGCCCCGGGCCCATGGAGTTCATTCCCGATTTTCTGGGACGCAAGGAGGGCCGCATCCCCATGGACTACGATGTGCCCGAGATGGAGCCCCTGCTGGCCGAGACCAACGGCATCATGCTTTACCAGGAGCAGATCATGCAGGTGGCGCAGGTGGTGGCGGGCTTCACTCTGGGACAGGCCGATATCCTCCGACGCGCCATCGGAAAGAAGAAGATCAAGGTCATGGAGAAGATGAAGGTCAGCTTCCAGCAGGGCTGCCTGGACCATGGCATCAGCAACGAGATCTCCGAGAATATCTGGACCAAGATCCTCAAGTTCGCCGGATACGGTTTCAACAAGAGCCACTCCGCTGCCTACGGATTGCTCACCTACCGCACCGCATATCTGAAGGCGAATTATCCCGCCGCCTTCATGGCCGCCGTGCTCACCAGCGAACTCTCCAATTCCGAAAAGATGGCATTCTACCTCAAGGAGTGCCGCGAGATGGGAATCCGGATCCTGCCGCCCGATATTAACATCTGCGGCAAGTCCTTCTCCGTCAGCGGAAAGGATATCCGCTTCGGATTGGCCGCCATCAAGGGCGTGGGCGGCGGCATTGTGGAGACAATCCTGAAAGAGCGAAAGGCCGGCGGCCCCTTCAAGGGCATGATGGATCTCTGCGAGCGCGTGGAGGGCGTCAACTCCCGTCTCCTGGATGCGCTGGTGCGCTCCGGCGCACTGGATTGCTTCGGACATCGCCGCGAGGAACTCCTGGTGGCCATCGAACGCGTCCTGAGCCGCAGCGCGGAGGCACGCGCCGACCGCAAGAGCGGTCAGCTGGACTTCTTCGCCGCTATGAATCCCGGCAATAAGGAGGACGACGAGGACCTCTATCGCGGCTACCAGGAACTCCCCCTGGAGACTCTCCTGGGATACGAGAAGGAGCTTTTGGGATTCTTCGTTTCCGGACACCCCATCGACAAGGAGCATGAGCGCATTGAGACCTACCAGATCGATGACTTGGTGGATCTGCCGTCGCTGCCGCCTCCCGACAAGGAGGTGGTCTTCCGCACCGGCGCATATATCGCTCACTGCGTGAAGAAGATCTCCAAGAAGAGCCAGAAGCCCTTCGCAATCCTTACCCTGGAAAGCCGCGAGGCCTCCTACGAGGCGCTGCTCTTCAATCGGGAATACGAAAGCACTCTGAAGAACTACCCGGAACTCCTCCAGGAGGGAAGCATCGCCATCGTGGAGGGCATCGCCACGAAGGAGGAGGAGGAGAACTCCTCCACGCTCAAGCTCCGCATTAACAAGCTCATCCCCATGGACCACGCAGCGGAGTTCTTTACCTCGAAGATCTCTCTCACCATCGACGAAAAGGACGCCACACAGGAAAAACTGGCACTCTTCCTGCAACTCTGCTCCCGACACCACGGTCCCGCCGAAATCCATGTCGGCGTCCGACTGGAAAACGGGGAATGCCTCTTCTTTAAACGACAGGGACTCACCGTGAAGTCCAGCGAACGATTCCTGACCGCATTGGCAAAACTCTTCGGAAAGGAAAATGTGCGCCCCCGCGGCATCAAGGTGCGCCCACAACCCCCGAAACGCGGAAGCTATCTCGGAAATACCGGCGGAATCGCCACGGAAGAATAAAGGCAAAACTCTTAGTTCTTGCCCCTGGGGAACACAGGGACACAAAAAAACGCCTGGGCTTCTTCTGCCTGGGCGCGACAAGGCGCGCCAAGCTCGGCGCGCCTTTTTGTTTGTTCATTAGTTGAGTATTTCCTCAATTGTTTGTTTAAGCGTGTGGGTGAGAGGCTACATTAGGGGGGTAGCCATTAGAATAACGAAGGGACGGGGGCTGGCGCCCCCGGTCCCCCGCCAGCTGCGCGGATGCACCGTAAGTGGCTAGCCATTCGTGGTTAGTGGCTACTTTGCAAGGTGCCGCAGGCGCTTTTCCGCGGCTCTTGCCGCGGTACAAGTACCGCCGTGCTCATGCGGCAGAAGAGCCGCGCAGCGACCGAACAACTAACGGCTAATTACTAACTACTAGCTACTTGCGCCGCAATCAGTTGCGGCGCGCATGGCGCACGCGCCGGTAGATTCCGGCGCGGGGTTTCGCCAACTGCGAAACCCTGGGCTAACTTCCTCCTTCCTCCTTTTTTTGTTTTTTATGCTTTTTCGTTTTTCCATCCAGGGCATGCAGTGTGCTGTATGTCAGGGTCATGTTCAGAAGGCGGCCTCGCGTGTAGTGGGTGTCCACAAGGTGCAGGTGGATTTGGTGAATCACCTGTTGTTGTTGGAATCGGTGGATGGCTCTTGTGTGGAGCGTGTGATTGGTGCGGTGACGGCGGCGGGGTATGGCTGTGTGTTGCTGGACGGCACGGGGGAATTGCCTTCTCCGGAGCAGGAGAGTCGGGAGTTATTGCGGGTCTTTTTGTGGTCGCTGGTCTTTGCGTTGCCGGTGTGCGTGTTGTCCATGGGGGGGATGTTCGGGATATTGCCGGAGTGGTTTTCGGAGCATCCCTGGGTATCGGTGTGGATTCAGTTTGTGCTGGTTTTGCCGGTGTTGTGGTGGAATCGCGGAAAGTTCGTTCGTGGAGTGAAGTCGTTATTCCGGCTGGTGCCCACCATGGAGAGCCTAGTGGCATTGGCGGCAGGCGCGGGCTTTGTTTATCCGCTGGTGCGGTTGGTCAATGCGGTGGTGGCGGATGGCTCCTGGAAGGGCATCATGTTCGAGACCCCCGCCATGCTCTTGACGCTGGTCTCCCTGGGAAAGTGGCTGGAGGGCGGTGCGCGGGGGAGGGCGGCTGGCGAATTGCAGGCGCTGCGGGAGCGTTCGCCGCGTCAGGCGATTCGGGTGAAGGCGGATGGCACCGAGGAGGAGGTCTCTCCTGAACAGCTCCAGTGCGGCGACCGCTGCCGGGTGCGACCCGGCGCCATGATTCCTGCTGATGGACAGGTAGTCTCTGGGCACTCCACCGTGGATCAGTCCGCGATCACTGGCGAGTGGATGCCGGTGGAGAAGGGCCCTGGTGACGAGGTGCTGGGCGCCAGCCTGAATCAGGATGGTCTGTTGGAGATCAAGGTCCGCGCCGCCGGTGAAGAGAGCCTCTTTGGGAAGGTCATTGCCATGGTGGTGGAGGCGGGAAGCTCCAAGGCGCCTATCGCTCGGTTGGCTGACCGCGTCTGCGCCGTCTTCGTGCCCGCAGTCCTGATGGCGTCGCTCATTACGCTCCTGGCGTGGCTGCTGACGGGACATCCCTGGACGACCGCCCTGGATTACGCGGTCACCGTCCTGGCGATCTCCTGTCCTTGCGCGCTGGGACTGGCTACTCCCGTGGCGATCCTTGTAGGCACCGGCGTGGGCGCCCGGCACGGCATCCTCTTCAAGAATGCCACCGCTCTGGAGGAGCTCAGCCGTGTGGACACCGTGGTGTTGGATAAGACGGGCACCCTGACCGAGGGACGCCCCGCGCTGGAGCGCATTGTGCCTGCGTCTCCCGACGGCGACGAGGAGGGCCTCCTGGAGGTGGCCGCCTCTCTGGAACAGGGCTCGCAGCATCCCCTGGGACGAGCACTGGTCCGCCGCGCGGAGGAGCTCTCCCTGGAGCTCTCCGGCGTCACGGATTTCCAGAATCATCCCGGCCGCGGCGTCACAGGAAAGATCCACGGACGCATCCTAGGATGCGGAAATGCGCGGATGCTCCAGGAGGCCGGCATCGAATTGCCGGTGGAGGCCTCCGATGGCGGACAGGATGCCGCATCCACGCCGCTCTATCTCTTCTCCCAGAAGGAGCTCCTGGCGGTCTTTTGGATGAGCGATACCCTGAAGCCCCAGGCGCGGGAGACGCTCTTGGATCTGAAGGAGTCCGGGACCGCCTGCGTCATGCTCACTGGCGATCGGCGTCAGGCGGCGCAGGCGCTGTCGAAGGCGTTGCCGTTGGATCAAGCGGAGGGCGGGTTGTTGCCCCAGGACAAAGCGCAGTGGATCAGGAACTGGCAGCGTGAGGGCCACTTGGTTGCCATGGTAGGCGATGGCGTCAATGACGCGCCGGCGTTGGCCTCCGCGCGGGTGGGCGTCGCCATGGGCGCGGGCACCGATGTGGCGTTGGATACCGCCGAGGTGATTCTCCTGAATCCCTCCTTCCCCGTGGCCGCCACCGCACGGCGGCTCTCCCTGGCGACCCTCCGCGTGATCCGCGAGAATCTCTGCTGGGCCTTCTGCTACAATGTGCTGGCAATCCCCCTGGCAGCCGGACTCTTCTCCCACTGGGGCGCTAGCATCCCTCCCTGGACCGGCGCCGCCGCGATGTCGGTGAGCTCCCTCCTGGTGGTCGGAAATGCCCTCCGACTCCGACACTTCCACCCTAAAGTCACCACAACGTCCGAACGATAAAAAAAGAAACCGCAAGCCGTATTTACCATCCGCGCCGTCGCGAGAATTTTTCCCCATTTTCTCGCGGCGGCGTTTTCGTGTATCTCGCGTGCGCGCGCGACGGAGCATCGGAGGAGAATTATCTTACCGCGATCTCCCAAAGAACGCGTTTTCCCTCTGCGGAGCTACCCCTTTTTTCAAGTATGCCAAAGTATTTCAGCGATAGCGATGAAAAGACCCTCGCCATGGGCATGGCCATGGCTTCCATCCTTCAGGATGGAATGGTGATTGCGTTGATAGGCGATCTGGGCTGCGGAAAGACGGTCCTCTCCCGCGGCATCGCCCGCGGACTGGGCATCACCGAGGCCGTCACTAGCCCCACCTTCACCGTGGCACAGGAATACCGCAGACCCGACGGGAAATTCCTCTACCACTTGGATATGTATCGCATCGGTGACGAGCAGTCTGCTCTCGCCTTTGGCATTGACGAATTCCTCTTCCAGCCAAATGCCATCACGCTGGTGGAGTGGCCCGAGCAAATCGCCGGACTCCTGGAATCCCCACGCTGCCTCACTATCCGCTTCGAACACCTGGCGGAGGGACAACGCTCCCTGGAATTCCAGGGCTTCGCTACCAATGATATCGTCCGCGCCGCACGCGCCGCAGGACTGACCTCACTGGCGGAATAAGTCCCGCCATCCACTTTCCTGAGCCTTCCCGTTTTCGTCGTTCCCTTCACAACAAGGAGTCGTTTCGGTTATGCTTTTCTTTCTTTTGGGCATCGCGATGCTGATTGGCGGATACTACACCTACGGCAAGTATGTGGAGGGGATCCTGGCACCCGACGACCGCCTGACCCCCGCTGTGACTCACAAGGACGGCGTGGACTTCATTGTCATGCCCGGCTGGAAGAATATGCTGATCCAGCTGTTGAATATCGCCGGCGTGGGGCCCGTCATCGGCGTGATCCTGGGCATTAAGTTCGGCACCTGCGTCTTCCTGATTATCCCGCTGGGAAACATCCTGGGTGGCGCTGTCCACGACTTTACGTCGGGAATGATGTCTCTGCGCCGCAACGGCTCGAATCTCCCTGGCATGATCCGGGAGTCCCTGGGCACCGGCGTCTACGCCGTCTTCTCGGTCTTCATGACGTTGCTTCTGCTATTGGTGGTGGCGGTCTTCATCAATATCCCCGCGAATCTCTTCACTCTTATGATCCAGGGATCCCATGTCTTCTGGATCGCTACGGCGTGCATCTTCCTCTACTACATCGTGGCGACACTCTTCCCCGTGGACAAGATCATCGGAAAGTTCTACCCGATCTTTGGCGGAATCCTGCTGTTCGGCACCCTGGGACTGCTGGTGTCGATCCTGGGATACCACTCTTTCTATAACGACGAGATTTTCATCGCCACACCCACGCTGCTGGAACAGTTCCGATCCTTCCGGGCCACCTATCCCGTGCTGCCCGTGCTCTTCGTCACCATCGCCTGCGGAATCCTCTCCGGCTTCCATGCCACGCAGTCTCCCATCGTGGCGCGCACCATGTCCACCGAGCGTGAGGCACGGGCGACCTACTACGGCATGATGATCATGGAGGGCATTGTGGCCATGATCTGGGCCGCCGGCGGTTATATCATCTACAATCTCTTCCCCGAGACCTTCGACATCAATACCACCACCGTGATGCAGAAGATCGTGACCTTCTTCCTGGGAAGCAAGCTGGGCAATGTCACGCTGCTGGGCGTCATCATCCTGGCAATCACCTCCGGCGATACCGCCATGCGGAGCCTCCGGCTGAGCCTGGGAGAGGTCTTCCATATCGACCAGACCTCCCTGGTGAACCGACTGGCACTCTGCATCCCGCTCATCGCCGCAATCTGCGGACTGCTCTGGTGGTCCAATCAGAGCGCGAAGTCCTTCGGATTCCTCTGGAACTACTTCGCGTGGGGAAACCAGATGCTGGCGGTCTTCACACTCCTGGCGACCTCCGTCTGGCTCTGGAAACAAAAGAAGAACGCCTGGATCACTGTCCTCCCCTGCGCATTCATTACCTTTATCTGCGTGACCTATATTCTCTGGACCTCACCCGCTCACCACGGTCCCGCCGGATTCGGACTGCCACTGCCCGTCGCCTACGCCGCCGGCATCGTCGCCGCAATCTTCTGGTGCACTTGGGGATGGTATCGGGGACATCGGAAATAGCAAAAAAGGAGGAAGGAGGAGGGAGGAAGTTTGGCCAGGGTTCCGGGGGAACCCCGAAACCCCGCGCCGGAATTTACCGGCGCGTGCGCCACGCGCGCCCAAATTGGCGCGCAAATACCGCCGTAGGCGGAAAAAATAGGCGGGGGGGCGGGGGGCGCAAGCCCCGCCGTCCTTTGGATATCCTGTGGGGGGATAGTTATGCGTGGCTAGCTGTAGGATTGAAATATGGAATTTCAGTCCCCTTGTTGTGCTACGGTAGTCAGGGTAACGAATAGCATTTCGGCGGGGTGTCCCAGCCGGAGGGGGAAGCCCTTCCAGATACCGGTGCCATTGCAGACAAAGAGTCGTGTCTTAGGCGCCAGGCGATATTCTCCCGAAACAAAGCCATTATTGAGCGCGGCCACCGCTAGATCCATTCCCACAAGCATTCCACCGTGGGTATGCCCGGAAAAGACCGCGTCCACTCCATGCATTGCTGCCTTGGGAGTCATCCGCGGCTGGTGGCTCATGAGCAACACGGGAGTTCCTTCAGGGATTCCCTGCAATGCCATTTCTACCTCCGGCGGAGTCTCGCCCGTGCGTTCCGCTGCGGGATCCGCAATGCCCGCCACGGCAATGCCATTGGAAAGCAATGTGCTCTTGTTCAGCAAGATCTTAACGCCCAGGGATTCCAAGGCATCCATCCATTCCTGGAAGCCGAAATAGTATTCGTGGTTGCCCGGCACACCCCAGACTCCTAGAGGCGCGTCGAGTCCCGTCAATGGGCGAAGCTCTTCCAGACGTTCCGAGACTGTCCCATCCACGAAATCGCCTACTAGAAGAATGAGATCCGGCTTCCATGCCATGGTCTTTTCCACGATGGCACGCAGACGATTACGGCCAGTGATGTTGTCGATATGGAGATCCGTCAGAACCGCTACGTGACAGCCTTTTGCTTGCTCTGGAAGATTTTGAATGGACAGTGCGATGTCGTGTTCCTGTGGCATGGTGAGACCATTATACAATGCCATGCTCGTACAAAGAATGGCCGATAGTAAAAGTCCCAGATTCGCTTGGTTTCGTCTTGCTGGGGAGAACTTCTTAAAAGGCAGAAGGATCCCCTGGATAATGAGCCAAAGAAGCATGAATGCCGAATAAAAGAGCACCACGCCATAGCCCCAGCCTAGGCATAGGATGAGCCAGCCCGGCAAATGAGGCGATAGAAAATGCCTGCCCCCAAGGAACATCGTTATCTGGAATTTGAAGGCGAATACCAGCAAAACCAACGACAACCCCGCTTTCCAACGCCACGATTTCTTCAACGGCAAAATCGCCCCAAAGAAAATCAGCAAACAAAGGAGAAGAGCGAATAAGTGCATAAGTTACTGATATTTAACTTGTTATAAAAAGTCTTTTCTTCTTGCAGAAAATCCAAAGGACGGAGGGACTTGCACCCCCCGCACCCCCACTTACACTCTTCTGCTTAATTGTGCTTTACGCCCTGCATTGTTGCAGAGCGTGAAGCACCTGCTGCATATTTTGTGGGCGTTGGGCGGGATTTTTCTGGAGGCAGTTTCGGACGAGGAATTCCAGGTTAGAGGGGACTGCGGGGTTGATTTCCTGGATTGGTCGTGGGAGGACCTGTGCGCTTGCCTGGTGTTTCCAGGTCTCCTTCTGGGTCTTTCCGGTGAACGGGTGTTTTCCGGTGAGGAGCTGGTATGCGATCAGTCCGAAGGCGAAGACATCGGAGGTCTGGTAGGAGAGCTTCTGGAGGAATTGCTCTGGCGCCATGAATCCTGGGGTTCCCAGTTGCTTTCGGGGGCCATTGTCGTCCTTCTGGCGCGTGAGATCGAAGTCGGTGAGCTTCACGGTGAAGGAGCGTCCCTGTCGTTCCAGAAGGAAGTTCTCGGGCTTCACATCCAGATGCATGAAGCCGCACTGGTGGACCCATGCCAGCGCCTGCGCCATTTCCAGGAGGACATTGAAGGCATTTTCCTTCAAGGTGGGGTCGTTTTGGCTCATGAGTCCCCGGAGGGAGGGTCCGTCCACGAACTCC
>CAVGTF010000046.1:0-15172 GCA_963632245.1 Anaerovoracaceae bacterium
TTCTGGAGGGATTCCATGGGGGTTCCGGAGGGGTGTGAGGGGGTGGGGGAAGAAATCTTTTTAATATACATACTGCCCTGCGGGACGGTGGACCGCCCAGGGGCGAAATGAGAAAGGCGGGCGCGCCGGGGAATCGCTCTCCGTCACGCCCGCCAATTGCGGAAGGGCGGCGGCTCGTTTTTTTGGGGGGGCGCCGCCCTGTGGATTCGGGGATGTCTATGCCTCCTTCCAGTGGAGGAACTTCTTGACGGCCTCACGCATTCTCTGGAAGACCGCATAGAGTGCGGGGGTCATGACCAGTCCCAGGGTGGAGGACAGGAGCATTCCAGAGAAGGTGGTGATACCGATGGCCTGACGGCTGCCGGCACCTGCGCCAGAGGCGACCACCAGCGGGAAGACACCGAAGACGAAGCTCCAGGCGGTCATCAGCACGGCGCGGAAACGGAGGTTTGCGCCGTTGATGGCGGACTGGTAGACATCGATGCCGCGCTCACGCTCGCTCTTGGAGAACTCCACCATCAGAATGGCGTTCTTGCCGGTGAGGCCGATGAGCATCACCAGTCCCAGCTGCGCGTAGATGGAGAGGGATTCTCCCCAGATCCAGAGGCCGATGAAGGCTCCCAGCAGTGCGGTGAAGACGGTGAGCATGACGGGGACGGGGATGGTCCAGGACTCGTACTGTCCCACCAGGAAGAGGTATGCGAAGATCATGGCGATTGCCATCAGGGGCAGCAGGTTGCCCTGGTTGGCCTGCTCCTGGTAGCTCATGTCGGTCCACTCGATGGAGTATCCCTGGGGCAGTTCCATGCCCTTGATGATGTTCATCAGTTCGCCGGAGGAGACTCCGGGCACGGACTGCGCCTGGATGGCGGCGCTGGAGAGCTTGTTGAAGCGCTCCACACGGCGGGGGCCATAGGTGTACTGCAGGGTTCCCACGGAGGAGAGAGGAACCATTTCGCCCCAGGCGTTGGTGATCAGGGAGTCTTGGATCTGGTTCAGGTTCACACGGTCCTGGGGACGCGCCTGGACTTTCACGTAGAAGGTCTCGCCCTCTAGGTTGAAGTCGTTGATGTAGAAGGACGCCAGGTTATACTGCAGCGCCTGGAAGATCTGTCCGGCGGAGAGACCCAGAGTCTGCGCCTTTTCACGGTCGATGGCCAGCTCCAGCTGCACGGTGTCGGCAGAGAAGGTGGTCATGGCGTAGGCGGTCTGGGGCATGGCGGAGAGCTTGTTGGCGAAATCCTGCGCGAAGGCGGCCAGCTGCGTGGAGTCGGCGGTGCCGTCGTTGCAGAGATTGAAGGTGACGCCGCCGGTGGCGCCCAGTCCGTCAATGGCGGGAGGCGTGAAGACGACGCACTGGATGGCGGGGATGGAGTTTGCGGCCGCCTGGACCTTCTCTTGCATGGAGGTCAAGCTCAGCTCGGGAGTGGTACGCTCGTCCCAGTCATTGAGCTCCACAATGCAGAATGCGCAGGATTCGCCCTGTCCAGAGAGCAGGGAGAATCCGCCGATGCACATGACATCCTGCACGCCCTCGATGGCGGAGACCTTCTGGCGGAACTCCTCCAGGGCCTCGGTGGTACGGTTCAACGTGGCGCCACGGGCCAACTCCACGTTACAGAGCAGTGCGCCCTTGTCCTCAGTGGGCAGGAAGCTGGAGGGCACCTTCTTGGAGAAGTGCCAGATTCCGAAGATGAATGCGGCCAGCAGCAGGAGGGTCAGGATGCCCTGGTGGACCATGAAGCGGACGAATGCCAGGTAGAATGCGCGGCACTTGTCCATGAACCAGTTGAAGGGCGCGAAGATCTTCGCGGGCTTCTCGGCTGGCGGGCGCAGGATGAGGGAGCACATGACGGGGGAGAGGGTCATGGCGACCACAGTGGAGAGGCACAGGGAGATACACATGGTGGCGGCGAACTGCAGGTAGATTCGTCCGACCATTCCGCCGTAGAAAGCCAGAGGCACATAGCATGCCACGGTGACCAGGGTGGTGGCGATGATGGCGCCGGTGATCTGCGTCATGCACTTCAGGGCCGCCTCCTTGGCGGGCAAGTGCTCCTTTGCCATCAGCGTCTGGCAGTTCTCGACTACGACGATGGCGTCGTCAACCAGGGATCCGATGACCAGCACCAGTCCGAACATGGTCAGGGTGTTGATGGAGAGATCCAGCATGACCATGAAGGGGAAGGTTCCTAGCAGGGAGACGGGGATTGCCACGGAGGGGACCAGGGTGGCTCGCCAATCCTGCAGGAAGAGGTAGGTGATCAGGATCACCATTCCCAGTGCCATAAGGAGGGTCTCCACGATTTCGCGCATGGAGATCTTGATGAATCGGGTGGGGTCGTATGCCAGAGTGGAGACCACGCCCTGGGGCAGCCGCTGGTCCATCTCGGAGACGGCTTCCTTCACCGCATTCACGGTGGCAAGCGCGTTGGCGTCGTTGTTGCGGTAGACCGCCAGAGTCACGGTCTCGTCACCATTCCAGGTGGCCTCGGCAGAGTAGCTCTTGGCGCCCAGCTCGATGGTGGCGATGTCCTTCAGGCGCAACAGCCCGCCGTCGTCATTGCGGCGCACGATGATCTCGCCGAATTCCTCGGCGGTCTTCAGACGGCCCTTGACGTTCAGCTTGTACTCCATGTAGGAGCTGGCGCCCTCGCTGCCGATGGTGCCCGCGGCAGCCTGGATATTCTGGTTGCTCACGGCGGCGTTGATCTCGTCCATGGAGACGCCGATGGCGGACATCCGGACGGGGTCCATCCAGATACGCATGGCGTATTCGGAGGCGCCCATGGCTTCCACGTTGGAGACGCCGTCCACACGGGAGATCTTGTCGAGGATCTTTGTGGAGACGTAGTTATTGAGCTGTGCGGTGCTCCAGACGGAGCCGTCGGTGGTGTAGGAGAAGACGCAGAGGATATTGCTGGTGCGCTTGAAGGTGTTCACGCCGACGGCGCGCACCTCGGAGGGCAGGGAGGTCTCGGCGGTCTTCACGGCGTTCTGCACGTTCACCATGGCGATATCGTCGTTGGTGCCGCTCTTGAAGGTGATGGTGCAGGCGTATTCGCCGTTGTTGGTACAGCTGGAGGAGAAGTAGATCAGGTCCTCCACGCCGTTGAGCTGGGATTCCAGGGGCATGGCCACGGTGTCCTGCACCTCCTGGGCGGAGGCGCCGGCGTAGCTGGTAATGACCATGATGGTGGGAGGCGCCACCTCGGGATACTCGGCAATGGGTAGCATCCGGAGGCAGATGACGCCGGAGAACATCATCACGATACTGATGACGAAGGCCAGGCGCGGCCGTTCAATGAAGATCTTGGAAAACATTGCGGTTTCCTCCTTCTGATCGGACGGCTAGCGCTCCACGGGCTGCACGGCAGTGCCGTCGTGCATGACCTTGTGGGTGCCCTCAACAATCACCTTCTCGCCCTCGGAGAGGCCGGAGGCGACCCACTGCAGGTCGCCGTCGGAGTCGTCGCGCTCCACATTGCGGCGGTGGGCGATATTCTGGTCGTCCACGACCCATACGTAGGAGGAGGTATTGTCGGCCATGACGGCGGAGGGAGGCACCGCGCACTTGGGCTCCACACCACGGCGGTTGAGCACCACGCTGACGGAGGAATCGGCAACCAGTCGGCCATCGGGGTTGGGGACCTTCGCGGTGAGCACCACGGTATCGGTGGTGCGGTTCGCCTTGTTGTCCAGGAATTCGAAGGTCACCTTCTGGGCATAGTCAGTGCCGTCAGCCAGCTGGATGGACAGCATGCCATTGTCGCGGAAGATTTCTTCGGTGCCGAAGAGGCGCAGGAAGTCGCGGTTGGACATGGAGAAGGTGAGGCGCAGGGGATCGGTCTGCACCACGGTGGCCAGCACGCCGGAGGAGGGGGTCAGGTAGTTGCCCTTCGTGTAGGCGGTCTTGCCGATCTTGCCCGAGATGGGGGAGTAGATCTTGGTGTTCTTCAGGTCGTCCTTCGCAGTGATCAGGGAGGCCTTCGCGCTTGCCAGAGAGGCGGCGTCGGTCTCGTAGCTCATGCGCGCGGATTCCATGGCGTCCAGGGTGGAGACCTCCTTCTCGTAGAGGCCCAGCACACGCTCGTAGTTCGCTTTTGTGTACTTCAGGGAGGCCTCGCAACGCGCGATGGAGGCTTCGCAGTTCTTCACGGAGGCGTCATAGCGCACATCCTCCAGCTGGTAGAGCAGCTGGCCCTCCTTCACCTGGGAACCCTCTTCAAAGCCTAGGGAAAGAAGCTCGCCGGAGACACGGGCCACCAACTCCACCTGCGCAGGAGAGGAAAGACGGCCGGGATACCGGTGCTCAGAGTGCGGAATCGACTTCTCCACCGTCGCCAGCGCAACGGCGGGCGCCTGGCCATGGGCCGCCTGGCCATAGGCGGGCCGGATGGCGACGCCTAGGGAAAGCAGGGCGAAGAGAAAGAGGAAGGAAAGGTTGCGACGGATCATGAATGGCAAGCTCCCTTGGGGGATATTGGGTGAGGGCGGGATATCAGATGTGCCCGAGCATCGTAAGAGGCAACGCTCCAAAAAGAAAATCGGGACGTCCTCTCAAGGAGAAAAACGAACGGTCGTTTGAATCTTTACTATAACCCGGCGAGATGGGATTTATTGTCATGTATTGGCAAGAAATGGCAAGGATTTTTCGCGGTGCAGTTGTCCAAAAGGACCATTTTGTCAGGTTTTGGGACTTCGTAAATGGCCCCTTTTGCAAGACATTCCGTCAAACGGCTGTTTGAACGAAAATATTTTGGGGCTCTTTGGAAAATTTCCTTTGCTTTTCGCGTGCGCGTGTGATGGCGCCTGCGCGTGTGAGCGAAGGCATTAAATTTTCCCCCGTGTTTTTCCCTGCCCCGTGATCCCTTTTCCTCCTCCGCTTCTTTTCTCTACGACCATGTATTCTTCTCTCCGACGCGCTTTCCATCAAGCCGCCCTGCTGTTTTGTCTCTGCGTGGGGCTCGTTGTCTTCGCGGATGATTCCTGGACGCCTTTTGTGGCGATTCCGGAGGCGTCTTCCTGGGAGGAGGGCGCCTATGTGGGGGACTTTCTTTCCATTGACGGCGCCAGCCGTCCGGAGTGCGCCAGCCACGTCTGGCTGTGGACTCATGAGGGGGAGTTCCGTCTGCACCTGGAGGTCCTGGAGCCCCGCATGGCGAACCTCAGCATGAATTTGAACAAGCGGGACTCCAATGTGTGGGAGGACGACAATTTTGACCTGCATTTGCGTCGGGGCGGGCAGGTCTATCATGTGATCTTCAATGCCATCGGCACCATCTTGGACGAGAAAAATCAGGATCTCGCCTGGAATGCAGCCTGGAGAATCTCCACAAATCGTGAGCTCTACCGCTGGACCGCGGATCTCTCGATTCCCTTTGCGGAATTGGGGGGCATGCCTGCCGACGGCGAGGAGTGCGATCTGCAGATGGGCATCACGCGTACTACCAACCGCTCGATTGCCTCTTGGGTGCCTTCTCCCGAAACCCTCCGTTTCAAGGATGTCTGGGGACGCGCGCGTTTCCAGACGCTTCCCCATCCCGTGGGCGCCGTGGCCGGCTCTGAAAATGACGCCAGCCCGGCATTCCTGTGGTCCGATGGGGTAGTCCGCGAGGGCGCTCGGCGGGAGACTCTCCACGCTGGAAAGGAGTATCTCTGCCACCGTTTCGATTTCCGGGACGACTCAGAAACGCTGCTCTATTCCTGCAATTGGATCCTGCGTGCCAGCCAGGTATGGCGGATTTTGGAGGAGTCTGTGGTGACTCTGGAGGGCTATTCGGATCTCTCCGTTGAGGAGAAGGGCATGCTCCACCAGGCGCGGAGTCTGGCGAAGCTGACTTGCGAGGATACGCCGGAGCTCTATTCGCTGCTGGAGGAGGAGGCGCGGCTCCTCCGGGATCGCATCCTCCATCGGGTCCATCTGCGCAAAATGCCCGCCGCGGGCTTTGCGAAGGACTCTCTGGTCTACGGAACGCAGCCCGGGCTCGTTCGGACCCTCCCCGTGGAGGTCTTCCGAGGTGCCATTGGCGGCGCCGTGGAGTTGGATGCCGCCCGTGGCGAGCAGGAGGCCGGACAGATCGTGCTGTTTGCCGGAGAATCCCCCCTCATGTTGGCGGAGGCAAAACTGTCGGCGCCCCTGGCGTCCGATTCCGGTGAAAGCATCCCCGCGGAGGCGGTCACCATTCGTCGCGAGGGATATGTGACCACCTGCCGCCCGGGATACCATGTGGACTACGTGGGCTCCTATCCGGATCCCCTCCTGCCACTCTCGCCCTTCGATGTGGCTGCCTTCGGGCGGGAGACGCTCTGGCTCTCCGTGAAGGTCCCCCGAGATGCCGCCCCCGGCATCTACCGCGGCGAGATCGTCCTGCAGGCGAAGAATACGATCCCTACTAGGATCCCCGTTGTCCTCCGCGTACGCTCGTTCACTATCCCCGAGAAATCCAGTCTCATCAGCGCCTTCGGCGTCTGGCGGAGCCCGAAATACGGCCTGGATTTCCGGAAGGCTTGTGAGGTGGTCCTGGAGCATCGCCTGACGCCTTACGCGGTGGCGAATCCTCCCGATGCCTCCATTTACCCGAAACTCCTGCGTAAGCCCTATCTTCCCCTGGAAGCCGGCGATGTGCTGGAGTTCCTCCTGAAATCCCCGGAGCCCGGCATCCTGGAGGTCACTGTGGAATCCGCCTCCGGCGTCATCGCAAAACGGGAATTCGACGTGAACCCCGGCGATAATTCCTTCCAGTGGGAGGAGTGCCTGCCGGTGAACCCCGAGGATGGCCTCTACCGCGTGGAGGCGCATTTGCGCGATGCCGGTGAGGCGCGGCTCTCCCTGACTCGCCGCCGTGGCATCAATGGCTCGGTGGTCCTTGGACTGATGCCCTACACGTATTCCGCGGTGGAGCTGTCTGGCGATGCCGTGGAACGGTGGCCCTCCTGGGAATTCCTGGCGCTGGATCCGCCGGCGGTGCCCCCCGTGGTGGATTGGTCGGAGTTCGACGAGGGCTTCCAGTGGGGACTGGATCACGGGATCACCAGCCATATCGCACGACTGGATGAACCCCGCGGTCTCTGGGCACGGATCTACCGGGATCACCTCCGGGAGAAGGGCTGGGAGAAATACTTCTACACCTACTTGGGCGACGAGCCCACGCCCAATCGATACCCCGAGATCAATCGGCGGCTCTCCCAGGCGAAGGACATGAAGGACGGCGTGCTGTTGAAGAACATGATGACCGCGCGCTCCTTCCCCGAGGAGCTCCTTTTCGTGGATATCTGGTGCCCCGAGGTCCATACCTACGATCCCGTGACCGCAGCACAGGAGCAGTCCCGCGGCCGCAATGTGTGGTGGTACGTGGCGTACGGTAGCCGGAATCCCTTCCCCAATATCTGGATCGACTCGCCTCTCGTGGAGGGGCGCAGCTGGCTCTGGCAGACCTGGAAGCACAAGCTGGACGGCATCCTCTACTGGTCCGTGGACTGGTGGGGATATGCGAATCCCTGGTTCGGCGGCGGGAATTTTAATGACCAGTGCAATGGCGACGGCAATCTGGTTTATCCAGATCCCTCCGGGACTCCGCTCTCCTCCATTCGACTGGAGACCCTCCAGGATGGCCTGGAGGACTATGAGCTCTTCTGCCTCCTGGATGCCGCTCGCGATGAGCTTGGCGACCGGAATCCCACGCTTGTGGAGCGCATCGACGCCCTCCTAGAGGTGAATCCCGCCGTGGTCGTCTCCTGGAAGGAGTACTCCCGGGATCCACAGGTGCTGCTGGCAGAACGCCTCCGTCTTATGGATTGCCTGGAGGAGGCCGTCGCCTTCCTGGGACACGATCCCGTCATCACCCGCCATCCCGTCCGGCGACCCGGACTCACCCCCGAGGAACTCTCCAGCGCACTGGTGCGCTTCCGCCAGCAGGAGGAGTCCCGCGGACATCAAAACGCCGAGGAATTCCGACGACTCCTGGGGGAGGGACGACTCACCCTGGAGTCCCTCTCGAAGTAGTTCCTTTTCGCCTGAAAATTCGAATGCTTTATGGAAAATAGTGACGACCTGCGCTCCTGGCGCCCCGCTATCGCTAATTTCTCCTTCCTTGTCCTCACATTGGGGATGCTGGTGGCGGTGGTCTTTCTGCTGCGGGGATTCCTCCATGCCATCATCCTGGGAGGACTCCTGGCAATTCTTTTGATGCCCGTGAATCGGTGGCTCTTACGATTCCTCCTGTGGCTCTCAAAACGCACCGACGCCCTCTGGCGACGACTCCTGCGTCGGCCGCCATCGACCGAGGATGCCGAGACTACGCCACAGGCGGGACCCCGCGCACGGGGCATGGCTGCACTCCTCTCGGTGGTGCTGGTCTTCTTCCTGGTGGCAGTGCCATTAGGATTTTTCGTAGTGCAGGTGGCGGAGCAGGGGATGCAGGCCATCCCCGCTGCTCAAAAGTGGATCCACGAGGACCTGGAGCACAATGCACGCACCTTCCTGACAGAGCATCCGCGCATCCAGCAGGTTCTGGAACGACTCTCCACTGACTCCGCAACCCTCCTGCCGAAAGAGGAGGCCGTAACAGAGGCAACGGCAGAGACGACTGCAGAGCCCGCGGTGCCGGAGAATGCCGAGGGCACGGGGGACATCTCATCTGCAACGCCGTCTTCTTCTTCCGGAATCCTGGAGCTCTCTCCCATGCTGGTGAAGGCGGGCACTGTGATTCTCCAGTGGCTCAAGGACTGCGTGCTGGCGATCCTCTCCCGCACCTGGCTCACGGTCTTCAACTTCTTCATCATGCTCTTCGTGATGTATCACGTTTTCCTGGATGGACGGGAACTCGCGGCGTATCTGAAGAGCATCTCCCCTCTTGGCGAGGAGGAGACCCGGCATGTCTCCTCCCGCATCCGCGAGGTCTTTCAGGCGATCTTCATCAGCGTCCTGGGCACTGCAGTCATCCAGGGAGTCCTCTCCATGGTCTTCTTCAAGATGGTGGGAGTCCCCGCACTCTTCTGGGGAGCCCTCCTGGGAGTCTGCTCCATCGTCCCCTTCGTGGGAACCGGACTGGTCTGGGTCCCAATGGCGGTCTTCCTCCTCCTCACCGGACACCCCGGAAAGGCACTCTTTATCCTCCTTTCCTGCGGCGGAATCGTCGCAAATGTGGATAGCATCATCCGGCCACTCCTGATGAAAAAGGGCGGAAATACCGGGATGTCCTACATGGTCCTCTTTTTCTCGATCCTGGGAGGACTCCAGACCTTCGGATTGGTCGGAATTATCTACGGACCACTGATCATGGGAGTCTGCGGGGTCTGCCTGCTCCTCTTCAGCACGCGCATGAAAAGACAGTCGACTGCCGAAAAATAAGAGGAAGGAGGAAGTTAGGCCAGGGTTTCGCGTCGAGCGAAACCCCGCGCCGGAATCTACCGGCGCGTGCGCCAAGCGGCGCCCGAATTGGTGCGCTAGTTCCGCTGGTAGGCGGAAGATATTGGGCAGGGGGCGGGGGGCGAATGCCGCATTCAGCGCATAGGGTTTCGATGGAAATATTCAGCAGGGGTACTGGGACGGTAGCTATGGCTTTTTTGCCGATGAGGCGTGTTGTAGGCAGGGGGGATATCCAAAGGACTGGGGGTAAGCCCCCCGCACCCCCCCATTTAAAAAGCGCGGTTTTACTATCGCCGAAGCCTGGGCGGAATTCCCGCGGAGCGTCCGCTTTAACCTCCCACCTCCTACCTGCTCCCCACTACCTGCGGGCGCAATCCCGCGCCCGCCAGGCGGAAGAGCGCATGCGGTATCTTATAGGCTAGCCGCCAGCCGCTAACCTGCTAACAACTATTTTCGCGCCAGGGACTTTGCGACTTTTGTGACGGCGAGATCCAGATCCAGGTCATGGAGTCCCGGGTAGGCGGCCTTCATGAAATCCAGTGGGAGGATCTTTATGAGTTCGTGGCTGGGGGTGCCTTCTTGCCACTGATAGTATGCGTAGAATTGTCCGAGCCAATTGGGCAGGAAGCCGCCCAGTCCTGCGCCGGGCTGAAGGGTATAGTGGTCGGTTTTGCAGAAGAACTCAAAGAGTTCTTCGGGGGACAGATTGCTGGTGTAGGCATCTGCGCGGTCTATGAAGCCGCGGGTGCGGCTCTGCATGTATGCCGTGATGAAGCCCTCCACATCGACTGTGGGGGTGAGGTCGGCGATATGCTCGAAGAGTAGTCCCTGCGTCTCCACGATCTCATCTAGGTAGCATTCCGGATAGGCTCCCATGGGCGCATCTCCCTTTTTTATACCAAGGTGCTAAAGACCCTCTCTACCTTATTGCGGTCGGAATCAATGAGGGCTCTCATGTTTTTTCGGGCATCGATGTCGCGCTGGTTGTACTTCGCATTGAATTCCTTGAAGTCTACCGGGAGGACCTCGTTCGTCTTGGTGAGATGCCTGTATGCCTTGGGGCTTTTCAGGCACCACTGGATGCCAAGTTCGCCGAGTTGCAAGAGTTCTTCTAGGATATCTACATCGATTTCATCCCGAACGAATGCCTTTGCGATGAAGAAATAGGATGCATTGGCACGCCAGCCCCGGATGACATCCGCCTGGGAGGTGTCTTTGCCGTATTTTGCAATGAATTTTGCTGCGAGGGTGCGGTAGCGCTTGGAATCCGCGGCATTGCGGTGTGTCATCAATTCGCTTAGCCAGCAGAGAATGTCTTCGTGGGTGAAATCGAAGATGGAGAGTCCATTTGTGTCCAGTTCAAAGGTATGAACATAGCCGCTTGTGGAATCGGGACGGCACACAGCCCACTCCTGGGCCAGCTGCAGATCCGCAGTCAGGTAAAAGCCCCTGCCGTAATCGTGGCGGTCATCTCCCAAGCCATATTCCGGCTTTACGACCGGATTGGGACTCCCATGGTATAAGACAATCTTCGGCATCCTGCCAGAACCCTCTTTGATAAACTCCGGAGCGCTTCCTGCGCGCACAAGGACACGCCCTTTTAAGCACAAACCGTTAATGTAAATTGCCGATAGTAAAAAATGAATGGGCCATGTGCGATGTGCGATGTGCAATGCGTGTGGAAAGAAAGGTACTGCCGGCAGGCGGAAGAAACAAGGCAGAGGTACGGGGGCGGCAGCTATGGCTTTTTTGCCGATGAGGTGCGCTGTGGAAAGCTGGGGATATTCAAAGGACTGGGGGCAAGCCCCCCCGCACCCCCCATTTAAAAAGTGCGGTTTTACTGTCGACGAAGCCTCGGCGGAATTCCCGCGGAGCGTCCGCTTTAACCTTCTACCTCCTACCTGCTCCCCACTACCTGCGGGCGCAACCCCGCGCCCGCCAGGCGGAAGAGCGCCGCAGGCGCCGCTTTAACCTCCTCCCTACTCCCTCCTCCCTCCTCCCTACAAAAAAAGGGCCCCGTGGCGGCATGCCCGGGGCCCTTTTTTGCGTGTGGGGGGTTACTTAAAGAAGAGTGCCCAGTATCCCAGGACGCAGATCGCTAGGATGATGATGGGCAGGAGGAATCTCCAGTAGAAGAGGATCCACTTGGGGAAGTGCCAGGTTTGTCCGGCCTCCAGTTCCTGCTTGAAGTTGCTGAATCCCCATCCGGCGGCGCAGCCGCAGAAGATCAGGAAGCATACGGCTCCCAGCGGCAGGAGGTTCTGGCTGACGATGAAGTCCTCCAGATCCAGGACGCCGGTTCCTTCTCCCAGGGGCTGGAAGTCCTTCCAGGGTCCGAAGCCCAGCACGCAGGGCATGGAGAGGACGATGACGGCCACCGTGACTAGGAGTGCGGAGGCCTTTCTGCCCATCCACTTGGCGTCGATGGGGAATGCCACCAGGTTTTCGAAGACGGCGATGACGGTGGTGATGGCTGCCAGGAAGAGGAATGCGAAGAAGAGTGCTCCCCAGAACTGTCCGCCGGGGAGAGTCTGGAAGATTCCGGGCAGGGAGATGAAGATGAGGCTGGGACCGGCGGAGACATCGATGCCGTTGCTGGCGCAGACGGGGAAGATGATGAGACCGGCGCTGAGAGCTACGAAGGTATCCAGGACGATAATGAAGAGGCACTCCTTTGCCATGGAGGTCTTCCAGCTCAGGTAGCTGCCGAAGATTTCCATGGAGCCGATGCCGATGGAGAGCGTGAAGAATGCCTGTCCCAGGGCAGCGAAGATGGTCTCCAGGGGTTTCTGGATGAAATTGCCCCAGTTGGGCAGCAGATAGAACTTCAATCCCTCGGCGGCGTTGGGGAGCGTCATGGCGTATCCGGCCAGCACCAGGATCAGGATGAAGAGCGCCAGCATCAGGAACTTCACCACATTCTCGACGCCCTTCTCCACGCCCATGGCGCAGACGACTCCGCCGATGAGGCAGGAGAGGATCATTCCGAAGGCGGAGAGTCCGGGATTGCTCGCGAGAGTGCCGAAGATATCGCCGAAATTCTGTCCGGCGGCGGCGCTATGGAAGTTTCCGCAGACGTAGTCCTTCGTGTAGAACAGCAGCCATCCGGTGATGGTGGTGTAATACATCATCAGGATCAGGCAGCCCGTCAGGAGGATGGCGCCCAGGATTGCCCAGGCGCGCTTGTGGGAGTGCGCCAGCTTGTGGAAGCCGTGGACGATATTGGACTGGCTTCCGCGGCCAACGGTCATCTCGGTCATCAGGACGGGGAATGCCATGATGGCCAGGAAGAGGAGATACAGCAGCACGAAGATGGCGCCGCCGTATTTTCCGACGATGAAGGGGAAGCGCCAGATGTTGCCTAGACCGATGGCGCATCCCGCGGAGACTAGGATGAAGCCTAGTCGGGATGCGAGGGATTCTCGTTGTGCACTCATGTGTTGTTTGGTTCCTTTTTGTTGTTTTGTGGGCTGTTCGGTTGAAGGAAATTGTCCAGTGCGCTATTCCACCAGGAGTGTCGCAAATGCCGCGGGCACGCGGTATTGGTTTGTCTGGGTGGGGAAGAGTCCGATGAGCTGGCTCTGACCCTCCACGGTGCGGTTCCGGAAGAAATTGCCCTTCATGTTCAGGCCGGAGGCATCATGGGCGCCCAGCATTTCCCAGGGGAGGCACAGGGTGGCAGTCCAGTAGTCGTCCTCCAGATGGCAGGAGAAGGCGTAGTCCGGATCCCAGGAGCGGTCTTCTGCGCGCTCCCGGGGATCGCTCCAGCGGGCGTCGTAGCGGCCGTCCTTTGCGCCCAGGATGAAATGCAGGCCATTATGGCCGTCGGGCGGACAGAGCAAGACCTCGATGGTGTCGTCCTTCCAGAGATTGCCGTCGTCCCGCGGGCGCTCCTGTGCGTGGATGCCGCGTGCGGGGTCTTCCTTGCAGTAGAAGTGCAGGAGGAGTCCCTCGGGTGCCGCGGCGACCTGCACGAGGCTCTTCTGGGGAGCCGGCGAGCCATCGAATTGCGTCATCTCGTGGGCGGGGAGTCCCGGGAAAAGACCCTCTTTGGTCTCCGCGGGGACTGCGGCGATTCGAGGCACGGCGAGTTCTGCGGAATCGGGGATCTTCAGGAGGGGCTCTGCACCCAGAAGGAACTCCGAGAGAATGCCCTCCATGCGGGTGCGATAGGCGGAGCCCTCGGGCGTCAGGTCGACGGCCCTTTGGAGGAGCGCCCGAAACGCTTTTGCGTCAGCGGGCGTATAGACATTGAAGGGATGCTGGAAGGGCCGCTCCATGGTGAGTGTTTCCACGCGGTTCCAGAATTCCCGCATGACTGTGTTTGCGGGGCCATAGAAGCGCTGGCAGTAGTCGTCCAGGAGGGCATCCAAGTCGAGTTCGGGCTCCCAGAGGAGCTTTGCGATGAGATATGCGGTCAGGTGGTTGAGATAGGGGTAATGGAAGTCGTATTTCCATTCGCGCTGTGCGCCCTCGGAGGCATCGAAGGACTCGGATTCTACGAACTCGCCCTTCACATTTCCCAGGGCGTGGTTGGCGCGGATGTCCTCGGCCAGGAGGTGTGGATAGAAGCGCGGGTAGTGCCGCCAGGGCTTCCAGTAGTTCAGGTGCGGGTAGGTCCACAGATAGACGGACGCCACCTTTTTCGACCAGGCCGCAATGGCATTTCGGATCTGCGCCTTTCCCTCGGGAGTGCGCTCATTCTGGCGCTGGTAGCAGATCATGACGGCCAGGTTGTCGGGGATCTCCGTCAGGCAGTCGGGCACCTCCTGGTAGTTTGAGTAGGCGAAGCAGCCCACCTTCTTGTCGGGGAAGACCTCCTTTGCGGCCTTGGCGACCCTGGCAGCGAAGCCCCATACGTAGTTGGAGAAGAGACCCTTCTCGCCGAGCTGCGGGGAGAGCTGCGCCTGGCATTCGGCGCATTCGCAGATGCGTGTCATGCAGTCGTTGGGGCAGATGGGGAAGATGGTCAGCTGCGGATTCTTCTGGAAGAACTCCCGCATCTCCTCAATCCAGATCTCCACCGCCTTGGGCTGGGAGAGGCAGAGATTTCCGCCGGAGAGCACGGAGAGATTCGAGGTGTCCCGCTTGCCGTCAATGAGGGCGAAGTATTCCGGGTGGGTCTCGGCGTATTTGAGCATGAGGGCGAAGGCGTGCCCGATATTGACGGGCGACGGGGCGCCGTAGCCGATGCGACGATACCACAGGGCGTCTTCGGGATAGAGCTCGAAGTCGGTGAGCCAGGCATAGCGATACTCGAAGACCGGCGACTTCACTTCCTCTCGGGAGGACACCGCGAGTTCATTCAGGGAAGGAACCACGGTGCCGACCTCGCCCGGCATATACCACCGGAATCCCAGGCTCTCCAGGAATTGGTGGACGCCATTCCAGGTGCCCATGTCGCCAAAGGCGCAGAGTCGCAGCTCGCCATTCCAGGCCTCGTAGCTGCGCAGCGGGTGTGTCTCCATGGAGAGATCGCCGCCCGCGTAGTCGCGCCCCGCAATGCGCACGCCGTCGTTGCCCTGTCGGAGCCAGTATCCGTCGTGGGGGAGGGCGGAGGGTTCCGGGGCCTCCGGGCATCCCACGCGTGCGGCCTCTCCGAGACGGATCGCCACGGCGTCAGCAGGGAGGCTGGCCGCATCGGCGACGCGCCAGGATTCGCCGGTGGCGCGCCCCAGCCACTGCGAGAGCGCCTCTGCCGCCTGGTGCACGGGCTCGGCGGCATTGGCGTCCACGAGGATAGGCAAAGTGGGGGAGCCCTTCTTCCATAGGAGGCTCTCCTGAGCGGAGAGGCTTCCCAGC
>CAVGTF010000047.1:0-15069 GCA_963632245.1 Anaerovoracaceae bacterium
CAGGGTTTTTCTACCTGTTTTCCCACCGTGGGGCTTTTTGAGAGCCTCCTCTAATCACTAATTGCTAAGTACTTACGGTGCATCGCGCGCCGTGGTGGGCGTGGAAGCATGGGATTTTATCGAATTCGGAAGAATCGTTTGGCGTTATTTGTGGTGAGGGTGGCGACTTCTTCCAGGGGGAGGTTTCGTTCTTCGGCGATTCGTTGTGCGATGATGGGGATGTATTTCGAGGCGTTGGGTGTCCCGCGGTGTGGAACGGGTGCCAGGTATGGTGCATCGGTTTCCAGGAGGAGTCGGTCGAGGGGGACCAGTCTCAGGGTTTCGCGGATATTCTCGGCCTTCTTGAAGGTGACCATACCGTTGTAGGAGAAGCAGGCGTTGTGGGTGAGCCACTGTTCCATTTCCTGGGGGCCATCGGCGAAGCTATGGACCTGTATGGGGTGTTCTTTCGGGAGGAATTCCTCCACGATGGGGAAGCACTCCTGGAATGCCTCTCGGCAGTGTATGACCACGGGGAGGTCCTTTTCGCGGGCCAGCAGGAGCATCTTTCGGAAGCAGTCCTTTTGTTGGTCCAGAGTGGTCTCCGTGTAGTGTGCGTCCAGGCCGATTTCTCCGACGGCGATCACGCCGGGGTGGTCGCACCACTCCGACAGCATCGCCATCTGCGC
The DNA here is from genome assembly GCA_963632245.1 of Anaerovoracaceae bacterium. Taxonomy (GTDB): domain Bacteria; phylum Verrucomicrobiota; class Lentisphaeria; order Oligosphaerales; family Oligosphaeraceae; genus UBA1724. The sequence goes on from CAVGTF010000047.1 coordinate 669, forward strand.
GTCGTCGCCGGAAAAATTGGCGCAGCATTCCGGGTGAATGCCCACGCTGGTATAAATTCCGGGGTGTGCCGCGACGACCTCCAGGTAGTGTGGCATATCCGCCAGACAGGTCCCTGCCAAGAGCAGGTGTGTGACCCCGGCCTGGCGGGCCTCCTGGAGGATGGTTTCCTGTTCCTCCGGCGTGGATTCGTCGGGGAAATGGGTATGCGTATCGAAGAATTCCATGGTTCTAGCGGAAGCGGGATCGTGTCAGTCAATAGGAGAGATCAATCATGAGCGAGGCAGGAAAGTACTTCACTTTGCCGGGGCATCCCTACAACTGTGCGCAATCGGTGGCATTGGGTGCCAATCGGCCGATTTTGGCGGAGGAGTTGCGGAGTTGTGGCGGCGGCCGTGCGCCGGAGGGCATCTGTGGTGCCTTGCATGCCGCGTTGCTGTTGGCGCCGGAGGAGCGCCGTGAGGAGATCCGTGGGGCCTTCCGGGAGCGCGCGGGTGCCTTGACCTGCCGGGAGATCAAGGGCGAGTCGAAGACGCCCTGCCTTGCCTGCGTGGAACTGGCTTCCGAGCTTTTGGAGAAGAGCCGCGCAGAGGGGAAATAGCTGTTTGTTCTCTGGCGGGGGGAGGGGGGTTATTTGTGTTCTTCCTCGTCCTGGAAGGGCTTTGCGGAGGGATAGTTCTTCAGGTCATAGTGTATGACGGGCTCCGGCATGGGGAGTCGGCAGAGTTCCACGTGGCATTCCTGGAAGAAGTGTTCTGCCAGGGAATCGTGGTAGCTGGAGAAGACGACCACCCGGACCACTCCCACGGCGATGAGTGCCTTTGCGCAGGAGGTGCAGGGGAGATTGGTCACGTATGCGGTGGCGCCCTCCAGTGCCATGCCGTGCCGTGCGGCCTGGCAGATGGCGTTGATTTCGGCGTGGTTGGTGCGCACGCAGTGGTTGTCCACCACCAGGCATCCGTCGTCGTAGCAGTGTGCGGTGCCGGGGAGGGATCCGTTGTATCCTGTGGAGAGCACGTGGTGGTCTTTGACCAGCACGCAGCCGCAGTGCATTCTGGGGCAGGTGGCGCGTTCGCTAGCCAGCATAGCGAGCTTCATGAAGTAGTCATCCCACTTTGGGCGGTAGGAGGGCGTTCCCTGGGGCGGTTTGACGATGAGCGGGATGGGCTGCTGGGGCATGGCTGGCGTCCTGTGGAGTGGGGGAGGTGGTAAGAGGGCAAAAATCCCCGCCCGCCGGAGGGGTGAGGGTTCTCCGGGGAGCGGGGTGTTTGTGGGGGAACCGCGGGGAGGTATTTTAGATTCCCCCACGGATGGTTTTATCTAGTGGAAGATCTCCTCGTCGTCGGCGCCGTCTTCCATCAGATCTGCGCTAGCCCAGATCTTTTCCTTGAGGGCGGGGTTTCCGGTGACGGAGCGATCCTGGATCTTGGTCAGATACCGGCGCATTTGCTTATCCAGCTTGTCGTAGACTGCGGCGATGGCGGCGGGGGTGGTATCGGCCTTTGCGGAGGCGTTGAGGTTCACGTTGTTGCCATTGAGGAGTGCCTCGCAGCTCTTCAGTCCGCGCTCGCTGCCCAGGACCATACGGAGGGAGGAGAGCTTGACGTAGTCGCCGGAAAGTTTGTCTGCCAGTTTCTGGGCGAGGGCGCGGTCTTCATCCGCGATTTCCAGATGTTTTCCAGTGAGAATAAGTTCCATGGATATTGCAACCTCCTTGGTCGGAACTGCGGTGAGGACGGAGGGATGCGAGCCGCCATTTGGGTGGCTCTTCCGTCTGTGGAAGGGGAAAGTCGTGCGAGGCGTTTTGTGGTGCCTGTCGCGTATGGTGGAAATGACCTGTGCGGTGGCGGGGATGTTCCCGCCGAAAGCGCTGATTTCTCCGGTTTCTTTTGCGGAGTCTTTTTTATGCGGGATTGAAGGAGGGTCCCAGGTAGACCTTCTGGGCCTTTTCGTCGTGGACCAGTGCGTCGCCGGTGCCGGAGAAGAGGATTTCGCCGGAGCAGATAAGGTAAGCGCGGTCCACGATTGCGAGGGTCTCGCGGACATTATGGTCGGTGATGAGGATTCCCAGTCCGCGGTCGCGGAGGGTAGCGATGATCTTCTGGACCTCGAAGACGTTCTTGGGATCCACGCCGCCGAAGGGCTCGTCGAGCATGAGGAAATCGGGTGAGGTGGCCATGGCGCGGGTGATTTCCAGTCGTCGGCGTTCGCCTCCGGAGAGCGTGAGTGCCTTCTGGTCGGCCAGGTGCGTGAGCTGCAGCTCCTCCAGGAGTTCCTCCAGGCGCTCCTTGCGTTGCGCGGCAGTGAGATCCAGCGTTTGGAGGACCGCCTCCACATTTTCGCGGACGGTGAGTCTTCGGAAGATGGAGGGCTCCTGCGCCAGGTATCCCATGCCTAGTCGGGCGCGCTTATACATGGGGAGCCGGGAGACATCCTCGCCGCGGAAGCGGATGGTTCCGCCGTCTGGGGGGATCATTCCCACGATCATGTAGAAGCTGGTGGTCTTTCCGGCGCCATTGGGGCCCAGGAGTCCCACGACCTCGCCGGGCTTCACCTCCAGGGAGACATCCTGGACCACGCTTCTGCCGGAATAGACCTTCCGGAGATGCTCCGCCTGCAGCAGCGGCGTTTCGTTGGTGGCGTTTGGCATGGCGGCGTCCTTCCTTTATTCCTTGGCGGCGGGGGAGAGCAATTGTGCGGGATCCGCGGCGGCGGGGGAGGACTCCACGGGGAGCGTGAGGACGGCGCGTGCGGCCTGGAAGCGGTTTCCCTTCAGGTCGTAGGTGATCCGTGAGGACGTGAGGACCCGTCCGTCTGCCAGGACCGTGCAGTCGCCTTCCAGGATGATGGCGCTGCCGCCGGCAAGATCCCAGAGTCCCTGGTCGCCGGTGGCGCTCTTGCCGTCGGGCGTGTGGATGCGCACCTTTCCGAAGGCCTGGATCTTCTGGGGGCGGCTGGAGCCCTCTTCGGCTTCGGGGAAGAGCACCGTCATGCGGTCGGCATTGAGGATGACCCGCACGTCGTCTCCCTGGACCTGTTTCTTGAATTGTTCGAGGGTCTCGCCCTGGGGGGTGAAGACCACTTCCACATTGCCTTCCAGGCTGGCGGTCTTCCGCAGGACGAATTCCATGCGGTCGGCGGCGATGGTGACGGTTCCGGAGACGGGGGTATTGGAGGTTGTCTCGGCGTCTGTGGGGGTCTCCTGTGCCTTTAGGCTGGCGGGGAGTGCCAGTGTCAGGAGGAGGAGGAGTATAAGGGATGCGAGGGGGCTTCTCGTCATGGGGGTCGTGGGGCTATTGGGAGAGTGTTGTGTCTCCGTGAGGGGAGGTATTTCGTGCGTCCTGGAGTGCGTGGAGGGGGAAGGAGACGCGTGCCATTTCGCGGAGGACGAGTCGTGGCGGCGTCTCGCGGGAATCCAGGTAGAAGTCGAAGCCGATTCCGGAGATCTGCAGTCCATCGTGTCCCTGGAATCGGATGGGGCCATTTCCGCGGACCTGCTGGAGCTGGTGGTCGTAGGAGCACTGTGGGCTTTCCAGGGTATAGTCGCCCAGTCCGCCGGGCTGTCCCTGGAGGCTCATGCGGAAGCCCTCCAGGAGATAGAGCGGCGTCTGGATCTTCGCCTTGTCGCCCTGGATGCGCCAGCGGACCTCCTCGGTGGATTTTCCGTGGTCCAGGAGGAATGCGCCGTTGGTCTGGAAGCCATTGAGCTCCACCTGGTCCAGGTTCTCCAGCCCCATGGGGGCGGCGGAGAGGCTTGCGGTGGCCGCGGTCAGCAGAATGAATATAGCGAGGGCTTTCAAGGCAGTTCGGGTGCTGGACCGTGTCCGGGGATATGATAGTGCTGCAGTTGCTCTTCCCAGCGGCCCTGGAGTTTCAGGAGCCATTCGGCGATTTCGCGGACGGCGCCCTGTCCTCCCAGGGCAGTGGTCTGCAGGTCGGCGGCGGGAAGGACCTCCGGGGAGGCATCGCCCACGGCGACGCCCACGCCGGCGGCGGACATCGCCCAGCCGTCAATGAGGTCATCGCCCACGAAGAGGCACTGCTCCAGGGAGAGCTTCCGTTCCTGTGCCACGTGGTAGAGACTCTGGGTCTTGTTCCAGCACTCCTCCACCAGGAAATCCAGCTTCAGCTCTGCGGCGCGGGTCTGGTTTGCGCGGCTGCGTCGTCCGGAGATTGCGCCCACTAGGAATCCTGCGCGTCGGAGCATGGTGATACCGGAACCATCGCGGACATGGAAGAACTTGATTTCGTCGGGGGTGCCGGTGTATCCGATGCGTCCGTCGGTGAGGACGCCATCGATGTCCATGGCCACCAGTCGGATTTTCCGGGCGGCGTCTTCAGGGGTGATGCCGGCCTTTTGGAATTTGAGGGTGGAGAGGGTCTTCATGGGCAGATGGCGTGGATTTCCTTCATGATGGCGAGCAGGTCCTTCAGGTCGGAGAGCCGCAGTGAGTTCGCGCCATCGGAGAGTGCCTCTTCGGGGCGGGGGTGAGTCTCCAGGAAGAGTCCGTCAATGCCCACGGCGCAGGCGGCGCGTGCGAGGACGGGGACGAATTCGCGGTTTCCGCCGGAGCAGGTGCCATTTCCGCCGGGCAGTTGCACGGAGTGTGTGGCATCGAAGACCACGGGGCATCCCAGGGAGCGCATGACGGCCAGTCCGCGCATATCCACCACCAGATTGTGGTATCCGAAGGTAGTGCCGCGGTCGGTGAGCAGGATGCGGGGATTTCCGGAGGCCTCCAGCTTTCCTACCACGCCGCGCATGTCTTCCGGCGCCAGGAATTGTCCTTTCTTCACATTGACGGGCTTTCCGGTGGCGGCGGCGGCGGCCAGAAGATCGGTCTGGCGACAGAGGAATGCGGGGATCTGGAGCATATCCACCACCTTTGCGGCCTCGGCGCACTGCGCGGGTTCGTGGACATCGGTGATGACGGGCACCTGGAATTCCTCGCGGATTTTCCGGAGGATTTCCAGTCCGGCGGCCATTCCGGGGCCACGGAAGGAGTTGATGCTGGTGCGGTTCGCCTTGTCGAAGGATGCCTTGAAGACGTATGGCAGATCCAGGGAGCGGCAGGCCTCCAGGGCGGTGCCGGCGATTTCCCGGCAGACCTCCAGGGATTCTGCCACGCAGGGGCCGGCGATGACCAGCAGGGGATTTCCGGGTCCCACGGGGAGTCCGTTGGGGAGGATGGAGAAGGAAGCGAGGTGTGTCATTGGGGATAGGAAAGGGTGTGGGATTTGCGGGGCGTTTCCTGGCTAGAGGAGTCCCTTCGCTTTCACGAGCTCCTCCACGCGCTGGATGTCCTCGGGCACATCCACGTCGGCGGACTGCTCACGGGTGGTCAGCACGCAGATCTTCGCGCCATTTTCCAGGGCGCGCAGCTGTTCCAGCTTTTCGCAGGCCTCCAGGGTGCCGGTAGGCCAGGAGACGAACTTCTGGAGGAATTCGCGGCGGTATGCGTAGAGTCCCCAGTGGAGGAGGGGTTCCGCGGGGGTGCCGCCCACTCTCTGGAAGGGGATGGGAGCGCGGGAAAAATATAGCGCAAGATTGCGCGTGTCCACGACTACCTTCACTGCGTTGGGATCGGCGGGATCCCGTCCGGTGACGCTGAAGGGGACCGCTACGGTGCCCATGTCGGCGCCGGATTCCTGCATCTGTTGCACCAGCTGGTGGAGGACGGTGGCGGGGATGAGTGGCTCGTCGCCCTGCACATTCACGATGAGGTCCGCGTCGCGTCCCTGGATGGCCTCCCAGATGCGGTCGCTACCGCTTCGGCAGTCGGGGCTGGTCATGACGGCGATGCCGCCGAAGGCCTCCACGGCGGAGCGGATGCGTTCATCATCGGTAGCCACCAGGACCTCCTGGAAATCTGCGCATTTCTGGGTGGATTCGTAGGTCCACTGGATCATGGGCTTTCCGGCGATGAGTGCCAGGGGCTTAGCGGGGAAGCGTGTGCTGCCGTAGCGAGCGGGGATGACGGCGATGGTCTTCATGGTTTTGCGTGGGTTGCGGGTTTATGGGAGAGGAAAGAGAGTGCGGGGAGTGCCAGTGCCAGGGGCCATTCGTCGCGGGCGGCTTCCAGGACGCGGAGGGCCTCCTCGTGGTTCGGGGCGCAGGCGGCCAGGACCCGCGCCACCAGGATTTCGCGGCAGTGGTCGTCGGTATGGGGCCCCTCCGGATTGTGCGGCTGGGTGGCGGGGAGGTCTGCCAGGAGGCGTTCCAGGAGGGGGACTGCCTCGGTGCCGGGCCAGTGCGCCAGGCATGCCAGCAGTCCTGGGAGGAGTGTCGGGAGGTCTTTGGCGGCGGGGAGGCCGGACAGCAGTGGCGTGGCGGGAGTGCCGATGATGGCGAGTGCCTGCAGGAGCAGTCGTGCGCGGGTGGGGTCGGGGGTTCCCGTGGCGAACTCCTGTGCCAGGAGGCGTCGTCCGGAGGAGTCCCCCAGGAATGCCAGCAGGAGTGCGGTCTGGGTATCGGGGTGGCTCTCGAAGTCGGCCTGGACGCTGCGTCGTGCCTGGTCGGGTCGCAGGAAGGCGCGCGACAGGGCTTCCGCCTGTGGGGAGAGCGCGGGCGTTTCTGCTGCAGCTCCGGTGGCTTCTTTCTCCCGGATGGCGTCAGCGGGGACATCTCGGAGGGAGATGTGGTGTGCCAGGGCGTATGCGGCTAGTCGTGCGGCGAGTCTTCCCTGGATCTGGTGGCTCTGTGGGGTAGCGAGCATCGCGCGGAGATCCGTGTGCGCCGAGAGGGCGTCTCCGAGGGTGAGCAGATTCTGGTGTCGTGGAGAGAGGAAGACTCCTGCGGGGAGGGGGATCACGGTGTCTCTGGGGATGGTGTCATTCTGAAGCCAGAGAAGGGGGTGTGAGGCCTTGGCGGCTGTCGGGAGAGTCGCGGGGAACAGTGCCAGTGCGTCGTCGCGGTGGGTCTTCAGGAGGAGATCCTGTGGCATGAGAGTGAGATCGCCGCGGATGCGTGGTGGCAGTTGGAATGCGTTTTTTGCCTCGGGATCCCGCCGTCTGCGCAGGATTTGGCAAGCGTGGTCTTGGGGATCCAGGACCCTCTGGCGTGCGGGTCGCAGGGGCTGTTGTGAGGCGTAGTGGAGTCTGGGTGCCAGGGCGCAATGCTGGCTGATGATCTCCGGTTCGTGGGGATGGAGCATGGGTGCGCCCAGGGCCCAGGCGAATTGCGCGGTGCCGGTGGCATCCAGGAAGGCCTCTGCGCGGACCAGGCATGCCTCGCCGGTAGCGGCGAGAATCAGTGCGCCTGTCAGGACGCCGTTTTTCAGGAGGACTCCGCCCAGACGGCAGTGGTGCCAGAGGTGGTGTATTTCGTCGGGGGCGAGGCTGTCTGGTGGCAGTGCGGTGGTGCCGGAGGCCTCTGCCAGCAGGTAGGAGAGCCCCTCCTTTTGTGCTTGCAGCGCGGCGGCGCAGCCGGTCTCGCCCGCCCCCAGGATGAGTGCCTGTGGAGTGAAGGCGGCCTCTTGGGGATTCAGGGTCTGCAGATCCAGTCGGATCGTGGGGAGTCCGGTGTGGGGGCGGGGGGACTTTCCCTGGAAGACGAGGGATTCGCTCTCGGGGAGTTCGCGGCGTGCCTCGGCGTTTTGAAAAGTAGCGGGTGCGGTGACCTGTGGGAGAGTGTATCGGAGGAGTGTGGGGACCTGTGCTGTGCTGTGCCGGAAGAGCGGGATTTCGCGCGAGGTCGTGAAGTCCGTCCAGGGATCCTCGGCGCTTTGCCAGTCACACCATTCGGCACCCTTGTGGGCATGGGGGCTCCAGAGGGCGGCGCGCAGCGCGCTCTCCGCGTCCAGTCGTGCGGGGAGATCCGTGGGGCGCAGCCGGAGTTCACGGGTAGCGCGGCAGAGGGGCAGGGGGCCCTCCGGGGTGGTCTCTGGCGTCAGGGAGACCTCCAGGCGGATGCCGCTGGCGGCGGGGGGCTCTTTGGCGCTGCCCAGGAGATTCCACTGGAGGACGCAGTGTCTGGTGCCGGTGGAACGCCGCGAGAGTCGTGCCTGGAAGGGCAGGTGTCCTGTTGGCGTGGCGTCCACCACGGCCTTTGCGGCGATGGCGAAGTATCCGCCTGCTCCGAAGAAGATCCATCCTGCGATTTGGCGGGGGCCATTGGCTTCCCGGAGGGGGCGCAGGGGGAAGGCGTCGTATAGGATTTGTGCGCCGGAAGAAAGGAGCGTGTCCTCCAGGGCGCGGGCGTCGCCCTCGATGCCGTTTTCTTCTGTCGGCAGGAGTTGTCCGGGGCCATCCACGCCCAGGGAGTCCCCCTCGCAGACCAGGACCACCCTTCGCGCGGCATCCCGGAGGCGTCGTGCCAGCTGGCATCCCTGGAGGGTGCCCCCGATCACGAGGACATCCGCTTCTAGGATGACGGGGACTTGGACGCTCATGGGTGGGTGATAGGTGTGTAAGGAGGGGACGCTGGGAGAGGGTTATATTGTCTCTAGTACTTGTCGTACGGCGCATTAACATAGCAGGAATGCCGTGTCTTCCCTGCTTCCCGGCAGGAAATGCGCCCTCTTTCCTCCGCCCTTTCTTCCATCGTCTTCCGCCGCTTTTGGCATGCACGAATCCTCCTCCTCCAAGTCATTGCTATGGGTACTGCCCCTTTTGGCGGCGGGACTCTATCTGCTGTGCCTGCCCTGGGTAGAGCTGCGCGGCAGTGACGAGACGGTCTTCGCTGCGATCGCGCGGGAGATGATCGAGAGCGGGGACTATCTGCATCCCACCTTTCAGGGGCAGAGCGTGCAGGTATTTCCGCTCTATCCCTGGCTGGTCTGCCTCTTCTCCGGCTTCCAGACGCCCGGCGTCTGGGCGGTGCGGCTGCCCTCGGTCCTGGCGGTCTTTGGAATGGCCGCACAGGCATTCCTTCTGGCGCGGCGCCATCGCGATACCCACGCCGGACTCCTGGCGGCCGCCATTGTCCTGAGCACCCTGGGCGCATTCCGCGTGGGCATTTTGGGGCAGGCGGAGACTCTCCATGCATTCCTGCTCTCCGGGGCGTGGTTTGCCTGGCACACGCTGGGCGTGCTGGATCGCCGCTGGCGATTGGCCTGGGGTGTGGCGCTGGGACTGGTTGCCCTGGATGTGCTTTGCACCGGATTGCGGGGTGTCTTCCTCTTCTATCTGCCGCTGCTCTTCACCACCAAGCCCCCCCGCACGCGGCGGCTTCTGCGTTCTCGGGAACACCTGGAATGCCTAGCCGGCTGTGCCTTGGCGCTCTATCTCTGGGTGACGCTGGTCTGCCCGCAGCCCCTGACGGGCTGGTATGCCATGGTGGGACCCCTCTCCACGAGCGCGGCGCCCGAGGGATTCTTTGCGCATCTCTTCCACTTCCCTTTCCGGTGCCTCCGGGATCTGCTCCCCTGGGCCTTCCTGGTCTGGGTGCCCTTCTGCCTGGCGCTGCGGCCACTGGAGCCCGCCGGATCCCTCTGCGGATTCCTCCGCGCCACCATCCTTACCCTCTTCCTCTGCCACTGGATTCTGCCGGGATACTCTTCCCTCATGATGCTTCCCGTGCTTCCTGCACTGGCGGTCACCATGAGCTTCAATCTGCCCATCGTGATGCATCGGCAGGAGCGGGGATGGGGCCGCGTAAACCGCGTGCTCACGACAGTGACTCTCCTGGCGCTGCTCTACGGGATGCTCCATTGGCTGTGGGTGGCATTGGGACGCATCACCTTCTTGGGCGCCTCGGAGGAGTGGGTTCAGGCGCTGCCCGCCCTGGGAATCGGGATTGTTTTCCTGCTGGCCTTCCTGGCCGCCTGGGTGTGGTGCCTGGGGCGCGCGCCCCGTGCGGAGGGCCTCCTATGGAATGTGCTGGGATTCCGCGTGGCCTGGTGCGCGCTGATGCTCCTGCCTGCCTTCCTGACTCACGGCAACCGTGAGGCGGCTGCCATGGGATTGCTGGGCGAGAGCAACGCTCCCGTGATGCAGGAGGGTCCCAAGGTAGAGTGTGATGCGGAGTTGCCGAAGGACGCGGTGGTCTATCTCCTCTCCGAAAAGCACTCTTTTCCCGCGCAGATGCACTACCTCGGCCATCGGGTGGAACGCCTGCGCAAGGGCGATCCCCTGGGCGCCGGCCCCATCTATGTGGTGGCGGAAAGCCAGCCGCTCTTCCCGGGCTGGGACTGGAAGAAGCTCTCCGGACCCGTGGACTTCCAGCTGCACCGAAAACTGGTGCCTTCGCCCCTGGTTCCCGATTGGCGAATGCTCACTTGGAGCTATCCCGGACGACAGTATCACCGGGAGGATGTCTACCCCGAGACGGTCTCACCCTATGTCAGAAAGTATTTCGAGCCCGTCCGCATGAATCTCTACCGAGGGGAGAAACTTCCCTTGGGGTGGTAGCGGCGCACCGGAGGGGCGGTCCATGAGGTATCCGAATATTTGTCGGGGGGAGTTTCAGGAGCGCCCCAATCGCTTTGTGGCTCGGGTGCTCTTGGAGGACCGCGGCGAGGTGGTGTGCCATGTGAAGAACACGGGTCGCTGCGCGGAACTCCTGCTTCCCGGACGCACCGTCTATCTCGCTGAGTCCGATAATCCCCTTCGCAAGACCCGCTATGACCTGGTGGCGGTGGAGAAGCTCCGGGAGGACAAGCCGCCATTGCTGGTGAATCTGGACTCCCAGGCACCCAATCAGGTGGCCGCGGAGTGGCTTCCGAAAAGCGGATTCTTCCCACAGGGAACCATCTTCCGACGGGAGAGCACGTTCGGAAATTCCCGCTTCGACTTCATGGTGCAGGAGCCCGATGGACGCCGGAGTTTCCTGGAGGTAAAGGGCGTGACCCTGGAGGCGGACGGCGTGACGAGCTTCCCTGACGCCCCCACAGAACGCGGCGCAAAACACCTCCTGGAATTGGCAGAATGCCGCCGACAGGGCCTCGGGGCGTACCTGCTCTTTGTGGTCCAGATGAAGGAGATGCACGAGGTCCGCCCCAATGACACACGGGATCCCGCCTTCGGAAAGGCCCTCCGACAGGCCGCAAACGCAGGAGTGACCATCCTGGCCGTGGACTGCAAAGTGACCCCGGAGTCCCTTAACGCGGATACCCTTCTCCCTGTCAGGCTGTAGCAAAAGCCCCGCATTCAACGACAATTGCGGGAAAGTTGCCGCCCTCCGGGCATTCGGGGAAAATGCCGGATTTGTGGGGGTGATATAGAAAAGGCGGGGTGGGGGATTTGACGGTCAGGGGATATGCCTATATTGAAAGCGATGAAACTGAATCTTTCCCACCACCGGAGGAGAAAATTTTAACAATTCTACTATAACTAAATATATTTATAGCAATTTAGACATAATACACGGAGGATTTTTTTATGGTTATGCGATCTAGGAAGATGGGTATTTTGCTTCGGTGTGGGCATTCTTTCACGGTCATGGAGGCAGCGAGGCTAGGGGTTCCGCGTTCCTTGTTGTCGTATCATTGTCGTCAGGGTCATCTTCGGCGGTTGTGCAGTGGGGTTTATGAGTCTGTGGACGCGGTGGGGTTTCCTTATCCGGTGTTGGAGCAACTAGTGAAGAAGGGGGTTGATTTTGTGGTTTGTCTGCTTTCGGCGCTTCAGATTCATGGTTTTACGACGCAGTTGCCGACGGAGTTTTGGGTAGCCATGCCCCAGGGTGGCACCTTTCCGCATTTGAGCTCTTCGCCGGTTTCCTGTGTGCATCTTACGGAGAGTGTCTACCGCAGTGGCGTTGAGGTGAAGGAGTTGAATGGCCTGGAGTTCAAGATCTATTCTCCTGCCAAGACAGTCGCCGACTGTTTCAAATTTCGGAATAAGATTGGGATGGATGTGGCGTTGGAGGCGTTGCGTGATGGTTATAGGCGGAAGCTTTTTTCCATTCCTGAGCTACTTCAAGAAGCTCGCGTCTGCCGTGTGGAGAGGATTTTGAGTCCCTACATAGAGAGCCTCCTGCCATGAGAGATTCCAGGCTTGTGAATCCGGCTGCTTCTGCATATGCTCGTTTGAAGAACATAGCATCTCAGAAACATGTGGAGTTCATGCATCTTCTGATTCGCTATGGGACTGAGCGTTTTTTGTATCGATTGAGTCTTCTACCATTTGCGGATCAATTTGTTTTGAAGGGGGGAAATCTCTTTGTGATTTGGCAGAAGGGAAACAATTCACGTCCTACCATTGACTCGGACTTGCTTTGTTTTGGAAATGCGGATCCCGAGCATTTGCGAAAGGTTTTTGTTGCGGCGGCGGGATCTGGAGTGAGTTCTGAGGATGGTATGAGGTACGATGTGGAATCCCTAGAAATCAGTCCTATTTGTGAGGAGACGGAATATGGCGGAACGCGGATTCTTCTTACAGCTTATTTGGGGCAGGCACGTTTTCGGCTCCAGTTTGATATTGGAGTGGGGGATGTGATTACCCCTTGCCCGGAAAGGGTAGAGTTCCCTGTTTTATTGAATGGTCCTGCGCCTTTGTTGAAGGTCTATCCGATGGTGACGGCTATTGCGGAAAAGACCGAGGTCATGGTGTCACGTGGATTTGTGAACAGTAGGATGAAAGATTTTTACGATATCTGGCTGTTGTCCGAACTGTTTGATCACGATTATGCGACTCTTCGACTTGCGGTGCAGAATACGTTTGCATTCCGGCATGTGCCATTGCCGGAAAGTACGCCGGAGGCCTGGACGCAGAGTTTTGCAAGGCATCCTATGAAAGCAATACAGTGGGCGGCCTTCTTGAGGAAAAACAAGATGATAGATGCCCCTAAGGATTTTTGGGTTGTGGTTGCAAAAGTGGCGGAGTTCTTATCGCCAGTCTTCTTTGCTCTCCCAAAAGTTCCAGTGATTTGGAAGGCATCGGCAGGTTGGCAGTAGCATCCTATGTTTTTTTTGGGGGGTATTTTGTGGAAAAATAACGAGATGGGCATTCTTCTCCAGTAGTTTTGAGTCGTTTAGGAAAATGCCGGATTTGAGATGGTGATATAGAAAAGGCGGGGTGGGGGATTTGACGGTCAGTGGGTATGCCTATATTGGCGGTGTGCTTTCCAACAAGGGAGGGAGACATGTCAAAGGAAAAGGATTCCAGTGGATTTCGTGCGAAGGGTGTTTTGTCAGACGATCTTGAGCGGGTGTTGCGGTCTTGGGAGCGGGAGGAATTATTGTCCTGTCGAGTGGAGGCCTTTCGTCGGTTTGCTGCATATTGCTGTGGGGGTATGCAATTGTCGGAGGAGGGTGCGTCTCGGGTTTTGGAGTGTCGGGAGGATTCTGGGGAGTGGGAGCCGGAGTTGGAGTGATGGGTGGCGGTCGTGTAGCGGAAAACTCGGGGCAGGGGGCTAAATTCCTCTTTCGTCCCGCTTCTTTCCTTCGCACCTTCTCAAGCCCCCTCCACAATCCCTTGCAGATGCGTAAAAACTCCTCTTCTATCCTTGCGTTCCTCGCGTTTTTTTGTCTTGCGGTGCTGGCAGTCCCTTTGCCGGCAGAGAATCTCTTACCTGGCGACAATGGTTGCGAGGTGAGCGAGGGCTTCTTTCGTCTGCCTTGGGGGGCGGAGACTCTGGCATGGAGTTCGAAGGCGGGCGGAGATGCGCCGCAGGGAGAACGGTATGCGTCGCTGGTGGTTCCTGCGGACAGGAAGCACGTCTTCATGGGCGCATTGGGGCCCGATGCCACCAGGAAGTTCCAGGGTGGTCGGGACTATGTCTTTTCCTGCTGGATGCGGTGTTCGGCACCTGCGAAGATTCAGTTGGGCGTGATTCATTGTGGCTGGAAGGACACCTCCTTCTACGATTTGAAGGCGACGAAGGAGTGGCAGCGTCTGCAGATCCCCTTCCAGACTCGCCGCAATGGTGAACAGTCCTACTGGCTGTTGTTGGAGATCACGAACCAGAGTGGCGCGCCCATGGAGATCTGCGTGGATGGCACCCAGTTGGAGGCGGGGACGCGGAAGGCCGGCGAGTATCAGGGCGCGCGGGGTCTCCAGGCGAATATCGCGATTCTTGGGGGCGAAAAGCGGGTCTTCGGGGTGGACGACCAGATCGCCGGCATGCTGGACAGCACCGGGTATGCGTCGCTCTCCGGGCCGGTGGTGGCGCAGTTGCGGGTGACGGACTACAAGGGTCAGGAGTTGCTTGTCCGGGAGTTTGCGGAGGAGCCTGCGCCGGGCTCCGAGACTGTCCATGATCGCTTTGAGCTTCCTGGCGGCAAGCCGGGGCTCTATGTGGTGCGGGGCACGTGGAAGTCCCGTGAAGGCGGCGAGATCTTGGCGGAGTGTCAGCAGTCGTATGTCGTGATTCGGGACTGCTATGTACAGGATCCAGAGGTAGAGCCCTACTTGGGGACCAGTGGCGGTTTCCCGGCAGTCTGGCAGAAGGTGGGTCCCAAGTGGGCGGAAGTGAGCGTGCGTTGGGAGCACATCATGCCGGAGCGGAATGTCAGTAAGGTGGAT
>CAVGTF010000048.1:0-15050 GCA_963632245.1 Anaerovoracaceae bacterium
GTGGGCGGAAGTGAGCGTGCGTTGGGAGCACATCATGCCGGAGCGGAATGTCAGCAAGGTGGATGGCTTTCTGAAACGCTTCCGGTCTCTCAAGGAGCAGGGCTACAAGGTGAAGCTCTCCATGGTGCATTTGCCTGCGACTCCCGTCTGGGCGCGTCGCCCCAACGAGGTAGCGGAAGCGAAGGCCTGGGGCCTTTCGTCCTCCGTGGGATTCTTTCCCACCGAGGAGGCGCTGGGGATTTTGAGTGGCGTCTTCGAGGACATGATTCGCCGGGCGGGCACGGATATTGATTTGCTGGAGATTGGCGGCGAGGACGAGCTCATTAGCGGCTCCGAGCCCTACTACCGCAAGAAGTATCCCCAGGACACCATCAACGGCATTGTTCACGGGCCCGTCTGCCGCGATATCGCCCGCATCGCCACCGTCTATCTGCAGGCCGCCCGCCGCGCGCGTCCCGATATCCCGGTGGCCGCGGGCCGTCCCAGCGGCAGCGCCGTGAATTTCGAGTTCTCCCGGGATGTGCTCACGCAGGTGCAGGGGTCTTTCGAGTATTTCCCCATGGACTGCTATCCCTACGGCATGCGCTACATCAACGAGGAAAACAAGCCCTACATCGGCTCCGCCAATGTGGATTTCCCCGGCGTCTTCGAACGTGCCAACCGCATGACCCACACTTATCTGCAGGGACAGATCCCCTTCGTCTCCGAATTCGGTTTCGCCATCGACAACCGTCTTCCCATGGATCACCCGCTTCAGCAGATGCAGTGCGCGCATATGCTCTCTGCGGTCTTGACGGCGAAGCTCCTAGGATCCCCCTTCTTCTTCTGGTTCAATATCCAGAATGTGGTGGAATCCAAATACTTCGACTACGGCCTCTGGCACATTGACGGCAATCCGGCACTCTCGATTCCCGCGGTCACGCAGCTCTGCCACGTAGTGGAGAATGTGCGGCGGTATGACAGCCGTCTGGGGGCCTTCGATTCCAATCTGAAGCTCGGCGTATTTGGGCAGCGTGGGCAGGCCACTTTGGCCGTCTGGACTGACAAGGCGCCCAATCCCCTGAAGATCCAGTTCCCTGAAGGCACCACCTGCCGGGATTTCCTGGGCAACGAGGTGCCTATGCCCAAAGACGGCCGCGTGGTGGCCGATGTCCTCCCGCTCTACTTCACTCTCCAGGGATCCGATGCCTTCGAAAAATTGCAGGAGTCCATGCAGAAAGCGGGGAATATGGGTGTCTCCCTCTCCTGTATGGTGGATCTGCATGGCGCAAGAAAGTGCTTCCTGATTCTGCAGGACTCCGATACCGGCAGCACGGCACCCGCGCTGGCGAGGGTCAATCCCAAGAGCGGCTCCACAATCCCCTTCGTGCTGCAGAAGCGTTCCGGCGTGCCCTTTCCCTGGCGGACGCGCCTGCCCATTGCGGGGGATGTGGATGCCATCGACGTGACCCTCCAGGATGCCAAGGGCCTTGAGAGCAAAGTCGAGCTCTCCTTCCCCTTCACGGAGCTGAAAAATGGCCAGAACACCCTGGCGGCCTTCGGCAATCGCCGACAGGATATCTTCCCTCCCGATCCCCATATTCGCTGGGACGGCTATCAGGACTTGGGTGGCGATCTCAGCCTCCGTGTGACGGACGATAGCTTGGTGATCCAGGCAACCGTCGCGGATGACCGGCACTTCAATACCCACTCCGACTTCATGCTCTGGGATGGCGATTGCCTGCAGTTCGCGGTGGTTCCCGAGGTGCGCATCGAGCAGGAGGGCACCACGCAGTCCTATGGCGAGAAGGACCTGGATATGGCGGTGGCGCTCACTCCCGAGGGGCCCCGTGCGTGGGTCTACAATGGTGGATATCCCGCGGAGAAGCTTCGTCCGGGAAAGGACTTCCAGGTGACCCGCGATGACGCCGCGGGAATCACCACCTACTCGGTCACGCTGGATCGAAAGACCCTGGGACTCCAGGAGAACGGGCGCTTCTTTCGCTTCTCTGCCGTGGTCATGGATGACGACGAGGGCGGCGGGCAGACCTACTACTACCAGTATGCCCCCGGCATCGCCAATGGAAAGAAGGTCAATCTGATGCCAATCTTCCTTCTGCCGTAGCCAAAAACGCGGCGCTTCGAATTGGGGACCGTCCTTCTGCCGGCATGGTGGCGGGGCGGTCTCTTTCTCTTTGGAGGAGAGGGGCGTTTTGGAGCGTAGTACCGGGGGGAGAAATTATATTTTCCGACATGACACAAACTGACAAACAGCACAATGAGCCGAAGGAGTCGGACGCCGCGTCGCTGGAGACGACCTGCCGTCTGGACGGCAATGGCGCGCTGGGCGGCGGAACTACGTGCCGAGTGAAGAGTGGCGACGAGACCTTCGCCTCTTTGGGCGAGCGTGTCGGCACGGCATTGGGGGGCATGCTGGAGCACTTCCATTTTCGCGCGCCGAAGGCGAAGCATTCTGCGGACAGTGTGGCGCGCAACACGGTTTATCGTCCCATTGAGGGACCGTTGAAGGAGGGTGAGAGCACCGCGGGCTTCGAGGGGAACATGAGCGTCTTGCAGGAGCGCTACGACATCCTGAAGAAGTTCGCGGAGGGTGGTCAGGGCATTCTTTCCACGGCGCAGGACAAGGTATTGCGGCGTGTGGTGGCGTTGAAATCGCTGCGACCCGAGCATCTTTTGAATGAGAGTGTCCGCCGTGCCTTCTTTAACGAGGCGCTGATTACCGCGCAATTGGAGCATCCCGCCATTGTCTCTGTCTACAGTCTGTTGAAGGACAATGGGCAGGGCATTCATCTGGCCATGAAGCTGGTGCGGGGTCGCACCCTGAAGGAGATCCTCCAGGCGGATGCCCTGGAGCTTTCCCACGGTCGCATCAAGCCCCAGAAGTATCTGGAGACCCTCCATTATCATCTGGAGATTTTCCTGCGTGTCTGCGATGCCATCGCGTATGCCCATGCGCGGAAGGTGATCCACTGCGATTTGAAGCCCGAGAACCTGATGCTGGGAGAATATGGCGAGACCTACGTCATGGACTGGGGCATCGCCCGATGCCTGAACCAGGAGTCCAGCGCCGACCAGCCCCTGGATGGCACTCCGCGCTTCATTCCCCCCGAGGCCTACGCGGGAAAGCCCCGCGACGAGCGCACGGATATCTATGCGTTGGGGCTTATTCTCTTTGAGATCGCGACTCTGCGTCCCGGCTACGACGTGAAGAGTATCCCCGAGCTGGTTCGGCAGATCCGCGAGGGCCGGCGCAATGCCGTGCGGAATCCCTACGGTGTGCCGTTGCATCCGGGGCTGGTTGCCATTATCGAGAAGGCGACGGCATACGATCCCGAGGACCGCTACCAGACGGTGGGCGAGTTCTCTGCCGATATCCGTAGCTACCTGAGTGGCGAGCCCGTCTCTGCCCTGCCGGAGACCCCCTGGATGGTCATGCGGCGCTTCCTCTCCCGGCATCTCCAGGTCCTGCTGTGGGGCGTGGCGGGCTGCTGGGTGCTCGCCCTCAGCGTCACGCTCTTCTCCGTGAACTTGGCGCTAAGGAATACGGTCCGGGAGCGGGATTTGGAGATCTCGCGGAGCGTATTGCTGGGCGAGAACAACAAGATCCTCGCCTATCAGCAGCGGCTGGTGAAGATGTCCGAGCGGACCATTCGCGCCGCCATGGCACTCTCGCAGCATTTCGCCACCCTGGGGGGGCGCCTCCAGCGGACCGCCGTCATGGCGTCCTTCCTCTGCACTCACGACTTTGTCGCCACGGAGAAGGCGCCCAGCCTCCCCATTGTGGACTATCGGGAGTCCCGGAATCCGGAGAGTCCCGCCTGTGGAAAGGGGCCCTCGCCGGTCTACTATGGCAAGCGCATCAATCCCGAGATCCTCTCCTATGTCTACGGAAAGGACGACGCCTCCGAGGATGATCGGAAGGCGGCATTGGCGAAGATTGCGGACATCGCGCCCTTCCTGCGCTGGCTGGTGATTACCTCCTCCTGCGGCGATAACGTGCCTTTAGAGCAGATCCCCGCCTTGCAGGAGGAGATGCTTCAGAAGGGCTTTTTGGTGCGTCGGGCGTATGTCGGCCTGGAGGATCCCGCGATCCAGGTCGCCTATCCCTACAATCCCGAATATGGCGACGACTACGACAACCGCCGTCGTCCCTGGTATCGGGAAGCGAAGCGTGAGTGGCAGGAGACGGGTGCCACAAATGTGGTCTGGGGGAAGCCCTACCGCGATGCCGGCGAGAATGGCCGGTTGCTGCTGGCCTGCAGCGTGCCGATTCTGGATGAGCATGGTCGTTTTGTTGGCGTGTTGGGCGAGGATGTGCACATTGAGCGGCTGGCGGGGCTGCTGATCGAGAATGGCAATAGCCGGGAGGAGGGCGTCACGGAGAAATACCTCCTGAACCGCCACGAAGAGAGCCTCCTGCGCATCGATACCACCAAGACCCCCGATGAACGGAATACCGAGGAGCTCCTGATGGACTCCGCGAGCCTCCCCGCCAGCGTCCTGAAATTCATTCACGAGACCACCGAGCCCTACGGCGTCCAGGAGTGGACCACCCCCCAGGGCGAGCGGGAACTCTACTTCTTCGCATACCTCCCTGGCGGCGACTCCTGCGTCGTGGAGCGTGCCGACCAGGCGACGGTGCTGTCCCTGAGTCAGGGCGGGCGGGCCGGGGGCGACTCGGTGCATGTCCACGGCCCCGGCTGCCTGGGCATCCACTAGACTTTTCCATCCGGGCGCATTGGTGCCCCGATCTCTTCTTTCGCAATCCGTCAGCTGTCATGCCAATCTTCGATTCCCATAGCCATGTTTTCCCCGACAAGGTCCATCAGCGCGCCGTGGAGGTGTTGGTGGCCAAGTCACACGGTCTTCCCGCCTTCACCGATGGCTCCCTCCAGGATCAGGAGCGTGCTGCGGTGCGTGCCGGCTATGATGGCTGGCTGAATTGCCCGGTGGTGACCAATGCGCACCAGATGCACTCCGTGAACGACTGGGTGGCCTCCTGGAACCGCTTCCCGCATCTGTCGCTGGGCGGCCTCTATCCCAATGCCCCCCTGGAGGACGTGCTGGCGGAGTGCAGGCGCATCCGCTCCCTGGGGCTCCTGGGCGTGAAATTCCATCCCGAATACCAGGAATTCCACATTCTGGAGGAGCGTCTCGATCCCCTCTGGGAGACCCTGGCGGATCTGGAGCTGCCTGTGCTCTTCCATGCAGGCAGCGACATCGGCTTTCTGGGCATGGAGGCACACTCCACTCCCGCAGATTTTGCACGGCTGGCGGAGCGCCATCCCCGCCTGACCGTCATTTGCGCGCATCTGGGCGGCTGGCGGAATTGGGACGAAGCGGAGCGGGACTTGGCGGGTGCGCCGGTCTATCTGGATACCTCCTTCTCCCGCGCCTGGATGACCGATCAGGAGCAATTCGAGCGCATCATCCGCAAGCACGGTGTGGAGCGCGTGCTCTTTGGCACGGATTCCCCCTGGTCGCCGTTGTCCGTAGCCGTCCGCGAGGTCGAGGAGACTGGTCTCTCCCGCGCCGAAAAGGACGCCATCTTCTACGGCAATGCGGCGAAGCTCTTCCATTTGCCGGAACTCGCCTAGACTCTCCTTTCCTCTACAGTGAGAAAGTACTCCCTCTTGGCTATGTCTGACGACGACCTGCTTCGGCAGTGCCGTTTTGAGGCATGCCGTGGTGTGGGGCCTGGTGGACAGAAGCGGAACAAGACCTCCACTGCCGCCAGAGTCACGCATCT
This sequence comes from Anaerovoracaceae bacterium, assembly GCA_963632245.1. GTDB lineage: Bacteria > Verrucomicrobiota > Lentisphaeria > Oligosphaerales > Oligosphaeraceae > UBA1724. The sequence goes on from CAVGTF010000048.1 coordinate 5,750, forward strand.
GGAGAGCGGATTGTCCGCCTGGGATGACGTGACTCGCTCCCAGCACCAGAATCTCCGCCACGCCCTCCGGAAGCTCCGCTGGGAGATGGCGGTGAATCTGCGTCCCGAGGAGGGCGAAGCCGCTCCGGAAATCGCGCTCTCACCCGTCCCGAAACAGGGCTCGCCGGAATTTCTGCTCTGGATGGGGCGGATCTTCGACGCACTCTTTGACGCCGAATTCCAGATGGCGACGGCCGCCGAACGCCTAGTGTGTTCTGCTTCCCAGCTGACACGGCTGCTGGGCAAAGACGACTTGGCTTGGCAGAAGCTCGCCGAGGCCCGCCAAAAACGACAACTCCCGCCATTGCATAGATAGCACCGGCGCATTCCTAATGCGCCGTAGGTAGTTAGCCATTAGAGGTTAGTGATTCGTTTTGCAAGGTGCCGAAGGCGCTCTTCCGCGGCGGGAGACGCGGGAACGGATGCAGCCTTCGTAACGGCGCCTCGCATCTGAGCATTTCTTCCTAGCAGGGCATCCAAAGGACTGGGGCTGCCGCCCCCGTGCCCCTGCCTAGTTTCTTCCGCCTATTCGGCGGTACTGCGCATTTGCCATTGGCTGCGCTATTTACCGGCAAAGGGCATCCAAAGGACTGGGGCTGCCGCCCCCGTACCCCTGCCTAGGTTCTTCCGCCTAGTCGGCGGTATTCGCGCGCCAATTTGGGCGCGCTTGGCGCACGCGCCGGTAAATTCCGGCGCGGGGTTTCGGCTCGCCGAAACCCTGGCCGAACTTCCTCCTTCCTCCTTTCTCCTTCCTCCTTTTTTTCTGGTATGTCGACACTTGAATTAGCTCAGAAGGCGAAGCGCGCCTCCATTCCTCTCTCCGATACCTCTTTGGAGCTTCGCAATCGTGCGTTGCTATCCATGGGTGAGGCGTTGGAGGCGCACTCCGAGGAGATCTTCCGGGAGAATCAGAAGGACCTCTCAGAGTGCGGGAATGACATCAGCGATGCCTTGCGGAAGCGTCTGGTTTTCAACGAGAAGAAGCTGCGCGATGTGGTAGCGGGCTTGCAGGCGTTGTCCAAGCTCCCGGATCCCCTGGGGAAGGTCTTGACGCGGACCGAGTTGGCCACGGGGTTGAATTTGCGCCGCGTGAGCTGTCCCATCGGTGTTATCGGCATTGTCTTTGAGGCGCGTCCCGATGCGCTGGTGCAGATCTCTTCCTTGTGTCTGAAGAGTGGCAATGCCGTGTTGCTGAAGGGCGGCCGTGAGGCGTTGTACACCAACCGGATTTTGGCGGATGTCATTGTGGAGGCCACGGAGGGCATCGGCATTCCTGCGGGGTGGCTGCAGCTGCTGGAGACCCGTGAGGAGGTCCAGGGGATGCTCTCCCTCAATGACTACATCGATCTCATCGTGCCACGGGGTTCCAATGCCTTCGTGAAGCATATCATGGAGAATACCACCATCCCCGTGCTGGGACACGCCGCCGGTATCTGCCATGTCTTCCTGGACGACAGCGCCGATGCCGATATGGCTACCGCCATCGCCGTGGACGCCAAGACCCAGGCACCCGCCACCTGCAATGCCATGGAGACCCTCCTGGTTCATAAGGACGCCGCCGCGCGGCTGCTCCCCGGCGTCTGCAAGGCGCTGTTGGCCGCCGGTGTCAAGCTGCGTGGCGATGAAAAGAGCCGTGCGATCTTCCCGGACATGGAGGCGGCCACCGAGGAGGATTGGTCTACGGAGTATCTGGCATTGGAGGTCTCCGTCAAGGTAGTGGACGATGTCCAGGCAGCCATCGACCACATCAACCACTACGGCTCCCACCACACCGATGCCATTGTGACGAAGAATCCCGAGCACGCGAGCCTCTTCCAGCGGCAGGTGGACTCCGCCGATGTCTTTTGGAATGCCTCCACGCGCTTTGCCGATGGCTTCCGCTATGGCCTAGGCGCGGAGGTGGGGATCTCCACTTCCAAGATCCATGCCCGCGGTCCGGTGGGACTGGAGGGCCTCACCAGCTACAAGTGGCTGCTGGAGGGAAAGGGCCAGACGGTGGCGCCCTTCGTGGAGGGCACCCAGAAGTTCACCCACCGACCCCTCTAGTCAGTAGATAAAATCCCCCCGAGAGAGCAGGGGACCCCTTCCTCTTTCCCTTCACATTGCGGCGTCGCGCGCGTTATTCCCGCGTCGCCGCATTTCTGTTTTTCAGTCTGGCGGGCATTTCGCGCGCGCGTCGCGTACGCGAGATTTTGAGGAGAGGCGTGGTGAAACTCCTGTCAGGGGATAAAGTACGCCTTTCCCGATTTCTCGGGATTTTTTCTTTTTCCCCCGGCCCACCGATTCTTTCCCTTTTCCCTCTTTCTCTTCACGACTATGCAGTACGATGCGAATGGCGCTCTTCTGAGCACGGCGATCCCCGAGCTTTCCGCCCCCAAGAGTGGAAAGGTGCGCGATGTCTATGATCTGGGCGACTCCATCCTCTTTGTGGCCACCGACCGCATCAGTGCCTACGACTGCATCATGCCCAACGGCATTCCCGGAAAGGGCCGCGTGCTGACCCAGGTGAGCCTGAATTGGTTCTCCCTGTTGAAGGGCATCCGGAACCACCTGATCACCGCCGATGTGGCCAAGTATCCCGCCGTCCTGCAGAAATACGCCAAGGATCTGGATGGCCGTTCCATGCTGGTGAAGAAGCTCCGGATGCTCCCCGTGGAGTGCATTGTCCGCGGCTATCTCACGGGTTCCGGCTACGAGAGCTACAAGAAGTGCGGCGCCGTCTGCGGAATTCCGCTGCGCGCCGGATATGTGAATGCCGACAAGCTGGATGAGCCCATCTTCACTCCCACCACCAAGGCCGAAGAGGGCCACGATATGCCCATCTCCCTGGACGAGCTGAAGAAGACCATCGGCGCTGACATGGCCGAGAAGCTCTGCAAGGCCTCCATCGATCTCTACCTCCAGGCCGCCGACTACGCCCGCGCCCGCGGAATCATCATCGCCGATACCAAGTTCGAATTCGGCGTGGACGAGGATGGCGAGCTGGTGTTGGCCGACGAGGTGCTGACTCCCGATTCCAGCCGCTTCTGGCCCCAGGAGTCCTACGTGCCCGGAAAGAATCCCCCCAGCCTGGACAAGCAGTTCGTCCGCGACTACCTGGATTCCATCCACTTCAACCGCCAGCCCCCCGCACCCGAGCTGCCCGCCGACATCGTGGCCAAGACCGTCGAGAAGTACGAGAGCGCCCTGGCGAAGCTGAAGGCATAGCCATCCATTCTCGTTCGCACCGCCATTTCCTGTTTTCTCCCCTCCTTTCCCTCCTGCCATGAGCGACCACGAAGTCTTCCAGAGCCCGTTTTCCACCCGCTACGCCAGCCGGCAGATGCAGCGCATCTTCTCCGAGCAGCATAAGTTCTCCACCTGGCGGAAACTGTGGGTGGCTCTGGCGGAGACCGAACAGCAGCTGGGGCTGGATATCACCGACGAGCAGCTCAACGAGTTGCGCGCCCACATTGAGGACATCAACTTCGAGGTGGCCGAGGCGCGGGAGCGTGTGGTTCGCCACGATGTGATGAGCCATGTCTATGCCTACGGCCAGCAGTGTCCGGCGGCGAAGGGCATCATCCACTTGGGCGCCACCTCCTGCTACGTGGGTGACAACACGGACCTGATTCTCATGCGGGAGGCGCTGACTCTCCTGCGCGGAAAGCTGATCACCGTGGTGGAGAATCTGGCGGAATTCGCCGAGAAATACGCGGATCTGCCGACCCTGGCATTCACCCACTTCCAGCCCGCACAACCCACCACCGTGGGAAAGCGCGCCACCCTCTGGATGCAGGATGTGCTCTCCGATGTGGCGGATCTGGACTACGTGCGACAGGGACTCCGGCTGTTGGGCAGCAAGGGCACCACGGGCACCCAGGCGAGCTTTCTGGAGCTCTTCAACGGCGACCACGAGAAGTGCCGCCGCCTGGATGCCATGGTGGCCGAGAAGATGGGCTTCCCCGGATGCTACGCGGTCTCTGGCCAGACCTACTCCCGGAAGGTGGATGCGCGGGTGTTGTCCGTGCTCTCCGGCATCGCCCAGACCGCCACGAAGTTCTCCAACGATATCCGCCTGTTGCAGCACCTGAAGGAGGTGGAGGAGCCCTTCGAAAAGTCCCAGATCGGCTCTTCCGCCATGGCCTACAAGCGGAATCCCATGCGGAGCGAGCGCATGGCATCCATCGCGCGCTTCGTCATCTGCAACTCCCTGAATCCCGCCATGACCGCCGCCACACAGTGGTTCGAGCGCACTCTGGACGACTCCGCCAACAAGCGCATTGCGGTGGCGGAGAGCTTCCTGGCGGTAGACGGCATTCTGGATCTCTTCGCGAATGTCTCCCATGGCCTGGTGGTCTATCCCAAGGTCATCGCGCGGCGTCTGGCCTCCGAACTGCCCTTCATGGCCTCCGAGAATATCATGATGGACGGTGTGAAGGCCGGCGGTGACCGCCAGGAGCTCCACGAGGCCATCCGTGAGAATGCGCAGGCGGCCGCGGCCCACGTGAAGTTGGAGGGCGGTGAGAACGACCTCCTGGAGCGACTGGCGCGGGATCCCCATTTTGCCGGCATGAAGCTGGATCTCGGCGAGACCCTCCGCCCTGAGAAATATGTCGGCCGCGCTCCCCAGCAGGTCCGCGAATTCCTGGCGGAGGAGGTCCGGCCCTTCTTGGCCGCCAATGCCGCCAGCGCCGTGGCCGGAAACGATGTCTCCCTCTAGCGCGTCGCCTCGGCAAAACCACGAATCCCCTTTTCCCTTTTCCAACGAATTCCCTCCTAAAAGGAGCACAGATTCCCATGCCCGCCCATCAGGAAGAAAAAATCCTCGTGCTGGACTTCGGTTCCCAGTACAGTCAGCTCATTGCCCGGCGCGTCCGAGAGTGCCATGTCTTCAGTCAGGTGGTCCCCTGCAACTCCACCGCGGCGCAGCTGTCGGCCCTGAAGCCCACGGGAATCATCCTCTCTGGCGGTCCTGCCAGCGTGTATGAGGAGGGCGCTCCCCAGCTGGATCCCGCCATCTTGGAGATGGGCGTGCCTGTGCTGGGCATCTGCTACGGCATGCAGATCCTGGTGAAGAATCTGGGTGGAAAGGTCTCTCCCGCTCCCGAGCGCGAGTATGGCCGTGCGACCCTCCATATTCAGAAGGCGGCCGAGCTCTTCCGCGGCATGGATCCCGAGCAGATCGTCTGGATGTCCCATGGCGACAAGGTGACCATGGAGCCCAGCTCCATCGAGACCCTGGCAGTGACCCAGAATTGCGAATTTGCGGCCTGCCAGCTGAAGGGGAAGGCGCTCTATGGCATCCAGTTCCATCCCGAGGTGGTCCATTCTCCCAATGGCACTCAGATCATCCGGAACTTCTGCCTCAATATCTGCGGTTGCCATGGCCTCTGGAACATGAGCTCCTTCATCGAGGACTCCGTGAAGCGCATCCGCGAGACGGTGGGCAACGAGCGCGTGATTTTGGGACTCTCCGGCGGCGTGGACTCCAGCGTGGCCGCCGCACTGATCCACAAGGCCATCGGCCGGCAACTCACCTGCATCTTCGTGAACAACGGACTCCTCCGCAAGAATGAGGCCGAGCGCGTCCAGGAGCTCTTCGGACGGAATTTCCAGATGGATCTTCGCTATATCGACGCCACCGACCGCTTCCTGGACAAGCTGGCGGGCGTAGACGAGCCCGAGGCCAAGCGCCACATCATTGGCAAGGAGTTCGTGGAGGTCTTTGCCGATGCCGCCCGCAGTGTGGATGACGCCACCTTCCTGGCACAGGGAACCACCTATCCCGATGTCATCGAGTCCATGCCCATCAATGGCAATCCCGCCGCCATGATCAAGAGCCACCACAATGTGGGCGGTCTCCCGAAGGATCTGAAATTCAAGCTCCTGGAGCCCCTGAACCAGCTTTTCAAGGACGAGGTCCGCGAGGTGGGCCGCACGCTGGGTCTGCCCGACGAGGTGATTCTCCGCCAGCCCTTCCCGGGTCCCGGACTGGGCGTGCGCCATCTGGGCGCGGTCTCCCGCCGGACGCTGGATCTGCTGCGGGAGGCGGACGCGATCTTCGTGGAGGAGGTCAAGAAGGCCGGCTTCTACTACAAGGTCTGGCAGGCATTCTGCGTCTTCCTGCCCGTGCGCTCCGTGGGCGTCATGGGCGACCAGCGCACCTACGACTACGCCGTGGCATTGCGTGTGGTGGACTCCCAGGATGGCATGACCGCCGACTGGGTGAATCTGCCGGACGACCTGCTGCGACGCGTCTCCAACCGCATCATCAACGAGGTGCGCGGCATCAACCGCGTGGTGCTGGATATCACCTCCAAGCCCCCAAGCACCATCGAGTGGGAGTAGGCTTTCCGTGGGTCCCGTCACGATTCTAGATTACGGCGCCGGGAATCTCACCAGCGTCCGGCTGGCCTGCCAGCGTTTTGGGGTGGAGCCTCGTATGGCCACCTGCGCTGGCGAGGCATTGCCGGAGGGCGCGGTGATCTTCCCGGGCGATGGCTCTGCCCGCAGCGCCATGTCGGCGGTGAAGGAGCGCGGCTACGACCGTCTGCTGAAGGAGGTTCTTGCCGCCGGTCGACCGGTGCTGGGCATCTGCATCGGCATGCAGCTGCTCTTTGATTGGAGTGACGAGGATGGCGGTGTCCCCGCCCTGGGCTTCTTCCCGGGAAAGGTCCGGCGGTTTGAATTCCCCCAGGATCCCTTGCTGAAGATCCCCGAGATGGGCTGGAATGCGGTACATTTCCGGACGGATCACCCGCTCTTCCGCGGAATCCCCCAGGGGACGCCCTTCTACTTCGTCCATTCATACTACTGCGACCCCGCGGAATCCGCGGATTTGCGGGGAGAGACGGAATACGGCGGGCTACATTTCTGCTCCGTTGCGGGGCGTGGAAACCTTTTTGCTACCCAATTCCATCCGGAGCGTTCCGGAGAATGGGGCCTGCGGCTCTTCCAGAATTTCCTGAAATGGAATGGAAAGGAGGAGGGCTAGCCCATGTTGCTGAAGCGAGTCATCGTCTGCCTTGACGTGAAGAACCGCCGGGTCACCAAGGGCGTCAAGTTCAAGGACAATGTGGACGTGGGTGACGTGGTGGAGCTAGCCGATCGGTATTGCCGCGAGGGCGCCGACGAGCTGGTCTTCTACGACATCATGGCCTCCGCGGAACACCGCCCCATCGATTTGGAGATGGTGGCCGATGCGGCGCGGAAGGTCTTCATTCCGTTCTGCGTGGGCGGAGGCATCCGCTCTGCCGTCGACATGCGCAATGCGCTATTGGCGGGTGCCGACAAGGTCTCCCTGAATTCCCTGGCGGTACAGAATCCCGCCGTCCTCACCGAGAGCGCCAATGCCTTCGGGCGGCAGTGCGTGGTGTTGGGTCTGGATGCCAAGCACGTGGGAGTCTCCTCCGAGTTCCCCTCGGGATACCAAGTCTTCATCCATGGCTATCGCACTCCCACGCAGTGGGATGTTGTGGAATGGGCGCGGCATGCCGTGGAACTGGGCGCCGGCGAGATCTGCCTCAATGCCATCGATACCGATGGCGTCCGCAATGGCTATGAGCTGGAGATCACCCGGAAGGTAGCCGATGCGGTCTCCGTGCCCGTCATCGCCTCCGGAGGCGCAGGAACCGTCCAGCATCTGGTCGACGCATTCCAGGAGGGACACGCCGATGCCGCTTTGGTGGCGTCCATGGTCCATCGTGACGGATACACTTGTAATGGCATTAAGGAGGAGATCCATAGGCTCGCTCCTTCCCTGCCGCTTCGCTTTTGTTAGAGGACCGGCCGTTGCGCCGGGCAACGCCTTATCTAGGAGAAACACCCAATCATGTCAACCATCGTCGTCGTCGGAACCCAATGGGGGGATGAAGGAAAGGGGAAGATCGTGGACTTCCTGGCTGCGCAGGCCGATGTGGTGGCGCGCTTCCAGGGCGGAAGCAACGCCGGCCACACCGTCGTTGCCGACGGACACGACTTCAAACTCCATCTGCTGCCCTCCGGAATCCTCTATCCCGGATGCACCTGCATCATCGGAAACGACGTGGTGCTGGATCCCGTTTGCCTGTTGAAGGAGCTGGACGACCTCAAGACGGTGGGAAAGACCGCCGATGGCCTGCGCATCTCCAATCGCGCCCACGTGGTCATGCCCTATCATAAGCTCATGGACAACCTCCAGGAGCGCTGGAAGGGCGATGGAAAGGTGGGCACCACCGGTCGCGGCATTGGACCATGCTATGCGGACGCCGCCGACCGCATCGGCATCCGCGTGGTCTCCTGGATGGACCGCGAGGCCTTCGCGAAGGAATTGAAGTCCACGCTTGCCTACAAGAACAAGATCCTGGAGGCCTTCGGCGAGAAGCCCCTGGAGTTCGAGTCCATCTTCGAGGAATACTGCGGCTATGCTGACCGTCTGCGTCCCTACGTCTGCGATACTGGCGCTCTGGTTTCCCGGCTGATTGCCGAGGATCGGAAGGTCCTCTTCGAGGGTGCCCAGGCCGCCATGCTGGACCTCTCTCACGGCACCTATCCCTTTGTGACTAGCTCCCATCCCACCGCCGGCGCCGCCTGCGTGGGACTGGGCATTGGTCCCAAGTGCATTCACAAGGTCGTGGGCGTTGTGAAGGCGTATGCCACTCGCGTGGGCGAAGGACCCTTCCCCACCGAATTGCTCAACGAGACCGGCACGCGCCTCCGGGAGATCGCCCATGAATACGGTGCCACCACCGGACGTCCCCGTCGTTGCGGCTGGCTGGATCTGGCGGTGATCCGGTATGCGGTGCAGCTCAACGGACTGGATTGCATTGCCCTGACTCGTCTGGATATCCTGGATTCCTTCCCCGAAATCCAGATTTGCACCGGCTATCGGTATCAGGGTGAAATCCTCCAGGAGTTCCCTGCCAGCCTGAAGGTGCTGGGAGAGGTGGAGCCCATCTACGAGACTCTCCCCGGCTGGATGGCGGATACCACCCAGTGCCGCGAATTCTCCCAGCTTCCCGCGAATTGCCAGAAATACGTGGAACGCATCGGCGAAATCGCTGGCGCACCCGTCGGAATCGTCTCCGTGGGACCCGAACGAGACCACACCATCGTCCGTCAGAAGATGTTCTAGAAGGCAGAACCCCCGACGATAGAAAAAGGGCCGTCGCTGTTTCAGCGACGGTCTTTTTGTTTTCTGGGGGGGATTCTCCTACAAAAAAGTGAAAATTCCTCCGGGGATTCCTTGTTTTCGGAACGAAAAGTGCGCATACTATTCCTAGTGCCGGACGCGATTCTATGG
>CAVGTF010000049.1:0-6237 GCA_963632245.1 Anaerovoracaceae bacterium
GGCGCCGCGGGCTTCACCACGAAAGAACTCCTCCCAGGACTCCTCCAGGACCCAAAGGAATAGCCCACCACTATCCACAGGACACAAAAAAAGGCGCGGACCGCAAGATAGCGGATCGCGCCTTTCGCGTTTCTAGGAGTGCCTTTCTGCTACTTCTGGATATGGCAGATATGGCAGGTGGCGCAATTGAGTTCCGCGGGGGGCTCGTAGGTCTTTCCGGCCTTGCGGGCCGCGCGGATCTTCGACCAATTGAGGATCGCCAGGAAGACGCCCAGCACCATGAATGCGCCGGGAGCGAAGCGCAGCAGCGCGAAGCCCTGCCAGTTGGGGACCACCGTCAGTTCGAAGAGCGTGCCGCCCGCGATGAATTCGCGGACTGCGCCCAGCATGGTGAGCACCAGCGTGAAGCCCAGTCCCATTCCGAAGCCGTCCAGCAGCGAGAGGATGGGTCCGTGCTTGGAGGCGAAGGCCTCGGCGCGTCCCAGCACAATGCAGTTCACGGTGATCAGTGGCAGATAGATGCCCAGGGACTTCACCAGCGATGCGGGGGCATACGCCTTCATCAGGAATTCCACCACTGTCACGAAAGTGGCGATGATGACGATGAAGCAAGGGATACGGACCTTATCGGGGATCAGCCCCTTCAACAGGGAGACCACGAAGTTGCTGCCGGCCAGCACGAAGGTCGTCGCCATGCCCATGAAGATGGCGTTCTTTGCGCTGGAGGAGGTGGCCAGCGTGGGGCACATGCCCAGCATCAGCACCAGCACCGGATTTTCCTTCCAGATGCCGTTAATGAGGGTCTTGAGAGCGTTTGCTTTCATAAAATCCAGAAAAGAGGATGACGGAAAAGTGTGGGAAAGGGGGGATTCGCTACTTCTCGGGGAAGGGCCAGAGAATGCAGACGCGATTCACGGCATTGAGCACCGCGCGGGAGGAGACGGTGGCGCCGCTGACGGGGACGATGGCGCCGGGTCCGGGGGCGTCCTTCAACTGCAGGGGCTGCGTGTGGGAGACCTTCTGGCCGGTATAGCCATCCAAGTATTTGTTGGGCACCAGTGCGCGGGCATCGGCGTGGGGATCCGCCTGCTTTTTGCGGAAGAGATCCCAGAAGGAGCCGCGGACGCTGCGCTCGCAGACCTGGCTGCCGATGCCGGGAGTCTCGGAGTTCTCGGAGACCAGCACGCCACGGATGGTGCCATCCAGATTCAGGCCAACCAGCACCCGGACCTCGCCGCCAAAGCCGCTGGGATCCGCGGTCTCCGCGCAGTAGGCGAGGAGCTCGCCATCCTGGCTGTAGGCGCCATAGACCGTCACCCCCGTGCCAGCGCCGGTATCCAGCTGCGTGGTGGTGGTGACTTCCACGGGCAACAGCAGAGACATCTTCTCGTTGCGCTGCTGCACCTTCGCGTGTTCAATGGGCTCTGCAGTCCGACGGGAGACATACGCCAGAGAGGCGCCCGCCAGCGCGCAGATGAAAGTGAGGCTCAGAACCAGTTTGAGGATTTCTTTCATAGTGGGTTCCTCCTTCCGGTTTACGACGGCATCTTGATGCCCTTCTTCTTGGGCATTCCGAAGGGCTTTCCGGCGGTCGCGCGATCGATGAGAGGCGTGAAGGCGTTCATGATGAGAATGGAGAAAGAGACGCCCTCGGGATAGCTTCCCCAGAGACGGATGCAGCTAGTCAGCACGCCGCAGCCGATGGCGAAGTAGATGGCGCCCAGTCGAGAGAGGGGGGTGGTGACCATATCGGTAGCCATGAAGAATGCGCCCAGGAGCAGTCCGCCGGTAAGCACATGGAAGAGCGGATCCGCGTATTTATCGGGGTTGATCAGCCATGCGATGCCAGTGATGAAGACCACGGTAGTCAGATAGAAGACGGGGATCTGCCAGCGAACGATATTCAGGCAAATCAGCAGAATTCCGCCCAAGAGCAATGCCAGTCCGCAGGTCTCGCCCAACGAACCGCCCTTCTCCAGTCCCAGGAAGAGATGCCAGTAGCTCTTTGCGGGGCTCTTCGCCAACGGCGTGCACTTCTCGTGGAGGCCCTCTACGGAGCGATTCATGCGAGCCAGCTTGGACCACTTCAGGGGGGTGGCGGTGGTCTTGGGAATCACCGTGCTCTCCGAGGCCTCCACGGCGGCGCTGGGAGTCGCGCTGGTGGCGGGGACCGCCAGCTCCACGGCGGGAGCGGAGTCCTTCAGGCATTCGGGCGTGCGGGGAGCCGGCCAAGTGGTGAGGACCACGGGGAATGCCAGAAGCAGCGCCACGCGTCCCACCAGAGCGGGATTGAAGGGATTGCATCCCAGTCCGCCGAAGATCATCTTGCCCACCACCACGGCCATGAAGCAGCCGATGAGGCAGATCCACCAGGGGGTGCTGGAGGGAAGGTTCATGCCCAACAGCAATCCGGTCACGGCGGCAGAGCCATCGCGGATCTCGATGCTCTTGCCCATGATGCGGGCGGCGAGCCACTCCAGCGCGATGCTGCCGAAGGTGCACAGGCAGAGGACCCGCAGGGCCTCCCAGCCGAAGAAGTAAACGCCGGCACAGCACGCGGGTGCCAGGGCGATCAGGACCCAGCGCATGATGCTGTCCACCGTATCTTTCGTATGGAAATGCGGGGAGGAAGAGACGATGAGCGCGGGCTCAGCGGGCGCCGCAGGAGCCGCCTTGGGAGCGGGAGTCGCCGGAGCCGCCTTGGGGGCGGTGGTGGCCTGCGCGGGGGTGTTTTCGGAAGAAGCGTCTGCCATGGAGAGAGTCCTCTTATTTGTTCTCTGCCGTCTTGGGGGGCTGGGCCTTGGCGGCCTTCAGGGCGCGGAGCTTTGCGCCGACCTCGGACTTCGCTCGCCGCATGTGCTGCACCAGGGGTCGTCCCGCGGGGCAAATGAAAGCGCAGCATCCGCACTCGATGCAATCCATCACGTGCCAGTTCTGGGCGTCATCGAAGCGCTCGTTTTCGATCTGGACGGAGAGGATTCCGGGCATGAGTTGCATGGGGCAGGCGTCATTGCAACGCCCGCAGCGCAGGCATGCCTTGGAGGTATACTGGGAGACCTCCTCGGGGCCCATCACCAGGATGCCGGAGGTGTTCTTCATGATCGGCACCTCCTGGGAGTAGACCGACATTCCCATCATGGGACCGCCGGAGATCAGCTTCGCAATGGAGGCGCCCTCGCGGATGCCGCCGGCCAGCTTCAGTGCCTCGGCGTAGCTGGTGCCCACGCGGAAGCGCCAGTTTCCGGGAGCGACCAGCGGGGTTCCGGTGACGGTGGTGATGCGCTCATAGAGGGGCTTTCCCTCCAGCACGGCCTCGCCCACGGCGAAGGAGCTGCCGATATTCTGCACCACGCAGTGCACATCCGCCGGCAGACCGCCGGAGGGCACCTTCCGCTTGGTCAAGGCGTAGATCAGCTGCTTTTCCGCGCCCTGGGGATAGCGGACCCGCAGGGGCACCACCTGAATCCGGGTGCCCTCGCGCTTGGCGGCGAGCTCGGTCAGCAGCTTGATGGCATCCGGCTTGTTGTCCTCGATGCCGATGAGGATATTCTTCACGCCCAGGACATGTCCGGCAATTGCCACGCCATCCAGAATGCGCTCGGGGTGTTCCAGCATGAGCCGGTGGTCGGCGGTCAGGCAGGGCTCGCACTCCACGCCGTTGATGATGAGGGTATCGATGGATTTTCCCTCGGGGATCGAGAGCTTCACGGGCGTGGGGAAAGCGGCGCCGCCCATGCCCACAATGCCCGCCTTGGAGATGCGCTCCCGCAACACCGCGGGATCCGCATTCTGCCAATCGGTAATGGGTTCCATGAATTCGGCGGCCTTGTCCTCGCCGTCGGCCTCAAGGACCACGCAGGGCAGCTGTGTGCCGGCGGGGCCCAGGCAGGTGCCCATGGAGCGGATCTTGCCGGAGGTCGGCGCATGGATATAGGAAGAGACGAAGCTGGCGGGCTCGCCGATGGGTTGTCCCCGCAGAACCGTGTCGCCCACCTGCACCAGTGCCCGTGCGGGGGCGCCGATATGCATGGAGAGAGGGACGGTGTAGAGGGGATAGAGTGGCGCGTCGACGATTGCGGTGCCGCGGGAGATCTTCTCCTCGCGGGGATGGACGCCGCCGTAGAAGTGGAAAATCTTGCTCATTTGGAGTCTCTTGGGGATTCCGGGTGAAAGGGGGTATGCCGTTGGGGCTACTTCCGGAGGGCGTGGGTGGGGCAGACCGCCGCTACTTCCTCGGAGGGAGGAGTGCCGTAGTTGATCTGGGCCAGCGCGGCACTGCCGTCAATCCGGATGCTCTCCGGCGCCGCCTTCACACACTTGCCACAGCCAATGCACGCGGCTTTGCATGCCTTCATCTTCACCGCGCCCTTCAACGGACTGGCGCAGTGGACATGGATGGGCGCCGACTTGGGAACCAGTCGGATCAGCTTCTTGGGACAGGTCTGCACGCACTTTCCGCAACCCCGGCACAGCTCCGGATGCACCACCGCCAGGTGATACTCGGTGATTTCGATGGCGCCGAAGGGGCATGCGCGGGCGCAGGCGCCCAGTCCCAGGCATCCGTAGGTGCAGGTCTTGGCGCCAGCCGCCACAATCATGGCATCGCGGCAGTTGTTGATGCCGTTGTACTGTGCCTGGCGGGTCGCCTTGAGGTCGTCACCACTGCACATCACCACCGCCACCTTCGGCTCACGAGCCTCGGCGGCGACGCCCACCAACGCGGACATCTTCTCCAGATCCTCCGGCTTCTGCGCAGCACAGGCGCCGGGACGCGCCTTGCCAGAGGCCAGCGCCTTTGCGTAGCCACTGCAGCCCGCATAGCCGCAACCGCCGCAGTTTGCGCCCGGCAGCAACGCGACCAGCTGTTCCTCCAGGGGATCCGCCTCCTGGGCAAAGAAACGACTGACGATGGCGATGGCGACGCCGGTCAAGAGACCGACGAGTACGATGATGAGGAAAGTGCTCATGCCTTTCTACAAAATGAAGGGGAAGGGATCGGAAAGTGTGTGTTTGGGGGCGTCTGGGGGTCTAGTTGCCCAGTCCGGAGAATCCCATGAATGCCATTGCCAACAGTCCGGCGGTGATAAGAGTCAGGGGGAGTCCCTTCAGGCACGCGGGGGGCCGCGCCAGCTCCAGCTTTTCACGGATGCTGGAGAACAGCAGCAGCGCCAGGGCGAAGCCGGTGGCGGAGGCCGCGCAATAAACGGTGCTCTTCACCAGGCCGTATTCCTTCTGGCTGCAGAGGATCGCCGCGCCCAGCACGGCGCAGTTGGTGGTGATCAGGGGCAGGTAGATTCCCAGCGCCTGGTAGAGGCTCTTGGAGAAGCGCTGCAGGAGGATCTCCACGATCTGCACAATGCCCGCGATGGCCAGAATGAAGACGATGGTGGAGAGATAGGTGACGCCCCAGGGCGCCAGCAGGAAGTGGTAGATGCAGGAGGTGAAGAATCCCGCCACCGCCATGACGAAGATTACGGCGCCGCCCATGCCCAGAGCGGTCTTCGTGGATTTTGAGACACCCAAGAAGGGGCAGATGCCCAGGATCTGAGTCAGAACGAAGTTATTGACTAGGATACAGCCAATGATGAGACTGAGGTAGCTCGCCATGCTCGTACTCTCTACAAAAGGGGGTGTTCCAGGCGGAAAACCGATAGGGTAAAAAAAAGGGACAGCCGAAAGGAGACTCCATTGTCGATACTGTCCGCTAAACAAGCGTGCCGGCAAAACACACACTTCGCCGACAATTGCGAAATCCCGTAATTTAGCGCACTGCATGCAATTTTCACCCCCGTATCACCTAGTATGGAAAATTCCACGAAAGCCCCCGCACGATACCACCGGATCCCCTTAAAAACAGCCGCGCCTAGCCAAACGCAGAGCCCTGCGTACACCATTATATTTCGCTACTTTACATTCCCTAATGAGGCAAAACGCATGCGCTTGAGCGTTTTTCCCATGCACAGTCTCTCCCCAAGGAAGGGACCCAAAGGACGGGAGGCTGCCGCCCCCGCACCCCCGCCTAACTTTTTCCGCCTAGAGGCGGTTCCATTCTAAACACCTTCCTCCTTTTTTTGCCTGTGAGCCACTACGAAGACATCTGGTATGCTGCGCGATCCACGAAGATCGTGTACATGCCCCCGAAGCTACTAGAGACCTTCGGGGAATCCCGGGTGCAGTACCTGGTGGTCTCGGAGGATTTGGACCATCCCGGCCGTCTGACCTTGCGCAGTGGCGTAG
>CAVGTF010000049.1:6304-14191 GCA_963632245.1 Anaerovoracaceae bacterium
GTGGCGTAGTCACCTCGGAGCGTCCGCGGATCATCACGCCGGCGTATTTCCGGAGCCGTGCAGTGGAGAACTTCGGCGAGGATGCGCGAAAGTATCTGGAGGAGGTGCTTTCCGGGGATACCAAGGCGCAGTTTTTGGAATACGGCTTGCGCTTTGGGAAAGACGCGCACCACGAAGAGCATGTCAGTGGCAATGCATTGGAGGTCGCCGAGCAAGCGGCCGCCGAGGCGCAGGACAACCTGGAAGAGCTAAGGGGCGTGATTGTGGGTCCCGACGACGCCTGGGAGGTTTCTCTCATGCACTTTCTGGCGCAGATGGTCCAGCGCTCCCTGCCCTTCCACGCCCGAGACATCGCCCGAAAGGGCCTCTTCCAGCTGGACGACGGCGTCCCCCGCGCCATCCGACAGGAGCTCCTGGCGGACTTCGAGGGCTGCGGAAGCCTGGAGGACGCCCGAATTTTAGGCGAGAAGCTCCGCAGCTACGGCCTCTTTGAATCCTACGAAGACCAATTCTACGACCTCTACCGCCGCATGAAGGAGACGAATTCCCATGGCTGAAGCCCCCGATACCATCCTCCTGCAGGTCTCTCCCGAAAACCGCGACCTGATTCCCAAGAAGCAGCACGAATCCGACGCCGCATACGACCTCTACGCCGCGGAGGACGCGGTGTTATCGCCGGGCGGTCGTGGTGCGGTGGCCACGGGGGTTCGGTTACAGATGCCGATGGACTACGTGGCGGAGGTGCGTCCCCGCAGTGGCCTGGCGCTGAAATTCGGCGTCACGGTGTTGAATGCGCCGGGCACGGTGGATTCCGGCTATCGTGGCGAAGTGAAGGCGATTCTGATCAACCACGGCGAAGAGCCCTTCGTGATCCACCGCGGCGACCGCATCGCGCAACTGCTCTTCCAGAAGCTGCCGCAGGTGCGCCTGGAGCTGGCCGAGGAGCTCTCGGAGTCCGATCGTGGCGAAGGCGGCTTCGGTTCCACGGGACGCTAGAATATTCCTCCCTCCCTCCCATTGCCATGAGCCCCCGCCACCCCACACACCGCAAGCCCGCCACCAAGAACGAGCGAAAATTCGTCTTGGTCCTGGTGGTGCTTTTCCTGGTATCCGTGGGGCTCTTCCACTGGCGCAACGCCACGAAGTCTCCCGACTGCACCCCGGAGTGTCCCCACGACCGTGAGGTCCTCGCGCCCATCATTGCGGCGGCCAGCCACCGCCACGATCTCTCACCCGATCTGGTGACTGCACTCATCTGGAAAGAGAGCCGTTTCCGGAGTTGTGTGCGGGGCGACCACGGCGAATACGGCCTCATGCAGATCACCGATGGCGCCGTGGAGGACTGGTGTGTCGCCACCCACAGCAAAGTGCCCTCCACCAAAGATCTCCTCACCCCCGAAATCAATCTGGAGATCGGATGCTGGTTCCTCTCCCGCGCCTTCACCCGCTGGAAGGGCTATGTCTCCCAGGAGGCCCTGGCGCTCGCCGAATACAACGCCGGACACGCCACCGTCCTGAAAAACTGGAAGCCGGAATCCCCGAAGACGCCCCTGGATCTCGACAAAATCACCTACCCCGGCACACGGGATTACGTCCGGCAAATCCTCCAGAAACGGGACGACTACCGCGCCGAGCACTCCCCGAAGCAGCCCGCCCAAGAGCCCGCTTCTCCCACGGAAGAGCTCCCCGCCTACCCGAAGATGCGCCCCACCATACGCATTCAGGAGCCCATGGGACACCCCGCAAAAGACGAGGCGCAGACGCCCTCCCCCGAAGTTACTCCGTTCTTCGAGATTGTGCCAGAGGACTCCCCCGTCGTGGAATCCCCCGACGAAGCCCCCGCGACCCACTAGATTTCCCTCCGTGCGGACGCAGGCGCCCCAAAACGCCCGATCATCCCGCATTTTCTCCCATTTTCCTCTCCCTTTCATGTCCGAATCCGAACTCTCTCCCCAAGTGCAGGCGGCACTGGATTTCGTTGGCGACGACGACGAGCTGGTCTCCTCCATGGCCATGGAGAAGATCCTCCAGAGTGGTCAGGCCGAGCAGGCGCTGGCCACCATCCAGGACGATCCCGACGAGAATACCCGCCGGCACGCCCACCAGCTGGGGACCCTCATCCAGCGCAAGCACATCCTGAAGTCCATCGTCAGCGACTTTGAGCAGGCGCGCTTGCCCATCTTGACGGCGATGGTCCGGGTGGATCTGCTCTACGACACCAGCAGCTCCCTGAGCTACCTCAACGGACGCCTCCAGGAGCTCTACCACGACTTCACCGCATGGCTCCAGGATCCCTCCGTCATCGAACGGAATCTGAATACCCTCTGCGATTTCATGGCGGACCGCGGCTTCTATGTACCGCCGCTGCCCTGGCTGGGCATCGAGGACTACCTGCTGGGCGATGTCATGGACAACTACGGCGATGCGGTGCCGCTGGTCTTGGCGGCGCTCTGCCAGGAGCTGGGCAGGCAGAACCACATAAAGGTGAATGTGATTGCCTGGAATGGCTTCATTGCGCTCTTGGACCGTCTCAAGGGGACGGTCTGTGTGCTGGAGAAGGGCTGGGAGGTTCAAAAATTGGACAAGCGTGACCAGGTGGTGCACCTCAACGACCAGCAACTCTTCCTCCTCTACCTGAACTCCCTGCTGGCCAGCTCCATCGCCTGCTGGGAGGCATACGATGTGCATCTCTTCTGGGAAATCCTGCAGGCCCTCCACGGCATCCAGGGAAATCCCCTCCCGTACCCCTTTGGAGAAATCAACGAACCGGAGACCCCATCCAAACAAGGAGAATAAATCATGAACGCCATTAAGGAAAACTTTCTGAAGGCGCTGGCCGACACCATCCGGCTGGATTGCGTGCAAGGCCTGGCGAAGGACTCCAAGGCGCAGCCCAACGCCGCCTGGCATACGCTGGTGCGCGCCCTCCTGGGCGTGGTCTATCTGCTCGTTGCGCTCCTCTGCCAATTCCTCTTCCAGAACGCCCTCACCTGCGCACTGCTGTGCACCGTGGTGCTGCTTCTGCTCCATCTCCTCCTGACTGGCGGACAGGAGAAGGCGCTCCCCGTGATGGTCCAAAAACTCCTGCGCTCCGGGCAGAATGCCCAGGCGCCCTCCGCGGGCAGCGAGCTCTTCGCGCAGCTCTTGTTGCCCATCCTGCTCTTCCTGCTGCTGCTGAACCACGGCGAACTCTGGCTGCCCGCAATCCTGGCACTGGGTGCCGCCTTCGGCGCCGAACTCGCTCTGGAGAAATCCGAGAACAGCAAGGCCGGTTTGCGGCAGCTTCGCTGCTGGCTGGTGGGCGCCATCGCCGCCATTGTGCTGCCGGTGCTCCCCGCGCTGGGCTGCGCCGATGCGGTGCGCGCCGTGCTGTTGCGGGGAATCCTGTTGACGGTGATCCCCATGCTCCTGCTGCCCTGGGTCCGCCAGTATCTCCCCGCGAAGGCACCCTTCCTGGTCGGGAACTTCCTAGGAATGACCCTCATGCTCGTCCTGGCATTCCTCGCCAGCGCTCTCTAGAATCACCACACTATACGCCTCTCTAACATGCCCTCCTCCTCTCGCCAAGAGTCCCAGGAACAAGAAAACCTGGTCGTATATGTCGTCGCGCTGGGTTGCGCGAAGAATCTCGTGGATGCCGAAGTCATGTGCGGCACCATGGCCGCCAACGGCATCTTCCTCACGGACGATCCGGAGGAAGCCCATGTGACCCTCATCAACACCTGCGGCTTTATTCAATCCGCCCGTGACGAGGCGGAGGGCGCCATCCGCGATGCGTTGCAATGGAAGCGGAAGGGCCTCCGGAAGGGCCTTCCGCGCTGGATTGTGGTGGGGGGCTGCCTGGCGCAGCGAAGCGCTCCCGAATACGCGAAGAAGTATCCCGGCGTGGACCTCTGGATGGGCGTGGATGCGGCGCCGAAGATCCACCAGCTCCTAGAGACCCTCATTGCCAAGGAGCCGGTCCCCGCCATCGTCCCCAAGAAGGGCGCTGCCCCCGAGCCCGCTCCCGCAGATGTCCCGAAGCCCATCCTGGACATCCCCACACCCACGCCCGTCTGGCTCTACGACGAAAACACGCCCCGCATCCAGACCACACCCGACTCCTACGCATACGTCAAGATCGCCGAGGGCTGCAACCACCGCTGCGCCTTCTGCGCCATCCCCGGCATCCGCGGAAATCTCCGCAGCCGCTCGCTGGAGTCCATCGTGACGGAGTGCAAGCAATTCCTGCAGTCCGGCGTGAAGGAGCTCAATCTGATTGCACAGGACACCACTGCCTACGGACGGGACCTGAAGCCCCAGGTCACGCTGGTTGACCTGTTGAAGAAGCTGGATGAGTTGCCCGGCGAATTCTGGGTGCGGATCCTCTACACCCATCCCGTGCACATCACCCCCGAATTCCTGGAGATCCTGGGCAATTCCAAGCACGTGGTCCCCTATTTGGATGTGCCCCTGCAGCACATCGACACCCCCATCCTCAAATCCATGCGGCGGCGCATTGACGAGGCGGGCACTCGGGAGTTGCTGAAGACCATCCGCGAGAAGTATCCCCAGATCACCATCCGCACCACCGTCATGACCGGCTATCCCGGCGAGACCCCGGAATCCTACCAGAAGCTCCTGGATTTCGTGAAGGAGTTCTCTTTTGACCGGCTGGGCGCCTTCGCCTTCTCCCCCGAACCCGGCACTCCCGCCTACGAAATCAAGGAGGGCCTGGTGCCCGTCAAAATCGCCGAGAAGCGCCGCGACGAGATCCTGGCGTTGCAGAAGAAGATTTCGCTGAAGCGCAATCTCGCCATGATGGGCAAGGAGCTGGTGGTGCTGATCGAGGAGCGCATTGACAAGCGTCTCTGGCAGGGTCGGACCACTGGCGATGCCCCCGAGGTGGACCAGACAGTCATTGTGGAAGCGCCGCCGAAGTGCGTCCTCAAGGAAAATACCTTCGTCACCGTGAAGGTGAACCGCGCCAGCGATTACGACCTGGGCGCAGTCCCCGTCGCGCGCTAACTCACCCGATTCCGAATTCCTCATCCCGCAAGCGATGCCCCCGAAGAAAACGCCATCTCCCCTCGAACCCGTCTCCGGACTCTCCATCAAACGACGGCTGCTCATAGGCGCAATCCTGTGCGTCCTGGCAATTGTCGTCATCTGCCTCCTCTGCCACTGTAGCCGAAAGGCGCTCTATACGGAGAATACCAACTTCGTGTTGTCGGAAGTGCAGATTCCCGAGGTGGACGAAGAGCTCCGGAAACAGATCCTCGGGGTCCTGGACGAATGCGGTGTGCACCTCCAGGAGTCCTATCTGCCACAGATCCCGCTGGAGCGCATCCGAAAGGCGTTGGAGGACAATCCGCGCATCAAGGAGGCGCGCGTCCGGCGGATCTTCCCGAGCACGCTGCTCATCGAGACCCTCCCGCGCGTCCCCGTGGCAATCCTCCGGTTCCATCCCAGCTCCGGAATGCAGGAGCTGCTCATTGACCGCGAAGGAATGGTCCTTCCGCGGGATGTGCCAGCGCCCACCAAGACCCTCCCTACCATCCGCGGCATACAGTCCCCCAAGGACTTCAAGGTGGGCACCCGCTGCACCGACAAGGGCATCCTGGCATTTCTCACCTTCCTGAAGGAATCCCAGATCCGCCCCGAGGGGAGCATGTACGAGATCCTGAATGTCTCCCTGGATCCCAAGAACAACCGCATGACCCTCAATATGGAGGCGCTGGGCATCTTCCGTCCCGGCACCCGAATGGTCATGCCCCTGGAAAATGTGGCCTCGGAGATGGATCGTGTGAAGGTAGTGGTGGAGTTGCGCGCTGCGGCCAACGAATCCATCAGCTATATCGACGCCACCTACGTCAATATCCCCGTGAGGCCCTGACCCCGTTTCCGCGGTCAACAATATGTCCGCTCCCCTCCCAGAAGGAACCCTGCTCCTGCACTGCTGCTGCGGCCCCTGCGCCACCGCGTGCATGGAGCGCCTGGCAAAGGAGGGAGTCCCCTGCGTCCCCTTCTTCTCGAACTCCAATCTGGATACCGAGGAGGAGTTTGAAAAGCGACTGACGGCCCTGCGCACCGCCGCACAGCATTTCGGCTTGCCGGAGCCGCTGGTGGATCCCTATCGACACGACCACTGGCTCCGATTCGTCGCACACCAGGAACCCGCCTACGCCACCGAACCCGAACGCGGCAGACGCTGCCAGGCGTGCTTCCAGTGGTCCCTGGCACGCACCGCCGCAATGGCCGCAAGACTCCACTGCACCTTCGCCACCTCCCTCACCGTCAGCCCTCACAAAAACTCAAAGATCCTCCTCGCCCTCGGCGGAAAATACCAACACTTCACCCCCTGGGACTTCAAGAAGAAGGACGGATTCCTCCGAAGCACCATCCTCTCTAAAGAACTGGGACTCTACCGACAAAACTACTGCGGCTGCGAATTCTCAAAAGCGGCGCAGTCGAACCATTCCTAACACTGTAACATTTTACACCACAAGGACTTATACAATTATGGAAAACATCCTCCTCTGGCCGAACGCTCCCTCTCGAACCACCCAAGTCATGGGCCGTTCCATGCTATTGCCCTTCCTGCATGAAGGCACCGAGGTGCGTCCGGCTATCCTAGTGATTCCCGGTGGTGGCTACAGCAATGTGTGCCATGGCTATGAGGGCAGTGAGATCGCCGAGGAATTCGTGAAGCGCGGCTTCCACGCCTTCGTCCTGGACTACCGTTGCGGCGACTTCGGGAGGTATCCCGCTCCCCAGCAGGATGCCGCCCGCGCCGTGAAACTCCTGCGCGCCCGCGCCCAGGAATTCCATCTGGATCCCGACCACATCGCCTCCTGCGGCTTCTCCGCCGGCGCCCATCTGGCCGGATGCCTGGCCACCTCCATCATCGACAAAGTGGATGCCTCCGCCGGCGATGACGCCGATGCCTTCTCTCCCCGCGTCAACGGCGCGATCCTGGGCTATCCCGTCGTCAAGCTGGTCTACAAAAATGGTCACGTGGGCTCCGGACGCAATCTCCTGGGTGACGACTTGGACAAGATGGGCGACGATTTCAATCTGACCACCCATCTGGATGACAAGACCCCGCCTGTCTTCCTCTTCCATACCGCTGCCGACCAGATCGTCCCTGTCCAGGGCGCCCTGGAGATGGCCGACGCCCTCATTGCGAAGGGCATTCCCGCCGGACTCCATATCTATCCCTTCGGCCCCCACGGTGCCGGCCTGGCAAAGGACACCATCGATACCATCCTCTGGCCCCAGGAAGCCGAGGCATTCCTCAAGCGCGCCTGGAATACCCCCGCGAAATAACGAACGATAGTCAACGCCGCTACGCTGCCGGATGTAGAAATCAAGGATTCCGACGAACTGGAGTTCGCGGTCTTTTGCATTGAAAACGTAGCGGCGAAGCTGAGTGTGGATGGCGAGCGCGTGTATGCGGCATTTGCCGAAAAGAGCAATATCCTGGACGGCTACATCGTGCCGCTATACGACGTCCCTCAGCACCCAGGGCAAAGAGTATATCGTCAACGACATCCTGGAGCTAATGAAGAAGCGGGGGGTGGGAGTATGATCCTTTACCACGACTTCCCAACTCTACTTCCGAGGGAGTGAAACCCTATGAACGCGCACCCGATTCTCCTTCAGAAAATGGATTGCCGGATCATTGAGCGCTTTGCCAAGCAGCGGGGGCTCTCCCTGGATGCTGCGTTGCGGTTCTTCTACCACTCCATTACCTACCAGCTGATGCGCGAAGGCGTCTCCGATATGCCCTGCATGAGCGATGGCTATCTGACAGAGGACCCGAATCGGGAATACGCCAAGAAGACGCAAGAGCAATTCCATCCCTCTTCCAAACAATGCGACCCATAAATTAAGCCCGCCATAGAG
>CAVGTF010000049.1:14201-15049 GCA_963632245.1 Anaerovoracaceae bacterium
CCCCCCAAAAACAAAAAATCGTAATACTAAGCGGGAATACAACGGTTAAGATCAACGAAGTAATGCAAAATCACATGGAACCACGCAAGAATGGTATTTTCCCAGAGAACAGTAAGACAATTTCGGATTTTGTCTTTTTTAGTATATTCTTCATAAAAAAACATTTATGTGATGTATACTCACACATAGCGCAAACATCTAGAGAAATAATCCTTTTTCAAGTTCTTCCAGCCTTCCGCAATACTAGACAATAAACAACTTTAATATATACAAATGTTTGAAAGAAAAAACAATAATACCATAGGTCATTCTTATGACATGAATGTTAAACTTGCAGCTGTCCCCTTATATAAGAACAGCACTTCGAAGATCACAAGCGGAGAGGCTAATATTTCTAAGCACGTCACGGTAGCAGGAAGAGTAAATCTGGGAAGTTTTTATACTCCAGCAAAATATGTAGAACTTATTGCAGAATGGTTAAAAAAACACAATGTCAACAAAGATTGGACGATAGCGGACCTATCTTGTGGCTATGGTGCTTTTTTTGAACTTAAAGAATTGAGTGATTTTTCAAACTGCAAGTTCATCGGAAATGATATAGACAGTGTTGCTATAAAAAAAGCCAAAAACATGTTTCCAAATGTCACTTTTTTTGAGAAGAACGCATTAAAAGAAGTGAATAGACAAAACTTTGATATTTCCGAGCAATCGCCACTTGCAATTGTTGGGAACCCACCATATAACGACGTAACCTCACAAATCAATCAAGAGGTTAAAACAAAAAGAATCTTAATGGATGAGGATATAAAAACAAGGGATCTCGGCATGACATCCTTGCTTGCTTACAA
>CAVGTF010000050.1:0-11078 GCA_963632245.1 Anaerovoracaceae bacterium
CACATTGCACATTGCACATTGCACATTGCACATCGCACATCGCACATTGCACATTGCACATTGCACATTGCGCTGTAGGCGTTGCGCCCCCCGTACCCCCGCCTAATTTCTTCCGCCTACGGCGGTACATTTTTTACTTATGACTTTGCTAAAGAAATTCGCCGTTTGGATCAGCCGTCACATGGCGTTATTTGTGGTGTTGGCGGGGGGATTGGCGTTGATGGTGCCGGGTAGTTTTGCCTTTGTGAAGCCGAAGTACATCAATGTCTTGCTGGGAGTGGTGATGTTTGGGATGGGGTTGACGTTGAAGCCCCAGGATTTCCGGGTGGTCTTTCGTCATCCGCGGGATGTGCTGGTGGGCTTTGTGGCGCAGTTCTCCATCATGCCGCTGGTGGCCTTCTTGCTGGTGAAGCTCTTTCGGCTGTCGCCGGAGCTGGCCATTGGCGTGATTTTGGTGGGGACTTGTCCGGGCGGCACCGCCTCCAATGTGATCACGTATTTGGCGCGGGGCGATGTGGCGCTTTCCGTGGGAATGACCACCGTCTCCACGCTCTTTGCGCCCATTATGACGCCGCTATTGACCTACCTCTATGCGGGACAGACCGTGGATGTGAATCCCGTCGCCATGTTCCTTTCCATCGTACAGGTGGTGCTTCTGCCTGTGGTTCTGGGACTGGTCATCAACCGGTGCCTGCCGCGCTTTGCCGACGCCGTGGCGGAATTCCTGCCGCTGCTCTCCACGGTGACCATCGTGGTTATTGTGGGCGCCATCGTGAATCTCAATGCCGACCGGATCCTCTCCTCCGGATTGCTGGTGCTCGCAGTGGTGATTCTCCATAACCTCCTTGGGCTCGCCCTGGGCTACGGCATGGCGAAGGCTCTCAAGCTGGAGACCTCAAAGTGCCGCGCCATCTGCATCGAGGTGGGCATGCAGAACTCCGGATTGGCGGTCTCCCTGGCCGCCACACACTTCGCTCTCTATCCCCTGGCTGCCATTCCCGGAGCTGTCTTCAGCGTGTGGCACAATGTCTCCGGCGCAATCCTGGCGAATATCTTCCTGCGACGACCCATTCCCGACAGCACGGATCCTCAAAAATAGCGCGTTTTGTCCAGAGGGATATGATTTCTGGACGAAACGGGGTTAATTTCGTGCCATGAGTTCTGTTCGGAGGGGATCGGTGTAGTGTTCTAGGGCGTATCGGAGGGTGGTGCGGGGGAGTCGGAGTTTGTATTCCCGGAGGAACGCGGTGAGGGCATCCTGGTCTTGTTTCCCGACTTCTCGGAGCATCCATCCGCACGCCTTGTGCATGAGGTCGTGTGGATGGTTGAGATATTTCTTGACGAGCTGGAAGGTTAGCGCGAAGTCGTGATGTTTGATGAGGGGCCAGGTGCCCACGATGGCAATGCGGTTCTCCCACATGTCGGCGCTTTCGGCGTAGTGACGGAGGACTTCCGGGCCGTGTGTCAGCGCATGGAGTCCCACCACGCCCGGCGCAGAGTTGTCGATCAAGTCCCAGTTGTTGAGGCGACCATCATCCGCCGCATGCTGGTAGAGCGCCACGACCTCCTCCCGGAGTTCCGGTATGCCCCTTCGATAGCGCTCCACCAGTAGGAGGACGCCGCAGAGTCGCGCTTCATGCCAGGGACTCTCCAGGAGCTTCCCGATCTGCGGCAACGGCATCTCCCGGAACTCTCGGACGATCTCCCGGCAACGGGGATCCCGGACGCCCAGAAAACGGTCGCCCTCGCCATAGCCGCCTTTGCCCGCCTGCATGTAGCGGTGCAATCGCGCCGCATAGGCATTGTCGCCAGAAGTGCGCAGAGTGGAAAGCAGGGAAATTGCAGTGGCGGTTTGCATGATAGGAAAGTGGTGGTTTTGATTTTGGGGCGTGGGGGTAATATGGCTCTTTTTGCAGGGGGGCGAGTGCGTCGGCAACGAGGTGTGGCAAAAAACGAAAGGACGGGGACTGCCGCCCCCGCTCCCCCTGCTGATCTCTTACGCCTACGGTGTTGTCTCCGTACGCAGTCTTTGTGTTATGTTATGCCGTATTTTCCCCTGTTTTCCCCCGTTGGTCAATCATCCATTTTCGCGAAACTCCCCCTAAATATTTCCAGCCATGTCCATGACGGAACGCATCCAGGTGGCCATGAAGGAGATTCCGGCCTCCCTCATTCTTCGTAACGTGCGGATTTTGCACCTCACCACGGGGGAGGTGGAAGAGAGTGATATTGTTTTAGATGACGAGGGAATGATTGTGGCGGTGGGCCGCGGCTACGAGGGCAAGCGTGTCATAGACGGTCGGGGTGCCTACGCGGTTCCCGGCTTTATTGATGCGCACTTCCACTTGGAGTCCACTCTGACGACTCCGCGGCTCTATCAGCAGAATGTGACCGCCCATGGCGTGACCACGGCGGTCTGCGATCCCCACGAATTGGCCAATGTGGTGGGCGAGGCGGCCTTCGATTTCTATCTGAAGTCCGCGGAGGCCATGCGGATGTCGTTGATTGTGCGGCTCTCCTCCTGCGTGCCGGCAACCGGCCTGGAGACCAGCGGCGCGGTCATTGACGCCGCGGCGCTGGCGCGCTGGCGTGCAGCGCATCCCGAGCTGGGATTGGGCGAATTCATGAATGTGCCCGGAGTCGTCTGGCGGGATCCCGCGGTTATCCAAAAACTCCTCCCCGGCGGATTCGTGGACGGACATTGCCCCGGCGCTTCCGGCGAGACCCTCAATGCCTACTGCTCCACGGGCATCCGCAACGACCACGAGTGCTCCACCGTATCGGAAGCCCAGGAGAAGCTCCGCCGTGGAATGCAGATCTTCATCCGCGAGGGCAGTGCCGCCCGTAATCTGGACGCCCTCATGCCGCTGCTCACTCTGGAGAACTCCATGCAGTTGGCCTTCTGTACCGACGACCAGTCGCCTTTGGATCGGCAGGAGCGCGGACATATCGATTCCATGATCCGCCGCGCCATCGCCGCCGGAGTCTCGCCCCTGGTGGCATACCGCGTCGCCAGCTTTTCCGCCGCCCGTGGACTGGAGCTCTGGGACCGCGGACTCATCGCTCCCGGCCGTCGCGGCGATATCGTTCTGCTCTCCAATCTGGAGGAGTGCCGCATTCAGCAGGTATTCGTGAAGGGCCTCCCCCAGGAGGAACTCTGGAATTCCGAGGATCCCGCACGCTATCCCTCCCCCGAACCCTTCCGAAACACCGTCAAGTGCCGCGCGGTCACGGCGGCCGACTTCCCGATGCCTCCCCTGGACGACGCGAAGCGCCTGGTCATGGGTGTGCGGGACGGCGATTTGGTCACCGATCGTCTGGAGCTCTCTACCCGTGAGAGCGATGTGTTGCCTCTGGCGGTGGTGGAGCGCCATGGACACAATGGCAATATCGGGCACGGATTGGTCCACGGTTTCTGCCTGAAGGGCGGTGCCATTGCCTCTACCGTGGGACACGACAGCCACAATATCTGCGTGGTGGGCACTTCCTCCCAGTCCATGGCGGACGCCGTCAATGCCCTCCGGGAAAGCCAGGGCGGATTTGTGGTGGTGTCCCCCGATGGCACGAAGACCCTCCTGCCTCTTCCGCTGGGCGGACTCTTCACCGATGCCCCCACCGATGCCCTCGTCGAGAACCTCCGCGTCCTCCACAAGGCCGCCCTAGCGCTGGGATGCCCCCTCCGGGATCCCTTCCTCCAGCTGGCATTCCTGCCACTCCCCGTCATTCCGCACTTGAAGCTCACGGACCGCGGACTGGTGGATGTGGATGCCTTCCAGCTCCTCCCGCCCGTCTACTGAAACGCGGCATTTTTCCCTGACGCCTGGCGCCTGAACTCCTCGCGTACGGTGCGGAAATCCCTTTTTGCCTTCCGATCCAAGCCTTCCGATTTTTATCTTTTTTTCTTTCATTCAATCAACACACAATCAAGGAGAGTCCATGTCTGACTTCTTCAAACTGCAAGAGAACAAGACCACCGCGGGTCGCGAAATGCTGGCCGGCGTCACCACCTTCCTCGCCATGGCGTATATCCTGGCGGTGAACCCGAACATCCTGGGCGCCACTGGCATGCCTACGGGCGGTATCTTTGTGGCAACCGCCATTGCCTCCTTCGTGGGCACCTGCTTCATGGCGTTCTTCGCCAACTACCCCTTCGCTCTGGCTCCTGGAATGGGCCTGAATGCCTATTTCGCCTATACCGTGGTGCTGGGCATGGGGTACTCCTGGCAGATCGCACTGCTGGCCGTCTTCGTCGAGGGTATCATCTTCCTGATTCTCTCCCTGACCAAGGTCCGCGAGGCCATCTTCAATAGCATTCCTCTGAGCCTGAAGACCGCCATCAGCGTGGGTATCGGACTCTTCATCGCCTTCATCGCTCTGCAGGGCGCACACATCATCGTGGATAACCCCGCCACGCTGCTCTCTCTGCAGAACTTCAGTGCCGACAACATGCATAACCACGGCATCTGCGCCGTGCTGGCCATCCTGGGCACCCTCATCACCGGTTGGATGGTCGCCAAGGGCGTCCGCGGCTCCATCCTGCTGGGCATCCTGTTCACCTGGATCTTGGGCATCATCTGCCAGCTGATCGGACTCTATATCGTGGCCCCCGAGCTGGGCTGCTACAGCCTCATCCCCACCCTCTCCTTCAGCACCTTCACCGAGTCCTTCAAGCAGTTCGCCGCGATCTTCGCCAGCTGCTTCGATTCCGCACAGTGGACCCTCCGCGGCTCCGAGACCGTCGGTTTCGGACTGCTCAAGTCCTTGGACTTCGTGGTCGTGATCTTCGCCTTTATGTTCGTTGATATCTTCGATACCCTGGGCACCCTCATCGGTGTCTCCACCAAGGCCGGAATGCTCGACAAGGACGGCAAGCTGCCCCGCATCAAGGGCGCTCTGCTCTCCGACTCTCTGGCGACCACCGTGGGCGCCGTCCTGGGCACCTCCACCGTCACCACCTTTGTGGAATCCGCCTCTGGCGTCTCCGAGGGCGGCCGCACGGGTCTTACCGCTCTGACCACCGCATTCCTCTTCCTCATTGCCATCATCTTCGCACCCATCTTCCTGGCAATCCCCGGCTTCGCCACCGCTCCCGCACTCATCATCGTGGGATTCTACATGTTCTCCGGCGTGGCACAGATCGCCTTCGACGACTACCTGAACTCCATCCCCTGCTACTTGGCGATCCTGGTCATGCCCATGGCATACAGCATCTCCGAGGGTATCTGCGCTGGCGTGATCAGCTGGACCATCCTGAACTTCTTCTCCAGCCGCCGCAAGGACATCAGCCCCATCATGTATGTGCTGACCATCCTCTTCCTGGCCAAGTACGTGGTGCTCTAGTAGCCTAGTTCCTACAGTCCGGACGCCGGAGAGGAGGAATTCTTCTTCCCCCGGCGCCCGACTACACGAATTCCCAAGCAATCTATGACGCTCCATCCCTTCCAGCAGTCCCTGGCCACGCCCCGTTTTCTGGGTGTGGAGAATGCGGATGCCCTGAAGGCCGAGATCCGGCAGATTCTGTCGGAATCGGACGCTTTTGGGCTGGACTGGGATGGCGCGTGGCTGGAGAAGGTCTTTGCGGCCTATCAGCAACCCCATCGATATTTTCACAATTTGAGCCATTTGCGGGAGGTATGCCGCCTGGTACTCCGGCTGGGGCTGGCGAAGCGCTCCACCACGGAGCTGCTGCTCTCGGCGCTCTTCCACGATGTCTATTGGTTCCCGCAGTGCAAGCGCAATGAGGCGCATTCCGCGGAGGTCTTCGATCTGTTGCGCCCCTCGCTGGGCGCCGAGCTCCCCGAGGCCTCGGTGAAGACGATCCACCAGATCATCCTCTCCTCAAAGGGCCAGAAGCCCGTCAGCGAGCGCGCGGTCAAATTCCACGAATGCGACTGCCAGGTGCTGCTTCACGGCAGCCCCGTGGATCTGCTGGCATACGAATTCCAGATCTTCCGCGAATTCCAGTATCTGAGCATCGAGGACTACCGGAAGGGCCGCGCCAGCTTCTTCGAGCGCTTCAGTCGGCGCTTCCCCGAGTGCCGCAAGAATATGCGCTTCCTCATCGAATATCTGGAGCGCCGACGCCCCCGCGTGGGAATCTACGCCGGATCCTTCAATCCCTTCCATATCGGGCATCTCTCCATCCTCCAGAAGGCGGAGCTCATGTTCGACAAGGTCATTGTGGCGGTGGGCGTCAATCCCGAAAAGGGCGCCTCGCCCCAGGATCGTAAGGGCCGCTGGGAGGCGGAGAAGCTCCGCGATGACACGCTGCCCTTCCACGAGGTGGTCTTTTTCGATAATCTCATGGTGGATCTCCTGGACCAGGAGTCGAAGTTCTGCGATGTGACGCTGGTGCGCGGACTGCGCAATGGCTACGATCTGGACTACGAGACCAGCCAGCAGTGTTTCATGCAGGAGATGCGCCCCGAGACCCACTCGGTCTATATCCCCTGCGACAAGGCGCTGGAGCATATCTCTTCCTCCGCCTTGCGCGGTCTGCGGCTCTTCGACTGCCACGGCCGCGAGGAGATCTATTTCCCCCATCTCTACGACTATTACGGCAAGAGCGTCCAGGAGCTCTTCGGCTGATTATTTTCCCCCCATGCTCGCTTGCCGGGATCTGAAAGTCTGGTATCCCATTCGACGGGGAATCCTGAACCGCGTGGCGGGGCATGTGCGCGCCGTGGACGGCGTGAGCCTCTTGCTGAAGCCCGGCGAGACCCTGGGACTGGTTGGGGAATCCGGTTGCGGAAAGACCACCCTGGGACGCGCGCTGGTGGGACTGGAAAAGCCCACCGCCGGCACCGTGGAGTGGAATGGCGTGCCCTTCGATTCGCTGAAAGGCGAGGCACGCCGGCACGCACGACGGAATCTCCAGATGGTCTTCCAGGACCCCTTCTCCTCTTTGGATCCCCGCATGAGCGCCCTGGAGATCGTCACCGAGGGACTGGAGGCATATCATCTTTACAAGCCCGGCGAAAGCCGCCAGGATGCCGCGCTGCGGCTTCTGAAGGAGGTGGGGCTGGGGCAGGAGGCGCTCTATCGCTATCCACACGAATTCTCTGGAGGACAACGCCAGCGGCTCTCTATTGCACGCGCATTGGCGTTGGAACCGGAGGTGCTGGTCTGTGACGAACCGGTCTCCGCGCTGGATGTCTCGGTGCAGGCGCAGGTGATCCGGCTGCTGGCGGAGCTCCAGAAGAGCCGCGGGCTCTCCTATCTCTTCATTTCCCACGATTTGAGCGTGGTGCGGCTGTTGGCGCAGCGGGTGGCAGTGATGTATTTGGGACGCGTGGTGGAGGAGGGCGATGCGCAGCAGGTGCTGGTGAATCCCCTGCATCCCTACACGCAGGCGCTGGTCTCCGCGATCCCCGTTCCCGGAAAGTCCGATCCCACCAAGAGAATATTGCTTCAGGGAGAACTCCCCAGTCCTTCCCATCCCCCAAAGGGATGCCCCTTCCATACCCGCTGCCCATACGCCACCCAACAATGCCGGGAAATCCGCCCGGAACTCGCAACCGTCGAAAACGGCACCCGAAGAGTGGCGTGCACCCAAGAAGGAGTAAGGAATTAGTACTTAGCAGGTTAGTGGTTAACTGTTAGTTGCATGGTCGCTGCGCGGCTTTTGCCGCGGCTCTTGCCGCGGTACTTTATAGACTAGCCACTAGCCACTGATTGCTAAGTACTTACAGGCTCTTTACGATGCGCGAACGCGCATCGCCAAGAGCCTGTAATGCTCCATCCCCGTGTGGTGGCGCGTTGCATGAGCTCCTCGGTGGTGTTTTGCCAGCCGGTATGGAAGGCGTTTGCCAGTGCGACGGTGCCGTGAGGGGCGAGGGCGTCCTCCAGAAGATCCAGGAATCTCTTCAGGTCTTCGGGACGATGGAGGAATCGTCCGCCGGCCAGTCCATTGCAGAGAATCAGGTCGTATTGTTCGCTGGGGCGGAATTCCAGGATATCCGCGGTTTGGAACTCCGCGGGGATGTCATCGAATTGACGGAAGAGCGCGTTGCGCCGGGGATCGTGTGGAAGGCGCCGGTGGTTTGCCATCCAGACCTCCAGGGGCTCGCTGGTGATGCCCAGGACCCGTTCGGCGCCGGTATGTTTGGCGGCCTCCAGGGTGCCCAGTCCCACGCCGCATCCCAGATCCAGGAGGCTCGTGCAGCGGGGGAGCTGTTCCAGCTGCTGGGGATATCGTCCCAGGGTGGTTCCGAAGCGCGGGGGATCGGCGCAGGCGCAGAAGAAGGGCAGGAGCTCCTCGCGCTGGAGGTCGCAGCGTCCCCGGAAGGGCTCTCCCAGCTCCTCCCAGAAGTCCAGGATGGTCTCCATTTCGGGAAAGTCCTCGCGCAGGAGGACGGGGATCCATTCGGGGGAGGGCAGGGCCTGCCGCGCCACGGCGCGCAGGGAGGCCGCGTATTCCTGCCAGGATAGGTAGGTTTCCATGGTCATGCGCAAGTCATGGTCGGCTATCATGCCAGGAGTCCAGCGGACTCCGCTGCGCGCATGCCAGGTCGATAGCGCCCCGCTCCACCGGCGGTTGTGCTGCGACAACACCGCCTCCAACGCCGGGGAATCCAGGATTGGGGAATCACACTCCACGATAAGACGCGCTCAGGGCTGCGCGGATGCGTTGGCGCTTGCGGCCCCCTTGTCGGGATCCTTTGCGATTAGCTTGCCATTGTCGATATCGAGATACCAGTCCTTTTCGTGGGGCGTTTTATCGGGATCCTCGTGGCAGAGCCTCGCCAGTCCGGAAACGCGGTTTGTGGGGGTCTCGATGGCCTTTTCCACGCTCTCCCGTGTTGCCCAGATAAGACAGGTCTTCTTGGCGCGGGTGATGCCAGTGTAGAGGAGATTTCGGGTCAGAAGGGGATTGTCCAGGTCATCGGGGAGGGTCACCAGCACATTGTCGTAGGAGGAACCCTGGGATTTGTGGATGGTGATGGCGTAGGCCTCCTCACAATGATCCATTAGCTGCGCGTAGGAGACGGGTCTGATGTCGCTTGTCGCATCTGGGGAGTAGCTTCGGAAGTATACGCGGTCCCCCAGGCGCACGCCGACATCGCCATTCTTGAGCCCCAGGACGGAGTCGTTCTGCGTGTTCATCAGCGGGATGCCATTTTCATCATTTGTTTGCCCGAGGATCTCTTTCATGTAGTGGTTCATGTTGTAGATGCCCAAAGAACCGCGTCGCGTGGTACAGAGGACCTTGAATCTTTCGTGGAACTCCAGCCACGCCCGGGCATAATCCTCTAAGGACTCCCCTGTCTTCTTCTCGGGTGCCTCCATATTTAGGCTCTTAAACCAGGTCGCTAATTCTGTTTTGATGTCTTTCTCATCCTTTTGCGGCGTCTTTGCCCAGAATTTGTCGCTTTCGGCGGCGTAGAGACGATCGAGCTTCTTGGGGATATCGGCTTTGTGGACGAGGACTTCCTTATGAAATATGCCTATCTGGGTGGTCGTTGTCTCTGACAGGTATTGTGCGAATTCCACGAGGTCTTCGATATCCTTGGAGCGGAAGTTGGTTTTCAGTTTCTGGAGGCAATCGGGGTGATTCTCTTCCAGGAATTTCACCAGATCGGCGAAGACCACGCCGGTTTCCACGGCATCCAGCTGGTCCTTGTCGCCCAGGAGCAGGAGTCGGCCATTTTGGGGGAGGGCGTCTATGAGGCGTGAGAAGGTAATCAGGTCCACCATGGAGCTCTCGTCCACTACCACCAGCTGGTAGGGCAGGGAATTGCCGTGGTGATATTGGGGGAGATTGTTACGATAGGGGGAGATTCCCAGCAGCTTATGGATGGTGGTGGGTTGCAGGGCGAGGACGCGGTTCTTGTTGTCGGTGTCCGAGACATCCTGCATTTCATCCTTGAGGGCCTTCCGCATCTGCGCGGCCGCCTTTCCCGTGGGGGCGCATAGTCCGATTTCGAGCTTCGGATTGTGCTGGAGCTCCAGGAGCAGGATGGCGCCCAGGGTGGTGGTCTTGCCGGTGCCGGGACCACCCGTCAATACCGCCAGACGCTTCCCAGAACACTTCCTCACCGCTTCCCGCTGCTCACGGGAATTCTCGTTTTTGAGCTTCTTCGTGAGGGCTTTGATAGTCTCCTCGCAGGGCTCCGGAAATTCCCCAATCCGGTTGTGGGAGAGGCATTCCCGGACGAAGGCGCCAATGTGGCGCTCCGCCTGACGGCACCGCGAGAGGTAGAGGAGACCATCGCCCGAGCCGGAGTCGTAGACTAGACCGTGAAAGGGCACCCAGATCAGGGGATGGACGGGACGATTCCAGTCCTCCTGCTCGTCTAAGCCCACGACCGTCGACCAGTCCTGGAGGTTCTCCTCCAGGAGATCCCCCTCGTAGGAGATTGGCTCGACCTCCAGGGCGGCATCCCCATTTTCGAAGTTGTTCATGACCCTGGCGCCGAGGCCACGGAGGGCTTCCGCGTCTTTCGTTATCTTCCCCCGACGGACGAGCATGTCGGCGAATTCCTCCGCAAAAACGGAGGTCTTCGGGATTTTTTCTTCGTTGATATTGTTATTTTCGCTCATGGGTATGTTTCTGTGTAGAAAAAAGGGCTATTGGACATCGTCTGCGGGCTTCGCGCAGGGCTGCAATTCATCGAAGAGCTCTTTGATGAGTCCGAATTCGGGACGAGTGGCGTAGAAGCCATTGGTGTCCTGGGGATCCTTCGTGACGCCGCGCAGGAAATAGTAGATGACGCCACCAAAGAGCGCGTTGTAGCTGTCCTCGGTCAACTCCCAGCCAGGCGTGAGGGACTTGTAGGCATGGAGGAATGCCACGGTGTAGATGAGATACTGCAGATGGTAGAAGTGTGTCTTCATCTCTTCCTCCATGCCCGCCTGGTCAAAGCCCGACATCTTTTGGTTCAAGGCGTTGGTCTTCCAGTCCAGGATGTAGTATTTCCCGTCTTTGGGATTCTGGAAGAGGAGGTCCAGGCTGCCATTCAACACCCAGCCATTTACCCTGTCACGGTAGGGCGACCAGGCGGCGTTGCGGGGGATCCCATGGGTGTCAAGAAGCTCCGCCAGCACGCTGCCACGGATGCCGTTCTTCAGGCGGAAGA
>CAVGTF010000050.1:11151-14706 GCA_963632245.1 Anaerovoracaceae bacterium
AGCACGCTGCCACGGATGCCATTCTTCAGGCGGAAGTAGAACCGCAGCTCGCTCTGGCGGCGATCCTGGGGGATGTCCTTCAGGGAAAAGTCCAGGCGCTTCGAGGAATCCATGGGATCCGGCAACGCGGTCTCCAGAACGCCCTCCAGCATGTCCCCGAAGGCGCGGATGCGCGCCTCGCGCTCGGCTTTGCCTTTTTCGCCCTTGGGGAGCTGACTGCTCTGATCCAGCATCGGCTCCCACAGGGACGCCCTCTGGCTCTCCACACTCCCCTGGAAGTCCAACTTTTCCAGGATTTCGTGCCAGCAGGTGCCCGCGAGCTTTCCGCGGGGGAAGCGGAAGATGGCCGATAACTTCACGGCACTCTCCTCCGGGACGTCGGACGCATCCCCAGTTACGGGGGTGTCCTCGCTGTCTTGGCTGGGATCGGATTCCACTTCGTTGTCTACAGAATCCGCATTCTTGACTCCCGGGGTAGAAACGCCATCAGAACTCTCCCCGGCGACAACACTCCCGTCCTGCGCCAGCGAACTGAAACTGCACGTGCACCACCCGCGTGGAAGATCGATGCCCTCCGGGAATCCCTCCGCCACCGGCGTGGGGACGTCCTTGGAGGGCTCCGCCTCCGCACAGGTTCCCTCCTTGAGCCAGGAGAGGAATTCGTTCAGGGGTGGGAGTTTTTTTACGGGGAATTTGCTGTCATAGTGGGGGAGGCATTCAGTAACTTTTTCTCCCTTATCTATTCCCTGTAGTTTCGAGAAAAATTTTTCAGCCTTGTTTCTGTCTCGGTTTTCAGGTTCCAGGAATCTGCAGAGGAGTCTGGCACGGGTGGCGGCTACATAGAAGAGTCGGAAGAATTCCTGGTTTTCTTCTAGTTTCGCCTGGTTTTGAACCTTGGAGTCCTGTGCGTCCATGTCAAATTTGACTTCCACGCCTTTGCCGTCTTCCGTATCCTTGTGAAAACGCGCACCGAGACCTGCTCTGTTTTTTTTGGATAGCATTCCCTGCACATAGACGATTGGGAACTGGAGTCCCTTGCTCGAGTGGATGGTCATGAATCGGACGGCGTCTTTTTCGGAGGACCTTTGTAACGGGTAGTCTTTTGCCTCGCTTCCCGCATTCTTAATTCTCTGCTGGAGGAATCTAGTGAGGCCCTCCGGTCCTAGGCGCTGCTCTACTACTGCCTGATTGAGCGACTCTTGGATTTGCAACAATGTGGAAAGAATGCTTTCGTCTCCGTTATTCCTGTCTAGGAGGACCTCCGATACGGTGCGGTCGGGCTGGATTCCCAATGCCTTGGTGGTCGCTTCCCCCAGGAACTCTTTCATGGTGGATTTCAAAAACTTGGAGAACATCGCTCGGAAGGAGTAATCTTGCCAGGTTCGTAGAAGATCCCGGAGTTTCTCGCAGAACGGAAGTTCCTGTTGTTTTAGGTAATTGAGCTGTCGGATGTTGAAGACGGGGAAGAAGCCCTCTAGATTGATGAGATTTGTCAGGGGAGTCCCACTGGGATCTAGGATGGTGGTCATGAGGTTTTGGACAAGCTTTGCCGCCGGCGTCCCAAAGAGTGGTGCCTCTTTGACGATGACACAGGGGATGCCGCTCTCTCGGAGAACCCTTGCGGTGGCAGTCGCCTCTGAGTTTTCAGTGCATAGCACAGCGATATCGCTGTAGCGAACAGGGCGCGGTGTTTTTCCAGGCTCTTGAATGGAGAGCCTTCGTTCCTCCACCATGGCTATGAATTCCTTTGCCATGGTGGCTCGGACTTCTTTGACGTTTTCGTCTTTCGTTTGATTCCCTAGAAAGTCGTAGTTAAGCAGTGGGTGTTTCCCGTTGTCTTCCACTGCCTTCACATCCACGCCGTTTCTCAGGAGTCGCCATTCGCTTTCTGGGGTGATATCTTCAGGAAAGCGGATTTCTGGGAATTTGATGTCGTTCTGCAGGAAGAATCCGCCGTCCTTTGTCGTTGCATTCTCGCGAATCTCCCGCATGGCATTGAGTGCCTTGATGAATTCTCGGGAGGAGCGGCGGTTGCTGGTGAGCTGGAAACGCTGGGGCGCGTCTTTGCTGTCTCTCTTTGTGGCATCCAGATAGGTGAAGACATCGCCATTACGGAAACCGTAGATGGCTTGTTTGGGGTCGCCAATGAGGAAGATGAGCTGGTCCGGAGCGGGATCGTCTCGGAATAGCATTCGGAAGATGGCGTTCTGGACGTCGTCGGTGTCTTGGAACTCGTCAATGAAGGCGTATTTGAACTGTTTTCGGATGCTGTCGCGGAAGCGGATGCCTTTTTCGGGGTCCTCTAGACGCTTCTTCATCGTTGTAAGCAGGTCGTCGAAGGTCATGAAGCTCTCATGTTCCTTATCCCTTTTAAGCGTCTCTTTCACATATGACACGGCCTCGCGCTGGATGCGACGCAGGTAGGTCTCCTTTTGTGCATCGTCAGAAAAAGGCTTCTCCGCGTTCGGATCAGCGGAGGCTTCCATCTGCTCTAAAAAATCTAGGAAGGTGAGCGAGTCGTGTTTGGGATCCACGCTCCACTCGATTTCTTTTTCGTCTCTGCAGATGAGGCCCTGTGTGTGCCTTTGTAGTGTACCCGGTTCAATGCCGTGCTTCTCCATTATTTCAGTTTCAGGATTATAGACTAGGAACCAACTCTTTGCTCCCCAGATATTTGCGCGTGCACGCGTTTTGTTCTCGTAGACGTATTTTCGGTAGAAGTTCAGATACGCATCGTCAATGTTCTCCTGGGGGTCGCCTCGCATTTCCTGACCATATCGGATACCGCTTTCGAAGGTGTGGTCATTGAGCATCCGCCTGCAGAATCCGTGGATGGTGAAGATGGGGGCCGCATCAAAGTCCGCTAGCGCTTCCCGGCACCGAGCGAGGAGGTCTTCTTTCTTGGTGCCGTCTCTGACTAGTTTTTCGACTAGCTTCCCATCAATGGGGTTCTTCCATTCGTGCTTTTGATCCTCGTCTGAGGGCTCCAGTGCCTGCCGGACTTCCGTTAGGCGTGCACGAATACGGGTGCGGAGTTCTTTGGCGGCGGCTTCGGTGAAGGTCACTGCTAGGATTTCCGAAGTCTTTGCTTCCTGCTGCAGGATCAGCCGGACGTATAGGGATTCGATGTTGTAGGTCTTGCCCGTGCCTGCACCGGCTTCCACCACTACAGTGCCAGTCAATGGGCATTCTAGCACATTGAGTTCGCTGTCTTGCAATTCGCGATTTTGGTTCGTATTTTCAGTCGTCATGATCTTCAATAGGGTGTGAAGAGTTTTCCTTGGATAGATAGGGGACTACTACTACTTCTTCTTCCTGCTTTTGGTGGGTTGCTTTCAGCCGAAGAGTTTCTTCGGTAACAGGTCAAGGATAGCCTGCGTCTGCGCTTTGAGCTCTTCGTCGCTAAGACTCGGAAAGTATAGATCCTTGTATTCAAGGCAGGATTCTAGATTGACCTCCTCTTTTTTATCGAAGTCCACCTTCACAGAAATAGGTTCTCGGAAACTATTTCTGTAGTATTCGGCGAGGGCAGTCAGCAACTCTGTGGCTGTGAAG
>CAVGTF010000051.1:0-5001 GCA_963632245.1 Anaerovoracaceae bacterium
TAGGGAGTAGGGAGTAGGGAGTAGGGAGTAGGGAGTAGGGAGTAGGGAGTAGGTTTGTGCGGTCGCTGCGCGGCTCTTCCGCGGCGTGAAGGCCGCGGTACTGGTACCGCCGCCACCAGCGGCGGAAGGGCGCCTGCGGCACCTTATAAAACCTACTCCCTTCTCCCTTCTCCCTACTGCTGTGGGGGCGTGGGGGCGCAGTCCCCGTCCTTTCGAAATTCCCGCATAAGTTTCGCAGGAAGACTACCAAAGGAGGTCGGGGCTTGCCCCCCCCGGACCCCCGCCTAATTTCTTCCGCCTACCGGCGGCACTTGCGTGTTACGCGTTTTTGGGCGAGATTCGCCCCAAAACGCGTAAGGCCGCGTTCCAGATAGCTGGAGCCGCGGCCTTATGTGGGGAAATGGGATGGCGGAGAGGCAGGGATTCGAACCC
Source organism: Anaerovoracaceae bacterium (assembly GCA_963632245.1). GTDB lineage: Bacteria > Verrucomicrobiota > Lentisphaeria > Oligosphaerales > Oligosphaeraceae > UBA1724. The sequence goes on from CAVGTF010000051.1 coordinate 433, forward strand.
TGGTTACCTTTCGGTAAACAGCATTTCCAGTGCTGCTCAATCGACCACTCTGACACCTCTCCGGTGAGAAAGCGGGGTTAAGATAACCACATTTTGCCGGATTTCAATAGCGGTGTGCGCGAATTTGGAAAAAAGGCGTGTCGTGGGTGGCGTGTATGGGGGCGTTTTGTGTTTGGAGTAGAGGGGGATTTGGCGTGGGGAAGAATGCGTGCATTTCTTTCGTGAAAAAGCCCCTGCGCCTCTCTCCGGGAAGGGAAACGGGCATTACAGTATCCACCGTTCTTTCCCGTAGGGAGACGACGCAGGAGAATTCCCGTTGCGTCGAACCCGAAGGCCCCTTTCCCCGAGTCCCTTTGTACGAAACCATCTACCCTCCTTCTTCCTTCACTATGCGCCTGAATCGTACTCTGAGTCTTCTGGCGGCCATCGTCGCCTGCGCCCTCCTCGTTACCTCCTGCACCAAGAAGCCCAAGATCGATCTGACTGGCGTGGTGCGGAACCCCAATGCCCTGGGCGCTGACAGCGCCGCCAATGGCGCGGGCTTCGGCGAGGACGGCTTCGTGCCCGCCGGCGCGGATGTGGCTGGACTGGACGAATTCGGCGAGAATGGCGCCGCCATGGGTCCTTGGGAGGGCACCGACAAGCCCGCCGCCGGCGTCAATGGCGAGTCCGATTTCGTGAAGAATGGCCAGCGCTGGGATGGCGTGGTCTACTTCGGCTACGACCAGTCCGAGATCCAGGGCTCCGAGCGCGCGAAGCTGGATAGCCTGGCGCAGTTCCTTGTCGAGAATCCCAAGCTGGGCGTGGTGATCGAGGGACACACCGATGCCCGCGGCAGCGATGAGTACAACCGCGCGCTGGGCGAGCGCCGTGCGCTCTCCGTGCAGCAGTATCTCGGGCTTCTGGGCGTGGCCGATGGCCGGATGCAGACCCTTAGCTATGGCGAGGACCGCCCCGCAGTGGCCGACGCCGTCGAGGAGAGCCAGTTCAAGCTGAATCGCCGCGCGGAATTCGTGATCGGCGAGCTCTAGTCCCGATTCCTCCCCCTCATTCCCCTAGCTCCCTCGCAGAAAATATGCGGGAGGAGTGATTCGCGCCCCTCTTCGGAATTCACGGAGAGGGGCGGCTTCTTCCCGGAATGGTGCCGCCGTCGCGCGTTGCGTCCACCGGGGGGGGCTCGGGAGGCAGGGGGGGAGGGCGATAAGATCTATTATTTGCGTTTTCTGATATTTGCCGTGGAGAAGAAATCCGTGGAGAGCCCCGCCTGCGATGGAGTGATGGATGTCTGCGCCGCCGTGGTCTTCCGGGAGGGACGGTTGCTTCTGGCCACGCGGCGTCCTGGTAGCAGAGGCGAGGGGCGCTGGGAGTTCCCTGGCGGAAAATGCGAGGTGGGCGAGAGCTTCGAGGAGACCATCCGCCGGGAATTGCGCGAGGAACTCGCTTTCCCCGTGACCTCTGCCGTCCCAGTGGCGACCATCTCCCGACCCGCCTCCGAGACCACACCCGCAATCCGGCTGCACTTTCTCCTCTGCCAGGCACCCGCCGATGTAGAGCCTACTCCCCAGGAGGGGCAAGAGTGCCGCTGGCATACCCCCGTGGAGTGGGACGCACTGGATTTGATGCCTACGGACCGCCGCTTCTTGGAGGAGTATCGCGAGGAACTCCGCGGACTCTCTCTGGAGACCCGGCTGCCCTTCGATCCCGCTTCCGGACGACTCCCACTCTGGCTCAAGAGCCCCTTCCAGGGCGGCGAAGAACGCCGCGAGATGCGGCAGCTCCTGCGGGAGGGTGGACTCCATACCGTCTGCGAAGGCGCGAAGTGCCCCAATCGCTGCCAGTGCTGGAAGCAGCGCACCGCCACCTTCATGATCTTGGGCGATGTGTGCACCCGCGCATGCCGCTTCTGCTCCGTGAACCACGGTCGCCCCACGCCTGCGGATCCCGATGAGGCCATCAAGGTCGCCAAGAGCGTCCAGGAACTGGGGCTGAAATACGCGGTGGTCACCTGTGTGACCCGCGATGACCTTCCCGATGGCGGCGCTTCCGCCATGGCCGATGTGATTCGCGCCATTCGCCAGGCGTCCCCCGATACCCTGGTGGAGGTCCTTACCAGCGACTACCGCGGCGACTTCGCCGCCTTGGACAAGGTCCTCGCTGCAGCTCCCGCAGTCTTCGGACACAACCTGGAGACCGTGGAGCGCCTCTCTCCCAGCGTCCGGAGTGTGGCGACCTATCGCGGAAGCCTGGCCGTCCTGAAGCACGCCTCCGAACACGCCCCCGCGGGCACGGTGGTGAAGAGCGGCATGATGCTGGGATTGGGCGAGAGTGACGAGGATATCCGACAGGCACTGCGGGATTTGCGGGAGGCCGGCGTCTCTCTGGTGACTCTGGGACAGTATCTCCAGCCCACTCCCGCACAACTCCCCGTGGCACGCTTCATTCCGCCCTCCGAATTCCTCCAGTGGCGGCGATACGCCGAGGAGGAGCTCGGCTTCGCCCGCGCGGTCTGCGGTCCACTGGTCCGCAGTTCCTACATGGCAGGAGACGCCTATCGCCGCATGACCGGACGATAAAATACACTTTCCAAATTCCAATCCGTCTTTTCTTTCTTAAAACCCCTTCGATTCCACACTACAATGAAGATTGTTCTTACTCAGGAGCAGATCCAGGCACGCATCCAGGAAATGGCCGACGAAATCAATCGCGCCTACGAGGGACAGCCCTACACCGTTATGGCACTGCTGAACGGCGCATGCTACTTCGCCGTCGATCTGACCCGCCACCTGAAGGGCGATTTCATCCTGGACTCCGTCCTGGTCTCCAGCTATGTGGACGACAAGTCCACCGGAAAGATCACCATGCGCGGCACTCCCAAGCGCCCCGTTGCCGGACGCCATGTGCTGCTGGTGGACGAGGTGCTCGATACCGCCCTGACCCTCTCCTCCATCCGCCGGCACTTCCAGGAACAGGACGCCGTGGATGTGAAGACCTGCGTGCTCGTCCAGAAGGACCGCCCCCTCCATCCCCTCGCCAAGGACTTCACCGCCGAGTGGGTCGGCTTCCGCCTGCCTGACCGCTTCCTCATCGGCTGCGGAATGGACTATAATGAGCGCTTCCGCCAGTTGCCCTACATCGCCGAAATGGAGCCCGCGGACCTGAAATGATTCCGGAGTCTCTGTCAGGAAAGACGGTCCTGGTGCTGGGCGCCGGGAAGAGTGGCCGCGCCGCCGCGCGCCTGGCCGCCTCCCACGGTGCCCACGCGATCTTGGTCGATGGCGCCGCGAAGGACAGCGCTCCCGCTGACAGTGCATCGCTGTCGGAGTCGGGCGTCTCCTTCCTTTGGGGATGCCACGACTGCCTCTGGGCGGGCGACGAAAAGATCGACCTCGTGGTGGTCTCCCCCGGCATTCCCCTGGGGAGCGCCCTCCATCGCATGGGCGAATCCACCGGCGCGCCCCTGGTGGGCGAGCTGGAATTCGGCGCCTCTTTCCTGACATGCCCCATCCTGGCGGTCACCGGCACCAACGGCAAGACCACTACCACCGAACTCCTGACGGCATGCCTGAAAGGCGCCGGATTCTCCGCGTTGTCCGCCGGAAATATCGGCGTGCCGCTCTCCCAAATTGCCCTGGATCCACCCGCGCTGGATTACCTGGTGCTCGAGGTTAGTAGCTTCCAATTGGAACACGCGGCGAGCCTCCGGCCCTCCGGCGCAATCCTCCTGAATGTGACTCCCGATCACCTGGATCGGCACGGCTCCCTGGAGAACTACACCGCCCTGAAGGCATCCCTCCTGGAACGCGTCCCCGCCTCCGGCGCCGTCGTATATCACGCCGCCTTGGAAAATGCCCTCCATCTCGCCGACGGCGTGCATCGCGCGCGCCTCTGGCTGCGGGGTGAGGAGCCCACCGCTCTCGCGGAACGCCCCCAGGCGGAGGACTGGTGGATTTGTGCGGAGGGCATCCGGCATCTGACGCCCTCTGGCGAGGAGCTTGTGCTCTCCCGGGCGGGCCTGCAAATGCAGGGCAGCCACAATCTCGCCAACGCCGCGGCGGTGATCGCGATGCTCTCCGCATTGGGAATCCCCCTGGAAAAATACCGCCTGGCGCTTTCCAATTTCCAGTGCGGTCCCCACCGCATCCAGCTGGTGCGCGAGCGCAACGAGGTCCTCTTTGTGGACGACTCGAAGGCCACCGATGTGGACGCCATGATCCAGGCGTTGCGCACCCTGGGTCCCATGGCCGGAAAGGGCATCCACCTGATTGCCGGCGGCCTGGCTAAGGGATGCTCCCTAGTGGAAGCCGAACCGGAAATCAGAATGTATGTTAAGACCGCATTCCTCATAGGGGAAAGTGGTCCCCGTCTGGCGGAATCCTGGGGGAACTGGACGCAGTGCCATGTCTGCGCCTCCCTGGAGGAGGCCGTCGCCCTGGCCGCCAATGCAGCTTCCCCCCGCGAACTGATCCTCCTCTCTCCCGGTTGCGCAAGCATGGATATGTTCCGCTCCTACGCGGAACGCGGCGACAAATTCGCCGCCGCCGTGGATGCGCTGGATTCGCACGCGTGCGC
>CAVGTF010000051.1:5011-14569 GCA_963632245.1 Anaerovoracaceae bacterium
CGTGCGCACGCACGGGCAGCGGCGAGCCCTCCTGAGAAATTCGAATCCCTTTTACGCCTTTCAACAACGCCTTCTCTCTCATTCCCTCACCTTCACAAGATCACAGGAAACGGACGATGAAAATGAACCTCCTCTCCTCCTGCGGAACGCTCGCCCTGGCCGCCGCCGTGGCCATTGGCGCCGCTGGTTGCCGCACCGCTACCCCCAAGACCAACACCTACACCGGTCTGCTCAGCGGACGCTCCGTCATTCCTCCCGCCTACGCCGAAATCAAGCCCATTCCCGCTACCACCGCCCCCGCCGCCCAGGAGACCCCGGCCTTCCAGGGCATCGGCGAGGAGAATGCCTTCGTGGTTCCCGGTCCCGAGCTGACCGAGCAGCCCGAGATCCAGGAGATCGAGGCCCCCAAGGGACCCGAGGCCCCCGAGGCCCCCGCCGCTTCCGAGAACAAGGGATGGACTCTTCCTTCCGTGCCCACCGGCGCTGCCGCCGCTGAGCCCGGAGAGGTCTATGTGGTCCGCGGAGGCGACAGCCTCTCCCGCATCGCCGCCACCCACGGCGTGAAGACCTCCGACCTACTGGCCGCCAATCCCCAGGTCAAGAGCGCAGACAAGATCTTCGTGGGACAGAAGCTGAATCTGCCCGCCGGCGCAGTCTCCACCAGCCCCGTCAAGAAGGCTGATGCCAAGACCGCTCCCGCCGCCAAGGCCGCCGACAAGAAGAAGGCGCCCGCCGCTTCCGCCCAGCGCGAGAGCATCCCCGCTGATGGAAAGTACACCGTGAAGTCCGGCGACTCCCTCTGGATTGTGGGACACCGCTTCGGTGTGAAGACCGACGACATCCGCCGCTGGAATGACCTCTCCTCCGATACCCTCCAGGTGGGACAGGTCCTCAATCTCACCGGCGAAGCCGCTCCCGCGGCCCCCAAGGCGGCCCCCGCACCTGTCGCGGAACCCGTGGTTGACGCCACTTCCGCCGAGCCCCTGCCGCCCGTGGAGGCACCCGTTGTCGTGGACGAGGCACCCGCTCCCGCCCCCGCGCCCTATCTGGAACACGCCGTGGGCATGGGCGAGACCCTGGAGAGCATCGCCTCCATGTATGAGACCACTGTAGAGGCCATCAAGCAGGCCAATCCCCAGGTGAAGACCAACGCCGATCTGAAGGACGGCTCCGTCCTCCAGATCCCCAGCGCTTTCTAAGAATCCCCCGACCGTCCGCGTTGCCTCGAAGACCTTTCCGGGAAAACGCCTCTCGGGAGGGCGGTCTAGGCAAGGGCGGTTATAGTACCCCGTTGACTTGACGGCGGACCCCGCGAGGGGACGCGCCATTTCCTCCCCCAAAAACAAATCCCTCCCTCCTCTCCGGCGCATACCCGCATCGGAGGGGGCAAAACAAAGTCCAAGGAACCACAGCGATGATTGTCACCACGAAGGAACTCTTCAAGCAGGCCTACGGCAAGTACGCCATCGGCGCCTACAACATCAACAATCTGGAGCAGTGCATGGGCCTCTTCCGCGGTAACATCGCGAGCCAGGCTCCCTTCATCATCCAGATCTCCAAGGGTGCGCGCAGCTACACCAACAAGCTGATGCTCGAGGGCATCATCCGCGCCGCCGACCAGGTCTTCCCCGAGGCGATCTTCGCGGTGCATCTGGACCACGGCGACGAGGCCACCTGCATGGACTGCATCGAGTCCGGCTTCTACAGCTCCGTCATGATCGACGCCTCCAGCAAGCCCTTCGAGGAGAATGTGGCCATCACCAAGCGCGTTGTCGACGCCGCCCACGCAAAGGGCCTGGTTGTCGAGGCCGAGCTGGGTCAGCTGGGTGGTGTTGAGGAGCACGTGAAGGTCTCCGAGAGCGACGCCAAGCTCACCGATCCCGATCAGGCCAAGGAGTTCGTCGAGCGCACTGGCGTGGACAGCCTGGCTTGCGCCATCGGCACCAGCCACGGCGCCTTCAAGTTCTCCGGCACCCAGGGACTCCACTTCGACGTCCTGGAGCAGATCCAGAAGCGCCTGCCCAACTTCCCCCTGGTCATGCACGGTTCCAGCTCCGTGCCCCAGGACGAGGTGCGCCGCATCAACATCGCCGGCGGTAAGCTGGCCGGTGCCAAGGGCGTCGATGCCGATCAGTTCCTGCCCGCCGCCAAGCTGGGCGTGACCAAGATCAACATCGATACCGATGGCCGTCTGGTGTGGTGCCGCGTCCACCGCGAGCACTTCATCCTCCACCCCGAGGACTTCGATCTGCGTCCCGCCGGCAAGGAGTTCATGGCCGCTTATGCCGAGTTCATCGCCGCTAAGAACGTGAAGCTGGGTTCCGCCGGACAGCTCGAGAAGGTCCGCGCCGCCCTGAAGGCATAAAAAGACGCGCCAGGCGGGAGAGGAGACCTCTCTTTTCCCGCTTTCGCTGACCATCCGCGCTTTTCCGGAGTTTCCCGGGAGGGCGCGGATTTCTTGTTTTGGGGAGGACGCGTGAGTCTTCCTTGTAAGACGTGTATGGAAGTGGCTTCGCGCGCGTACGCGATAATGAATAGGAATATAGGATCTATGGAAGAGAGCTTTTTCTCCGGCTGGATGCCCCAGGAGAATCCCTACCGCCTGGTGGCGCTGGATATCGGAAATACGCTGATTCAGCAATACCGCCCCGGGCTCTATCGCACGCTGGGACTCCCCGAGGATGGCGGCGGCGTGGATCTGGGAGTGGAGCCCTTCTGCCCCGCATTCCAGCAATTCCTGGAGGGACGCATCTCTCAGGAGGAATACCTAGAGGACTTCTGCCGACGCTTCCCCGGCCGCTGGACGAAAGAGCAGATCCGTTTGGCACACGAGGAATACCTCCGGCCTGCGTTGCCCGGAATGCCGGAGCTGATCCACAAGATGGCCGATACCGGCTCACACTTTGTCTTCTTCACCGATATCAATACCATTCACTTTCCACGCTTTCGTCAACTGACGAAGGGCATCTTCGATTTCATCCAGGATGCGATTCGCAGTGACGAGGTCCATGCATTGAAGCCCTCGCCGGCGATGTTCCGGGCTTTCGAGGAGCGTTACGGCAAGCCGGATCTTTATTTGGATGACCGCGCGGATTTGATCCAGGGCGCCCGCCAGTGGGGCTGGAATGCGGTGCAAGCGGGGGATGCGCGGCGATTGAAGACGGTGCTCTTCCCCGCGGATAAATAGCCTGTGAATCAGGGGCTCTCTTCCGATATGGTAGGAGGCCCCCTTTTTTTTCTATTTCTCGCTCTTTGCCTTGTGAGCCATGAGTGCCATGCCGCTCATGACGCAGACAAGTGCCGTCAGGAAGAGCCAGTTCAGCTTTTCGCCGGTGAGCAGGAGGCTGCTGACGATGGCGATGGAGGCGGAGAGGTATCCTAGGCTCCCTAGGCGTCCCGGAGAGACCCGCTGCAATGCGGCATACCAGCAAGCGATGGCGATTCCGCCGCCCACGGCGCCCAGATAGAGTGCATTGAGGAAGTATTCCGGAGTGAATTGCCACTGGATCTTTCCGCCATTGAGCGCCAATGTGATGGGGAGCATGAGGATGGTGGCGGTGGCGAAGAACATGAGGCTGCTCAGGACACCGCCATATTTTTCGGAGAAACGGTCGCCTAGCACAGTGAAGGTGGCCCAGCAACAGCCGCTGCTGAAGGCCAGGAGATCGCCGACCCACAGGGATGCATCCGCGCCCAGGAAGCGGTCCTGTCCTTCCGCCAAAAAGAAGAAGACCATTCCAGCCAGGCCCAGGAGGATGCCGACGAGCTTTCGTCCCGTCAGGATATCCCGTCCCAAGAGCCACGCCAAAATCAGCGTGGTGGCAGGCGAGGTATTCGCCATGAGGGAACTCCGCGCCGCCGTGGTGTATTTTGTGGACCAGAAGACCAGCAGTCCTTCGCCTAAAATTCCAATGAATGCCAAGAGCGCCATCTCCCGGAAGTCACTTTGGAGCATTTTCTTTGCGAGGACGCGGGTCTCGCGCTTCAATAGAATCGGCGAGAGCGCCAGCGTCGCCAGCAAAAAGCGCAGGAGCGAATACGACAGCGGATCCACATCATCGCCCCCAGGACCTGCTAGAAGCCTGCTGACAGGGTAGAAGGTCCCCCAAATACAGGTGGCCAAAAGACCCAAGAGCCAGCCGAGGAGGGAACGGGGGGAAGACATGGGAAAAGGAGGAGGGAGGAAGGAGAAAGGAGGAAGTTAGGCCAGGGTTTCGTGCCGAAACCCATCGCCGGGAAAAACCGGCGATTCCGCCAAGCGCGCCCAATTGGCGCGCTAGTATCGCCAGTAGGCGGACCGCCGATAGGCGGAAGAAATTAGGCGGTGGTTCGGGGGCGGCAGCCCGACCTCCTTTGGAGATCTTCCTGCGAAGCTTACGCTAGGAAGGTACGCGTAGTTGGAAGGCACGCGCCGCGGAGCGGCCAGAAGGCCGGTACTGTACCGCCGGTAGGCGGAAGAAACTAGGGGCGCGGGCGGGCTTTCCGCCCGCCCGCCACGCAAAAGAAACGCCCCGCGGCGATTTAAGCCGTGGGGCGTTTCGCGTTTCACCTATTGTAGGCTATGTGGTCTCTACTTCTGGTGATACTGGGTATGGAGGAGGTGGTGTGCCTTCTCGGAGCCGGGCTCGCCCAAGTATTCCTTGTAGAGGGTCTGGATGTCGGGGTTCTCGTGAGACATGCGCAGGGGCTTGTTGGCGTCTTCGGCGTAGAGTCCCGCCATGCGCTTCTCGAGGAGGGAGCGGTCGCCGTGGAGGTAGGGCTGTCCGCCGCCGTTGATGCAGCCGCCGGGGCAGGCCATGATTTCGATGGCCTGGAAGCGGTTGGGCTCCTTGCGGACCATCTCCAGGACCTTTCGGGCATTGCCCAGGCCGGAGCAGACCGCGGCATTCACCTTCACGCCGGGAGTGATCTCCACAGTGGCTTCCTTGATACCGTCCAGACCACGGACCGCGCGGAAGTTCACCGCATCACCCTTCAGGTCCTCGCCAGTCAGCATGTTGTGAACCGTGCGCAACGCGGCTTCCAGCACGCCGCCAGTGACGCCGAAGATATCGGCGGCGCCGGTGGACTGTCCCAGGGGGCTGTCGAACTTCTCGTCGTTCATGTTGGCCAGGTTGACGCCTGCCTCACGGAACATGCGGCAGAGCTCGCGGGTGGTCAGCACGTAGTCCACGTCGCGGACGCCGTTGGGGGCGAACTCGGGGCGTGCGGCCTCGTACTTCTTGGCCTGGCAGGGCATGATGGAGACCACGATGAGGTCCTTGGGGGCGATTCCCATCTTCTCGGCGTAGTAGCTCTTGGCGACGGCGCCGAACATCTGCTGCGGGGACTTGCAGGAGGAGGGGATATGGAGCAGGTCGGGGAAGTTGTGCTCGATGAAGTTAATCCATCCGGGGCAGCAGCTCGTGAGGATCGGCAGGTTCTTGCCGGCCTTGACGCGCTCCACCAGCTCGTGTGCCTCTTCCATGATGGTGAGGTCGGCGCTGAAGTCGGTGTCGAAGATCTTGTCGAAACCCAGGGCACGCAGGCCCGCCACCAGCTTTCCGGTCACAGGCACGCCGGGCTCGAAGCCGAACTCCTGACCCACGGCCACGCGGACTGCGGGGGCGGTCTGCACAACCACGGTCTTGGTGGGGTCGTTGATGGCCTTCCAGACCTTCTTCACGTAGCTGACACCGGTGATGGCGCCCACGGGGCACACATTCACGCACTGTCCGCAGAAGGTGCAGGAGGTATCCGCCAGCGGGATCATGGACGCGGTGCCGACCTTTGCACCGAAGCCGCGGCCATAGCCGGTGAGGGTGCCCACGGTCTGGACCTTGTTGCAGACGGTCTCGCAACGGCGGCACATGACGCACTTGGAGAGATCGCGCATGATGGCCTCGCTGGAGTCATCCACATCGAAGTGGTTGACGGCGCCCTTGAACTCGATGTCGCGGATGCCGAACTCGGAGGCCAGCTTCTGCAGTTCGCAGTCCTGGTTCTTGGCGCAGGTCAGGCAGTCCTGGGGATGGTCGGAGAGCATGAGCTCCAGGACGGTGCGGCGGGCATTGAGGGCGCGCTGGGAGTTGGTCCACACCTCGACACGGTCATTGGTGATGGGGGTGGCGCAGGCGGGAACCAGGATGGGGCGGGGACGGATTCCGGTGGCCTCAACCAGGCAGATACGGCAGCTGGCGGGCTTGTTGGGCACGCCGCAACCCACGTCCTTGCAGTAGCACAGGGTGGGGATGTTGATGTTCAGCTTCTGGGCGGCTTCCAGGATCGTGGAGCCGGAAGGGACCGTGACTTTAGTCCCGTTAATGGTAACAGTGACGTCGCTCATTGGGTGTTCCCTCCCTTACTCCTTGACGATGGCTTTCTTGGGGCATCCGTCGATGCACGCTCCGCACTTGATGCACTTCGCGGGATCGATGTAGTGCTGCTGCTTGAGTTCGCCGGTGATGGCGCCCACGGGGCAGTTGCGCTTGCACTTGGTGCATCCGATGCAGCCGTCAGTGATTCTCAGGGTGTAGAGCTTCTGGCAGGTGCCGGCGGGGCACTTCTTGTCACGCACGTGAGCCAGATACTCGTCCTTGAAGTACCGGAGAGTGCTGAGGATGGGGTTGGGGGCGGTCTGTCCCAGTCCGCACAGTGCGGTGTCGCGGATGGTGTTTGCCAGCTTCTCCAGCTCGACCAGGTCGTCCTCGGTGCCATTGCCGTCGCAGATCTTCTCGAGCATCTCGAGCATGCGGCGGGTGCCGATGCGGCAGGGAGTGCACTTTCCGCAGGACTCGTCCTTGGTGAAGCCCAGGTAGAACTTCGCCATTGCGGGCATGCAGTCGCGGTCGGAGAGCACGATCATTCCGCCGGAGCCCATCATGGAGCCGATCTTGGCCAGATTGCCGTAGTCGATGGGGGTATCCAGGTTCTCCTTGGTGATGCAGCCGCCGGAAGGACCGCCGGTCTGCACGGCTTTGAATTCGCGGCCGCCGGAGATTCCGCCGCCCACGTCGTAGATGATCTCGCGCAGGGTGGTGCCCATGGGGACTTCCACCAGGCCCACGTTGTTGATCTGGCCGGCCAGGGCGAAGACCTTGGTGCCGGAGTTGCCGGAGACCGTCTTCTTCCAGTTGCCATTCTCGTCGGTCTCAATCTGCCAGTTGCCGATCTTGGAGTACCAGGCGGCGCCCTTGAGCAGGATCACGGGGATGGAGGCGTAGGTCTCCACGTTGTTGACGTTGGTGGAGCAACCCCAGTAGCCGCCGCCGATGTTGGCGGGGAATGGCGGCTTGGTGGTGGGCTCGCCGCGCATGCCTTCCATGGAGTGGATCAGCGCGGTCTCTTCGCCGCAGACGAAGGCGCCTGCGCCCAGCTTGATCTCGATGTCGAAGTCGAAGCCGGCTCCCAGGATGTTCTTGCCCAGCAGGCCCAGCTCGCGGGCCTCGTCAATGGCGGTCTGGAGGCGGTGGACCGCCAGGGGGTACTCGGCACGGATATAGACCAGACCGTGCTTGGCGCCGATGGCGTATCCGCCGATGGCCATGGCCTCGACGATGGAATTGGGGTCGCCTTCCATGATGGAACGGTCCATGAACGCGCCGGGGTCGCCCTCGTCAGCATTGCAGACGATGTACTTCTCGTCGGCCTGGGTGCCAGCGGCGATCTTCCACTTCAGACCAGTGGGGAAGCCCGCGCCGCCGCGGCCGCAGATGCCGGAGTTCAGGACCTCCTGGATGACCTGGTTGCGGTCCATGTCCAGAAGGCACTTCGCCAATGCCTGGTAGCCCTGGCTGGCGATGTATTCGGTGATGTCCTCGGGGTTGATCAGTCCGCAGTTGCGCAGGGAGATGCGCTGCTGCTTGGCATAGAAGGACATCTTCGCGTAGTCGTGGACGCGCTCCTTGAGCATGGGCTCGATGAAGAGGAGTCGCTCGACCAGCTCGTGTCCGACCACGTGCTTCTCGACGATCTCCTTGGCGTCCTCGGGAGTGACCTGGACGTAGAAGACGTTGTCGGGCATGACCTTGACGATGGGGCCCTGGGCGCAGAAGCCGAAGCATCCGGTCTGGACGACCTTCACGTCGTCGGAGAGGCCGGCGCGCTCGATCTCGTCGCGCAGGTTCTGCATGAGCTCCTGGGAGTTGGAGGCGTGGCAGCCGGTACCGCCGCAGCACAGCAGCTCCTTCTTGCGGGAGTGGATGTCGTGTTCGCTGGTGCAGCGCAGGGCCAGCTTGCCCTTGCATGCATCGTACAGCTTAAGGAGTTCTTCGCGATTGGTAATCTTTTCCATAGTCGTTGCGTCCTAGCCCTTTGCCTTGTACTCGTTGATGATGGCAACGGCCTTCGCGGGGGTCACTTTTCCGTAGACCTTGCCGTTGATGACCATGACCGGCGCCAGACCGCAGGCGCCCACGCAGCGCAGTGCGCTGATGGAGAAGAGACCGTCCGCGGTGGGGACGGTGTCGGCCTTGACACCCAGGACGCGCTCGATTTCCTGGAGGACGCGCTCGGAGCCCTTGACATAGCAGGCGGTGCCGAGGCACACGTCGATGCGATACTTTCCTTTGGGCTCGGTGGTGAAGTAGTTGTAGAAGCTGACGACGCCGGAGACCTGTGCTTCGGTGAGGAAGAGCTTCTGCGCCACGTGTTTCTGGACTTCGCGGGGCAGGTATCCGAAGATATCCTGGGCGCGGTGCAGGACCTGGATCAGGCGGCCGCGGCGGCGTTCGTCGTCAGCCACAATGCCCAGTCCGTCAATAAAGGCGTCCAGCTCGGCGAATTTCGCCTTGGCGCCCTCAGAGAGATTGCTGCAGCACATAGGGTGTGTTTTGCCTTTTTGTGTGTGTTGGTTTGGGGGATCCCGGCGCGTCCGCGCGTGTGTTCTTTGGGCGGTCGGGGGGTTCTGGGGGAAAAAACGAGGTGTAATATACCGCGGTCCCGTAGTCTCGTGCGGGATTCTAGGTAGAACGGCGCGGGATTCCCGCGTTTTTCCGTTCTTTAGGGCTGGAAGACTTCGCCGTCCTGGAGAGTGCGCAGTGTGAGCGTGCCGTCTTCCAGGAGGAGTGCGAAGGTGGGTGGGAATCCGCCCTTTGGGAGGCTAATGGAGCCGGGGTTCAGGAAGGTGATTCCGGAGGGCAGTTCTTCCAGTGCGGGGAGGTGCGTGTGTCCCTGTGCGAAGACCGCGCCTTTGGGGAGAGGCGGCAGATAGTCCTTGTGGTAGAGGTGTCCGTGGGTCAGGAAGAATCTGCGTGTGGGGGTGAGCAGCTGGGAGTATTCCGCCATGATGGGGAATTCCAGCATCATCTGATCTACATCGCTGTCGCAATTGCCCCGGACCGCCAGGATCCGCTCCTTGTTGTCATTGAGGATCTTCGCCACTTCCTTGGGATCGTAGGCGTGGGGCACGCCGTTGCGGGGGCCGTGGTAGAGCGCGTCGCCCAGGAGGACCAGGGTCTCGGCACCCAGCCGGTCGGCCTGCTGGAGGAAGAGCTGGAGGGTCTCGGGGACGCCGTGGATGTCGGAGAAGAATGCGACAGTGTGGTTCATCTAGAGCTCTCCTGGTTCGCAGATTTCGTC
>CAVGTF010000052.1:0-14567 GCA_963632245.1 Anaerovoracaceae bacterium
AGCAACGCCTGAAGAGTCTCTAATAATCTTGGGACAGGAAGATATGCTACATTTTCAAGATTTAGCATTCTTCTAATCCTTCGAGATTGTCTTCTCAGTTCAATACGCGAGACTGGAGTGACAAGGACCCCGTTTGCAAATTTATTTTTCTTTCTTTTCATCCTTCTCTTCTATGCGTTTTGTTAGGAACTCTAATAGTTTAGAAGTCTCCTCTTCATTTAGGGTCTCCACTTTTCTGGCAAAAGCCAAAAGTAATTCTTTTGAATTCTGACTTAAACCTTCTAGGCCTATTTCAATTTTTTCTTGTGATAATGATATTGCATTATCAAATTCAGCACATTGCTTTGGAGATAATGAGTAAATCTTGCACAACTGATTTCTAAAATCTTGATTTACTCGTCGTTTCCCTAATTCTAATGCAGAAATATATGAAGTAGAACAGTTCAATTTTTGAGCCATATCATATAGAATTTCTCCGTTGTCTATTCTTAATTTTCGCAGAAATCTTCCGACTTCATTTGCAAGTTTGCCCATCTTTTTCTCTTTTGATTGGAATGTGTGTTGTGTGTGAAATAGTGAGTTGTCAAGTAAATTAAAAGTATGAAATAAGGGTATTGGGGGAAATGGAGTCTTTGTTCAAATGGTCTTCGTGCTTTTGAGTTATAGGATTTTTTGTTCAAAATTTAAACGCCATGTAGAGATTTTCAAGTGTTTGGATGATAATTTTTACTCTTTTGTGGAAATTTCTTCAAGGCTGCGGTGAATAAACAACAGAAAAATCTTGTTTTTTTGATGATTTGTTGGGGGTAACTAGGATGAGTGAGAGCTTTCAGGAAATTTGGCATCACGTTTAGATCAAGTATTTTCTTCTTCCTTTGTGTAAGCGGGGGAACAAGCTCTTTGCTATTGTAGTGTCAAAGGAGATCTGGCTGCTAGTACCGCCCCTTTGTCTAGTTTCTTTCGCCCTTGATGGCGGTCTCCAGTGGGGTAATTCTCCCTCGCCCTCCTTTCTCCCCCTTATATTATCCCGTTTTCATTCGCCGTAGCCTTTCTAGTTGTTCCTTCCCCTTTTACGGGCACAGATTCTATGAACCGCACCCTTCCTGCCTCCCAGCGCATCGTCATTACTGGCGTGGGTCTGACTTCTCCCAACGCCAATTCCCTGCCGGAGTTCCGCGAGGCGTTATTGACGGGTCGTTCGGGGATTGGGATGGTGGACATGCGGTATTTTGGGAAGGCGCCGGCGGGGCTGTGTGACTTCGATGCGTTGAAGTATCAGAAGAAGCGTGACTTGCGTACGGGGACCCGTGCGGGCTCCATTGCGATCTACTGCGCGGGCGAGTGTTTGGCGGATGGCGGATTGGATCTTTCTGGCGTGGATACCAGCCGGGTGGGCGTCTATCTGGGCATTACCGAGCATGGCAATGTGGAGACGGAGAACGAGATCTACGAGATCAGTCAGTATGACTACGACACCGCCTACTGGAGCCACCACCACAATCCCCGTACTGTGGCGAATTCCCCCGCGGGCGCTGTGACTCTCCGTTTCGATATTCATGGTCCGCATTGCACGGTGGGTGCCGCCTGCGCCGCCGGAAATATGGGCCTGGTGGTCGGAGCGCAGCAGCTCCTGCTCGACGAAGTGGATTATGCTCTGGCAGGCGGAGTCTCCGAATCCCCCCGCACCTTCGGAATCTTCGCTGCCTTCCGCAATCAGAATGCCCTGGCGAGCCACGAGGATCCCACCATGGCATCCCGGCCTTTCGACCGTGACCGCAATGGCATCGTCATCTCCGAGGGCGGCGCAGTCTTCCTGCTGGAGCGACTGGATCATGCTTTGGCGCGTGGCGCGAAGATCTACGGCGAGTTGCTGGGGTGGTGTTGCAACTCCGATGCCACGGATGCGGTGCTTCCCAATGCCGAGCGACAGGCGGAGTGCATCCGCCATGCCTTGAAGAAGGCGGGGCTCTCTCCTCGGGATGTGAATATCGTGAATACCCACGCCACGGGCACTCCCGCCGGTGACGCCAAGGAGTGCGAGGCACTCCGGAATGTCTTTGGTGACGACTGCCCCGAGACCTACTTCAATAACACCAAGAGCTTTATTGGACACTGCATGGGGGCCGCCGCTGCCCTGGAGCTGGCAGGAAATCTCCCCGCCTTCCAGGACCATGTGGTCCATCCCACCATCCATGTGGAGAATCTGGATCCCGCCTGCGCTCTCCGGAATTTGGTGCTCAATGAGCCGAAGGCTGTGGAGAAGGTGGATGTGATCCTCAATAACTCCTTCGGCATGATGGGCATCAACTGCGTCACCATCGTGGGGAAATACTCCCCGGAACCGTAGCCCCATTCTCCTTCCCTTTCGTGGCCACAAGGCTATCTTAAAACCGCAAACACACACAAAGGAAATTCCTTCCTATGACCAGATCCGAAATCCACGACGCAATGCTGGAAATCCTCGACGAAATCAACCCCGATGTGGACTGGAAGTCCTACGGTCCCGAGGACTCCCTGCGGGGCACTCTGGAGTCCATGGACTTCCTGGATGTGGTGATGGAGCTTCGCAAGCGCTACAAGGTGGTGGTTCCCGAGGCGGATTACGGTAAGCTAGCCACCCTGAAGGGCTGCGTGGACTACTTGGAGGCGCCCCTGGCCGACAAGTAGCGGGATGCTCGTTTCGCATTTTCTAGTCAATTATATACAGGAGAATTCAGTCATGGCAGAGTTGCAGAGTGTGAATTGCCCGCCGCCGCGGCACGTGAAGGTGCTGGGTGGCCAGGGATGGATTGGTCTGGTGGATCAGATGGGCACGGAGAGTAGCATCGTGAATGCGGCGCGTGTCTCCTTCGGCAAGATGCGCACGGAGATGGACGAGCGTGACGTGAAGCTTCTGAAGTATCTCATTGCCAACCAGCATAATACCCCCCTGGAGCACGTGGTATTCACCTTCCTGGTCCACTGCCCGCTCTTTGTGCGCTCCCAGTGGCACCGCCATCGTACCTGGAGCTACAACGAGATCTCCCGCCGCTATACCGAGGTGGACCTGGAATTCTATGTGCCCCCCGAAATCCACGCGCAGGCCGCCTCCGACCGCCAGGCCTCCGCGCCGGCGCCCGAGGACATGGATCAGCAGGCCATGCGGGCCGCCATCGACAAGGCAAACCAGGATAGCCTCCGCGCCTACGAGGCGCTGCTGGCCGGCGGCGTCTGCCGTGAACAGGCCCGCGGCGTCCTCACCCAGAATCTCATGACTACCTTCTGGGCCACCGTGGATCTCTCCAATCTCCTGCGCTTTGTGGATCTGCGCTCCAGCGCCCACGCACAGTGGGAGATCCGGCAGTATGCCGAGGCCATCAAGACCCTTCTTCGCCCCGAGTTGCCTAATGTGGCCGAGGTCATGGGCTGGAATAAGTAGAACGCACCCTGTTTTTGTGGAAGCCGTCGCTCTTTTGTGTGGGGGGGAAGGGCGGCGGCTTTGAGGCTTAGGCCATGTATACCGTGATTCTCTGCCACGGGGACTTTCCCCGTCGGGCATGCTCCCTGGAGGCCCTCCGTCAGGCGGACCATCTCGTCTGTTGCGATGGCGCCATGGAGGAGTTGGAGGCCTGGGGACTCCGTCGCCCGGATGCTATTGTGGGGGATCTGGATAGCCTCCATCCCGCCCTGAAACGACGCTATTCCGAATTGCTCCACCCCGAGGCCGAACAGCTCACCAATGATCTCTCGAAGGCACTGCGCTTCTGCCAGAAGACCTATCCTGGAGAGCACATTTTGATCCTAGGCGCCGGCGGCCGCCGAGAAGACCATCTCCTGGGAAATCTCGCCATCCTGGCGGAACAGCACGACGCCGAGCTCTGGACGGACTTCGGACGATTCCTGCCCTGCCGGGGTGACTCCGAGATCGCCGCGCAGCCCGGCGACCAGCTCTCGCTTTTCTCTTTGGATCCCGATGCGCGGCTCTCGCTGGAGGGCGTCCGCTGGCCTTTGGAGCAGGCAACCCTCTCGCGGCTGTGGGAGGGTACGCTGAATGAGGTGACTGAGACCCCCGTGCGGCTCCAGTGTTCTGAAAATGGCGGCACCCTGGTCTATCTTCCCTGGCGGAATCTCTCCCGGAAGGACTACTGTCTGCCGCCGCAGTGGCTTCCCTGGAATCACGTCCACTTTTGCGGCATAGGCGGCGTGGGAGTCTCCGGACTGGCACACCTCCTGTTAGACGCAGGGGCCACCATCTCCGGCAGCGACGCCGTGGAATCCTCCTACACTGCCGCTCTGCGGGAGCGCGGTGCGCAGATTACCGTGGGGTGTGATGGCGCGGGGGAGGCATTGCCGCTGGAGACGGATCTTCTGGTTTATTCCGCTGCCATTCCCGAAGACCACCCCGAACGCCGCTGCGCACGCGCTCGCGGCATCCCGCAATGCCGTCGCGGCGAATTTCTGGCGCGGTTGGCGCCACGCTTCCGATATGTGATCGCGGTCTCCGGCTCCCACGGAAAGACCTCCACCTCCGCAATGATCGCGCACGTGCTCCAGGAGGCCGGCATGAACCCCGGATTCCTCATCGGTGGCACGCCTGTCGGCTGGGAGCGCAATGCCCGTTGGGGAAATGGAAACTACTTCGTCACCGAGGTGGACGAATCGGACCGCTCCCAGGAGATGATGCTCCCCCAGCAGACGATCGTCCTCAATGTGGATGGCGATCACAGCTGGTCTGTGGGTGGCGAGGCCGCATTGGAGGCGTGTTTCCGGACTCTCGCGAGCCACTCCCATCGGACCCTCTCCTGGGATATGCCGCGGCTGGCGGAGCTCTTTGCGGGGCTGGAGGGCGTACGGCTGATCTCTCCCGAGGAACCCGAAAAACACCCCCTGGAACTTCCGCAACCCGGACGGCATAACCGGGAGAATGCCTGTCTGGTCAGCACGCTCCTCCAGGCACCGCCATTCTCTCTCTCGGAAAACGAAATCCGCAACGCCCTGGCGACCTTCCCTGGGGTGGATCGACGGCTGAGCCTCCTGGCGCAGAAGGACGACGCGCTCTTCCTCTACGAGGACTACGCACACCATCCTACTGAGTTGGCCGCCTGCTTCCAGGCGTTGAAGGAGGCGCATCCCGATTGCCGATTCCTGGCGGTCTTCCAGCCCCATCGACCCGAGCGCATCCTGAAATACGGCGATGCCTTCGCGCAGATCCTGGAGCGGGAATGCGCCAAGACCGTGGTGCTGGCGCCCTTTATGGCCTGGGAGAAAAATGCTCCGGAGGCCTCCGCTGACAGGATTGTCCGGAAGATTCAAGAGTTGCGTGGCGACAACGGAACCGGTGCGGCCTCCGCGGTTCTATACACTGGCGCCCCGGTGGACTTCCTTCACGAACTCCAGAAGGAGTGGGAGCAGCCCTCTTATGGGCACGAGGTCATCGTGCTCATTGGCGCGGGCGATGTGGGACTATTGGCGAAGAAGGCGAAGACACTCCTGAACTCTCATGAACAATAAGCTCCGACTGATTCTTGGCGCGCTCCTCGTTCTCCTCATAGTGGGTGCGTATTTCGGCTGGCGGTGGTTCCACAGTGACGAACGGCAGGTGCGCAAGCAGATGTCGGGCATTTGCGAGGATGTCTCCAAGCGCCCGGGCGAGGGCAATGCCGCCGCGGCCCTGAAGCTCCTTTCGTTAGGAAATCGCCTGGCGCCCCACGTGGAGGTGGGCGTTCACGATGTCCCGATCCGCGGCGGATTCACTGCCGACGAACTGACCGCCCATGTTTCTCGGGCACGATACTCCCTAGACGATCTCTCTGTGGATATTGTAGACCAGCTGGTGACTATCCGGGACAATGAGGCGCTGGTGGATTGCGTGATCCATGGACGCGCCAGTTCCTCGCAATACCAGTATCGAATGGACGATGATTTCCATCTGCAGATCACCCTCCGGAAGGACGAAGACGGAAAGTGGCGCTTCGTTTCGTTCCTGGAGGGATCCTTCCTGGAGCGCTAGCTCCATACAGAAAAACGAAAACGCCCGGCGCTCCCTGAATGAGAGTGCCGGGCGTTTTTTGCGTCTTGGGGGATTTTGCTAGGAGAGGTATTTTGCCAGTGTCTGGACGAGTGCCATGTAGACTCCGGTGCCCACGATGATGGAGACCAGGGAGTTCTTGAATTTCCAGTGGACCAGGATGGTGACCAGTGTGGCGGGCAGTGCCAGGAGCAGCCTCTGGAAGTGCGGTTCCTTGAAATCGCAGAGGCTCGCCAGTCCATAGACCACCAGCATGGCGATGGCGGCGGCGGTGAGGACGCGTCCTAGGTAGAGTAGCAGGGGTGGAGTTCCCTTGGTGGTGTCGCGGAAGACCAAGAAGGGGAATGCGCGCAGGAGGAAGATCACGACGCACATGACCACGATCATGAGGAACTGATGGAGTGTCATGCGGCATCACCTCCCTTCGCGGTCTTGTTGGCGCGCGGGCGCTTGGCTACCAGGATGGCGGTCATGAGGACCATGGCGGCCAGGAGGGTCTTGTTGGCCAGGCGCGGGAAGAGGAGCATGGCGGGCACCATCACTGCGATGGTGGATAGCGCGCCTATGGCGGCGGGGAATAGATTCTGCTTTTCGCGGCAGAGATCCACCAGGATCACCACGAAGAGCGCCACCATGGCGAAGTCAATGCCCTCGGTGGGGAAATGGAGGTGTCCTCCGATGACGGCGCCCAGGATGGTCCCGATCACCCAGGAGCTGTAGTCGAAGAGCGCCACAAGCGTGAAGAAATTCCGGCGCTCCTTTCCGGTCTTGGTGGAGGAGGCCATGATGGCATAGGTCTCGTCGCTGAGATTCTGGATCAGGAAGAGCCGGAGATACCAGGGGTATTCCCGGAAGAGCTTCACGAAGGGCAGTCCGTAGACGCAATAGCGGATATTGATGAGCAGTGCCAGGACCGCGGTATTGAAGAGGGTGTATTCCGCGGCATTCTTGAGCATTTCCACGGAAGCGAACTGCATGCTTCCGGAGAGGGCGCCCGCGCTGAAGCCCAGGCACCACCAGCCATTGGAGTTTGGCACCGATTTCACCAGAAGCACTCCGAAGGCGAAGCCCATGGTGAGGTATCCGAGGATGACGGGCGAGGCGGCCAGGAGAGCGTCCTTCAGGACTCCCCCTCTGCGGACCGCCGCGCCGGAGGGGGTGGATTGTTCGGTGTCGGTGTCAGTCATTGCCGAGGATTTCCTTGATTTTCTTGGCGAGATCGGAGATATGGTAGGGCTTTCGGAGGAATCCGGCGGCGCCTGCGTCCATGACATCCTGGATTTCCTCCTGGGAGACGTATCCGCTGGTGGCCAGGACCTTTACGTTGGGATCCAGCTCCTTGAGCAGGAAGAAGGTCTCCCTTCCGCCCATGTTGGGCATCAGCATATCCAGCATCACCAGATCCACGACGCCCGGATTGCTGCGGTAGATCTCCACCGCCTCTGCACCATCACCGGCAAGCAGGACCTGGTAGCCCAGATCCTGCAGCATGTCGCTGAGCACATCCCAGATCATGTCCTCGTCGTCCACCAGTAGGATGGTCTTGGGAGGGCGGTCGTCCTTCCAGCGATAGGGCGAGGGCGTGGGATGCGCCACCATCTCTTCGGGGAGGCGGGGGAAGATGAGGAGGGCGTTTCGTTTCGGGAGTGCGGAGTCGTAGAAGAGTCCGGCGCCGTTATGGGTGGCGGTGCCGCACCACTGGAGGACATCGAGGGGGGAGGGCGCGTCCTTTTTGTCCAGGACGGGTGAGAAGGGCTTGAGGCTCTTGAGGTCCCGGAGGGGCTCCGCGCCTTGTGGACGGAGGAGGAGCATGGAGTATTCGCCCTGGTCCTTCAGGGGCAGGAAGGATGCCTCCTGGCGGGTGATGCTGCGGTTCTCCAAAGAGAGCTCCCAGGCATCGGGGGCGCCTTCGTCACCGGGCAATCGGAGGTCCTCCATGAGATGGAGGAGGAGCTCCTGGAGTTCGAAGGGCTCTGCGGTGATGAAGGCGGTGGGATCCAGGCTCCGCTTGATTGCGGGGGAATCGGGATGGCGCTTCTGGTAGAGATCGGCCACTGCCGCGGCCACGCGCGGGAGATTCAGTCGCTCGCCTTCGGCGGTGGGGAGTTCCTGGCGGATGCGTGCGGTGAGGGTCTGGATGGTGGAGAGCTCCTTCTGCGCCAGTTCCAAATAGGAGGTATTTCCGCCTCGGGCATCCAGCTCGTCCAAGATGAGCTCGTGGTAGCTGTTGGCCTTCTGCAAGGCGGCGGAACACTGCTGGCAGAGACCCAGTAGGAGCGCACGCAGGGCGTTCCCCTCCGTGGAGTTCTCCTGGAGCGCGGCGAGCTGCAGCGCCTTCTTCAGGTTATCCAGAGATTGTTCGTCGTGGGTGGCGGGAGTTTCTTCTTCCATGAGGCTCTCTCCTATGGATGGGGGCTACGGAACCGGAAAGGGGAAGGGGCTACTTTGCGTTTTTGGCGAAGGGGATGATTCCCAGATCCTGTGGGAGTCGGGCATTGACGGGCATATCCAGGGAGTCCCGGCGGCCCAGGCGCAGGTAGTGGTATCCCACGCCGCCGATCATGGCGGCGTTGTCGGTGCAGTATTTCGGGGGTGTCAGGAGGACAGGCAGGTGCCGTTTGTCGGCCTCCTCCTGGATGCGTCGGCGAAGGTAGCTGTTGCAGGCCACGCCGCCGCAGAGGCAGAGGACTCCGGCATGGAAGTCCCGTGCGGCCAGGAATGCCTTGTGGACCATGACCTCCATGACGGCGGCCTGGTAGGAGGCCACCAGATCCCGCAGTTGCTGGTCGGAGGGCTGGTGGTCACGGACCTTGTAGAGTAGCGCGGTCTTGACGCCGGAGAAGCTGAAGTCGTAGCGGTGTTCCGGGGGCACGGGCTTTCCGGCGGCGCCAATGAGTCCCATGGGGAAGACATGGCTGGCGGGATCGCCCTCCTTGGCGAGGCGGTCAATGACGGGACCGCCGGGATAGCCCAAGCCCAGGATCTTCGCTGCCTTGTCCAGCGCCTCGCCGGCGGCGTCATCCAGGGTGCTTCCCAGAATGCGCGCCTTGCCGGATTCTTCCACCAGGACGATGGCGGTGTGTCCGCCGGAGACCACCAGTCCCAGAATGGGATAGAGCTTGTCGTCCTGGAGCAGTTCGGAGCGTTCCAGGAAGGCGCCGTAGAGGTGTCCCAGGAAGTGGTTCACGCCTACGATGGGGAGGCCGGTGGCGGCAGCCAGGCCCTTCGCGTAGGCATTGCCCACCAGCAGCGCGGGAATGAGTCCCGGATGGCTGGTGATGGCGATGCCGTCCAACTTGTCCAGGGGGGTATCGGCCTCGCGGAGGGCGGCGGCGACCACGGGGGAGACATTCTTGAGGTGCTCGCGGGCGGCCAGTTCGGGGATGACGCCACCGTAGGCGGTATGGAGCTTGATCTGGCTGCTGATGACGCTGGAGAGGACGGTCTGACCGTCTTCCACCACGGCGGCGGCGGTTTCGTCGCAGCTGCTTTCAATGCCGAGGATTTTCATGGGCGTATGCGCGGCTATGGTTGTTTTGTGCCGCTAGAGGATTCGTCGGATGGCCTGGTAGTCGTCCAAGGTATGGAAGAGGACGGTTTCCAGGCAGGTGATCTGGAAGGTGGGGCAGGCGAGGCGGAGCATCTCCTGGAGGTCCCGGGTGCTCTGGAGATAGCTGACTTTGGTCTCGCCTTTGTCTTGGAAGACAATGCGGTAGGCGTTTTCCGTGGCGGGGTCTAAGGGCGGAACCACCAGGGCACAATCCGCCCCTTCCCCAGAAGAGGAACTCTCCGGGGGCCTCGGGGGCTTCTTCGAACCATTGGCGACAACGGCGACTCCCGGGAAGCGCGTGGGCTTCCCTTTGCGGGAGGCGGAGGGCAGAGTCACCGGCGGTGCGGGAAAGGGGAAGTCAAGGCCGCCAAGTATCTGGCGGATCTTGTCTTCGCATTCCCGGACCCGGAGAAACTCCGCATCTCGAACGGCCAATAGGTCGAGGATTCGGATTTCCTGGTCAATCCCCATGACGGGCAGGACGGACAACGCAAACCGAAGGAGGCGCTAGTCGGCTAGTTGCCGGATTTGCCGCTGTTGCTGGGGGCGTTGCCCTTCTTGGAGGCGGGAGACGCGGGGGACGATGCCGCGTGGTCAGCCGCAGGGACGGTTTCCGCTACGGGAGCGGCGGGCGCGGGAGTCACTACGGGGGCGGTGAAGGGTGCCACTGCCACGGTGGGGGCGGGGAAGACGAAGAGTCCGGGCTCGCCCATGACCTCGTCGACCTGTTTCTCCAATGCGGCGATGCGCTCGTAGGCGGCGGCGCGTTCGGCCAGCAGGGCATCGATCTTCTGGCGCGCTTCCAAGGCGGCCTGGATGGTGGCGGCATCAGCCCGAGTGATGATCTCTACGAGGGAGAGAGGAGGAAGGGGCTTCGCGGCGGGTTTCTTGATGGCAGTAGACATGTTTTTCTCCGGGAGGAAAAAGTATGTTTGGGGTTATAGCAAAAAGAAAAGGGATTCGGCGCGGACGGAAGAGCCGCTGCGCGTCAAGGGGCTATGCGGTTTCCGGGACTTGGGGCGCGGCCAGCTTTTGGACGGCGGGCAGCGGGCATTGGAGGAGTCGCTCCCGCGCCTGGGGGGAGAGGCGGGTGCAGTCAATTCCGCGGTATGCCAAGTGGCACAGGAGGATTTGGTCGCCGCGGAGCACCAGCTCTTCCAGGACGGCGTCCTGGTGGCACTGGGGATTGGCAAGCATGCGCTTGCGGAGGGCGTTGCCGCCCTCGTGCGCCAGACGAATCCGGGTCTGGAGGAGCCCCGGTGCCGGATTCAGCGCCAGCGCCTGCCGGAGGAGGAGGACCTCGGGATTCTCGTCGTTGGCGGCGGCATCCAGGAGTGCCAGTGCCACGTCGTCGCAGAGGGATGGATGGGCGGTTAGCGCCAGGCGCACCTTGGAATCCTGGCATTGCTTCTCCAGCAGTGCGCGTTGGAGGCCCTCGGAGAGCTCGGCGCGTCGCAGGAGCGCCAGGGCGGTCTCGCGGTCACCGCGTCGCGCGAAGTCCTCTAGGCTATCCTGGGGGAGTTGCTGGTGTTCCAGAAGCGAGAGTAGCACGGTTGGGTGCGGGCTTTGGGAGAGGATGGTCACGATGGCGGGCGGAAGGTCCTTTCGGCGGGAGAGCGCCAGCTGCGCCAGCTCCTCGCTCTCTTTTGCCCAGATCTCCATGGCGGGCGTGGAGAGCTTCGGCACCAGAAGAGCCGAGAGATGCACCGCGGTGTCGATGTCGTCCGCCAAGCCTACCTGGAATTCCTCAACCAGCCGGCGATTCTCCAGAAGCGCCGCCCGCACGAAGGGCACGGGATCTTGGGAGAGCTTCAGTTGCACTGGCGACGGGATGACGGGATTGCGCGCCAGCATCGCCCGAACATCCACCTCGGGATCCTGCGCAAGCTGCTGCGCTTGGGGTTGGGTGAGCTTCCGGCTTCCCGCTGCCGCTAGCCGCGCCGCCTTGGAGGGCGCGCTCACCAGCCGATGCAGGAAGTTCGTATTCAACGACAGCGCTTCAAGCACCGCCGCATCCTCGGAATCCAGGAGCTGCTCCAGAATCCGGCTGGGAGTATTCGGCATGGACGCCAAAAATAGCGGTACCCCTGGCTCCGAAAGGTCCTTCCCCAACTCCCGGAGAACCCCCATCTCCAGGGTCGCGTTCTTCTGGTAAAAACGGATCGCCGCCTCCAGATTTCCGCGTATGCGCTGTAGCAAGTCCTCTTTCGTCAATGCCTCATCTCCTTCATAGAAAGTGCGTCAAGGAGGATACTATAAGCCACCCTCAGGGGTTCACACGCACACGCACGCGTACGCATATACGCACACGCGACCAGAATAATGCGTTATTGGAACGCCCGCAACGGGGAAAATATCAGTTCCGCGACGGGCGCAGAGTTGGCTATTGTGCGCCGGTGGCGGTGAGGGCCAGGAAGGCCTTCTGTGCGGCGTAGATTGCCACGGGGAGGAAGGGCGCCAGGACGAAGTTCCCAATGCGCAGCTTCGTGATATCCAGGAGATTCAGACCGATTCCGGCAATCAGGAGTGAGCCAATCTCGGACATTTGGCTCAGGACAGTGTCGTTGACGATGCCGGCGATGCCGTGTGCCATGAGGGTGATGGCGGCCTCGTAGAGGAAGACGGAGACCGATGCCAGCGCGCACCCCACACCCTTGGTGGTGGCGAAGAGGAAGATGATGAGGATGTCGATGAATGCCTTCGCCTGGTAGATCTGGTAGGTCCCCTGGGTGCCACTTTCAATGCCGCCCACAATGGACATGGCGCCCACGCAGATGAAGATGGAGCTGGAGACGAAGCCTTCCGTCAGATGCTCGTCGTGGAAGGGAAGGGCCCTTTGCAGTGCGCCGCCTAGCTGATTGAGATGGCCCTCGATATTCAGCCACTCGCCAATCAAGACTCCAAAGGCAATGGAGAAGACCAGGACCGTGACGTTGGTCTTCGCGGAAAAGCCCGTGACCCCCACATACAGCACGCAGAGACCCAGCGCATGTAACAGCGGCTCCTTCATGCGCTCCGGAATCCCTCGCTTGATCCAAGAGCCCAAAAGACCCGCAAATAACACGCCTAGGGCATTGAGGATGACACCGGTGAAAGTCATTACAAGAATGAGGAATGAGAAATGAGGAGTTTCGGCCACTCTGCAGTGGGCCTTGGTGCCCGCGAACGGTCGCCAAACCGCCAGCGGCGCCAAAAGTGCGCCGCAATTATGAGAATTGGGAGTTAGCGCTACGCGCAGTGCGCAATGCGTGGTGCCGCCGAAGGCGGAAGGGCGCCTGCGGCGCCTTGTAGGATAGTCACTAGCCACTAATTGCTAAGAACTTACGTCGTTCTGGCGCCGTGTTTTTTGCCGAATTGCCGCAGGAGGAGCAGCGCTACGATTAGGATGGTCGCGTATGCGATTCCGGCGGTCATGCCGGCGCGGAGGTTATCGCCGCAGGAGGCGGCGAGGCATCCGACGATTGCGGGACCGGAGGTAGAGCCCACATCGCCGCCGAGGGCGCACAGTCCGAAGAGTGGCGTTCCGCCCTTGGGGATGGTCTTGGCGGCCAGGGAGAGTGTGGCGGGCCAGAGGATAGCGACGGCCAGTCCGGAGATGGCGACTCCCAGGAGTGCCAGTGCGGGATGGGGTGCCAGTCGGATCAGGAGGAATCCGGCCAGTGCCAGGAAGCCGCTGCCGATCATCGCCTTCCAGAGGTGCTCCCGTTCGGGGGCGAAGTGCGCCAGGAGGAGTCGTCCCAGGAGCATGAGTGCGGCGAAGGCGCAGGGGCCCGTCAGGTCTCCCAGGGTCTTGGTGACCTTCAGGGATGCCTCGGCCAGGGCGCTGCTCCATTGGGAGAGCGCCAGTTCGATGGCGCCGGAGGTCGCCATGAGCACCATGATGACCCAGAAGACGGGCATCTTCGCCAGGGCACCAATGGAGAGGCCCTGCTCCTCTTCTTTCTCTAGTAGTCGCGGAATGGGCACCACGCTGAAGCGCCAGGCGTTATAGAGGGGCGCCACTGCCCAGATGAGGGTCAGGATCCGCCAGTGCTGGAGTCCGGCGGTGGTGAAGAAGAGTGTGGATAGCACGATGACGCCGATGGAACCCAGGCTGTACATGCTGTGCAACAGCGCCATGCTCTTGACCTTGTTCTTGGTGGGACAGGCCTCCACGGTGGGGCTAGTGAGCACCTCCGTAAGGCCACTGCCAAAGCTGAAGAGCAATGTCGCCAGGCAGAGTCCCAGGAAGGATGAAAGAATGCTGGGGAAGAGCGCGGTGGCGATCAGTCCCACGCCTTCCAGAGTCTGGGAGACCACCAGGCACCGCCGAATGCCCACCTTGTCCGCATAGCGGGTCGCCGAGAGATCGGCGACCATCTGCGTGGTGAAGTTCAGCGCCACCAAAAAGCTCAGCTGCCGCAAGCCCAGACCCATCTCCGCCTGGAATCTCAAGAAGAGCAACGGGTGATATACCACCGCCAACGGCTGTAGAATGCTAGACAGCCAACAGGTGTGGATGGTCGCTTGGTAGTCGTTACGAAGGGACATTGAAATTCCGAAGGAGGAAGGAGGAAGGCGCCGGAATTTACCGGTGCGTGCGCCATGCGCGCCCGAATTGGCGCGCCAGTGAATAGGTAGAAGGTAGAAGGGGGTAGGGAGTAGGTTTGTATGGTCGCTGCGCGGCTCTTCCGCGGCACTGGCCGCGAGTATTAAGTACCGCCATCCCAGATGGAGGAAGAGCGCCTGCGGTACCTTATAGGCTAGCCACTAGCCACTAATGGCTAAGTACTTACGGCACATCTTTGTGCTGCGGGGGTGGCCGGGGGCGGCAGCCCGACCTCCTTTGGTTGGGGTTCCCCCTACAAGACACTCTCCCCACCGGGAAAGGCGCAAGCTAGCCGGCAAAACAGCGTTTTAGGTAGGCAAAGAATGTCCAACGGACTGGGGGCAAGCCCCTCGCACCCCCCGAAAGTGCCACCACGGAGTGGGATAATGAGGGATGGGGCAAGCAAGCCCCCCCGCCTCTCC
>CAVGTF010000053.1:0-14475 GCA_963632245.1 Anaerovoracaceae bacterium
ATTGCACATTGCACATTGCACATTGCACATTGCACATTGCACATTGCACATTGCGCCGTAGGCGCCAGCCCCCCGTGCCCCCGCCTAGTTTCTTCCGCCTGGCGGCGGTGCCATTCTCGCTTTTTCCCCAACAATGAACACTTCCGATTCTTCCAAAAAATGCCGCCGCGTATTGGTGTATTTGGGTGCCACGATGCCGCAGAATGCGCTCTATGTACAGGCGGTGCAGCAGCTAGGCGAGGAGATCGCGCGGCGGGGTCTGGATCTGGTCTTTGGGGGATCGCGTGAGGGAACCATGACGGTGCTATGTGATGCCGTCCTCCAGAATGGTGGTCGTGCCATCGGGGTTTTCCCCAAGACCCTCCCCCCGGAATTCCTCTACCATGGCCTCACCGAAACCTACGTCACCCCCGATATCCTGGAGCGCAAACGTAAGATGCTGGAGCTCGCCGATGTGGTGATCGCCATGCCCGGGAGCTTCGGCACCTGGGACGAGCTCTTCGATGCCCTGGAGCAGGAGAAGGTGGAGGTGCTCCACGGCCGCACTCCGAAGCCCATCGGCGTGCTCAATCTCCTGGGATACTATGATGGCGTGCTCCAGTTGCTGGACCGCTCTATCCTCGACGGCTATACCACAAAAGAATATCGCTCCCTGCTCACGGTAGCCAATAACGTGCCGGAGCTATTGAATGCGCTACTTTCGTAACACCGCCCGCTACTGAAGGGCAAAGTACTACTCCGCGGAGTCGCCGTCGGTTTTGGGGAGTTTATGGAGGACCCACGCGGCGCATCCCCAAGTGAGGCTTCCGCCGACGAGGTCGGTGACCAGTCGTGCGTAGAAGACTCCCTGTCGCCAGTGGAGATATCCCGCCAGGAGGGAGAGTGGGATCAGGAGCAGTAGGAGTCGTCCGGCCTTGAGGATGGCATCGCGCTTGGGATGTCCGGTGCCGGTGAGGGCGAAGCCGGCATACCGTGTGAGCTCCAATAGGCCGAATCCCCAGGGGATGATATACATGTATTCCACCACGATGGCCTGGACATCGGCCTCCGGAGTAAAGAGCGCCGCCACGTAGGGGATCACAAAGACCAGGATGACGGCGGCCGCCAGCAGAACGGAGAATGCGAAGAACGAGGCGAACCGGAAGGCGTATCGGACGCGGCTATAGAGCTTCGCGCCGTAGTTCTGTGCAATGATGGACATCAGGGGGATTCCGAATGCCATGGGAATCACGAAGACCACGGTCTCCAGTCGGGAAGCGGCGGCGGTAGCGGCCACCATCACATTTCCGAAGCTGGCGGTGACACGGGTGGTGATGGCGTTGGTCACGGGGACCAGGAGCATTCCCAGGATGGAGGGAATGGCGTATCCCGCGAGGCGTCCCCAGCTGCGCAGAAGGGTCGGCAGCGGAATGGGCCGGAAGGAGAGGAGTCCCAGATGATGCAGCAGCGCCAACAGCAGAAATGCGGATGCCGCCTGGGAGAGGACAGTCGCCAATGCGGCGCCACGGATGCCCATGGCGGGCAGGAAAGCCAGGCAGTGCGCCAATGCCTCCAGGGGCGCGCCAAGTAGCGCGGGCAGTCCCTCCGCAAAGCGCGCGACGCCCTCGCCGCCGAAGATGAAGATGGGATCCAGCACCACATTGATCACCAATCCCAGGATTGTCATGAGAGAGGAGATTATGGGCTTTCCTGCGGCGATGAGCAGGTGGTTTCCGGGCATGGCGATGGCGGCGGTGACGCATCCCAGGAACCAGATGGTCATGTATCCCTCCAGCTGGCGGAGGGTCTCGCCCTGTGCGCCCAGCATGGTATACAAGGGTGATGCGAAAAGGAGTCCCACGACCGCCACCACGCACGCGATGAGTGCGATGAGGAGCATTCCGCTGGAGACGGTGAGCCGCGCCTCCTCCTCCTTCCGCGCGCCCAACGCCTGCGCCATCAGCGCCATGCAGCCGCCGCCGAAGCCGCCGAAGAGGCATCCCGCCAGCATGACGATGGGGAAGGTGAAGCCCATGGCCGCCAGGGGCTCGCTGCCGCCCAACTGCCCCACGAAATAGGTGTCGGCGATGTTGTAGCCGGACATGGACAGTGTGCTGGCCAGCATGGCGCCGGCGGTCTTCAGCATCATGGCGGAAATGCTCCCGCGAGTGTATTGCGCTTCCATGAAGGGTGCCCTTCGAAAAATAGGTGAACCGACTCCGCGCACCCTCCCCCAAAGAGAGGCACGCCGACGGCCGGCAGTTCGTCGTTTGGACAAGTGCAGAAACGGTTTTCCACACCGTTTTATTGCTCTTTTTCGCGCAGAAAACAGGATTTCCGCGGGCGACTCGAAAAATATATCCCCAAGGACGCATTCCCCAGACGCCCAATGACGGACACCGCGGGGCTCATTCCAACGGTGGGATTCCACCGTAAAACGCGTCGTTCTTAAAGGGTTCCTTTTTTTGGAGGAATCGGGGTATATTAACGCGATTTCCTCGCCTATCCACAAACGCTATTCTGGCCGCGACCCCCGACGGGGAGCTCCGGTGGTTTCCGGAGGCCGCGGTGTGCGAGGGTGCAACGATATAAAGGATTGAGGGCTTTCATGCACCACATTACCAAGAACGAGACGGAGTTCCGCGAGCTATGCGTATCCCACGGTTGCAAGTGCACCCGGCAGCGCCGCGCGGTCTACCAATTTCTAAAGGGCAACGAGACGCATCCCTCCGTAAACCAGGTATGGGAGGCCGTACGAAAGAAGATCCCCTCCATCACCCGCGAAAGCGTCTTCCGGATCCTCTCCGAATTCGTGGACTTCGGAATCGCCGCACGCATGGACAAGATCTTCAATGCGCGCTTCGACAGCAATGCCGCCGATCACGGACACGCGATCTGCGTCCACTGCGGAAAGATCCTGGATTTCCCCCTGCCACAACTCCCCGAGCCCGCGCAGATCCCCGGCTTCGCACAACTCCACGCGGAATACCGCCTCTGGGGCGTCTGCCAAGAGTGCGCAGAACACCTGCGCCAGAAACAGACCGAGGCTCCCGCCGAGGCGTAAAGCCCCCCCCTGTGCCGCCGTATCTATTCCCGCGTTCCCTGCCCCTCCCCTCCTCCCGGCCACGCTTCCCATGCAAAAGCTACTCCCCCTTTTCCTTACCGCCTTCTGCACTCTACTCACTGCGCTGGAATGGGATTTCCGGAACGGTAGTCTACAGGGCCTCCGCCCCATGAACTTTGTAGTGGAGGAGTTCCTCCCCGGGAAGGGCTTCCATGGTATTAGCCCCGAGGCCGCATATCTCTGGACATCCGAGGATTTCTCCATCAACGCAGAAGACTACCACTATCTCATCGTAGAATATCAAGGTGACGCCGAGCGTTTCCCCGTCTTCTTTCGACGTCCCGATCTAGAGATGACGGAGCAAACCAAGTTGCTCTGCAGTGAAAGGCAGGGCGATCTCCGTATCTACGACCTAAACCAAAATCCCGAATGGCGCGGTGTCATCAACTGTTTGCGCTTTGATGTAGTCCTATTGGCCGCCGGTCCGGAGGTCACCGTGCGTTCCATCCATCTCCTGAAAGAGATCCCCACCACCGTAGACGGCGTACAGGTCCCCAACGGCGTCTTCCTGCAATCGGGCAACGGCTGGTCTGGCGACGCCGAATTCAATTTTCTGCGTGCCGTCATCGCTCCCGGGGGGACCATCGAAGCCCCGTTAACAGAGACCACCGTCATCGGGCCATACCTATTAGACTGGGATGCTTCTGGCGAGCTCCGAGGCTCCCTGGAGTATACGGACCTGCTGGGCAATAACCTTGGAAGCGAGGAAGTCGGTCCCGCCCCCTACACAAAAATCCTACCGCCCACCCTCACCGCCTATGCGCAAATCCGTCTCCACAACCCGGGAACCATCCCTGTGACTCTGAGGCGCCTTTCCCTGGTGCCCATCACCTACGAAAAGACCGCAAAATCCGCGCATCGGGACTTTCTGGATGGGCGTAGCCAGGGATTTGGAAAGGGTCTAGGGCGAACCCTGCAGGGCTCTTGGATCTGGAATGAGCAAGTCGGCACTTCTCCGAATGCCAATGTTCTCTTCGAAAAAAACTTCACCCTCGACAACTACGACGACCTCGTCAGCGCGGAATTCTGCCTCACGGCAGACAACGCTCTCACCGCATCGGTCAACGGGACGCCTCTAAAACTCCTCAGCGCTAACCTCTGGACCAACCCTGACACCCTAGATATAAAAGAACTCCTTCACAATGGTGTCAACACCCTGCGGCTCTGGGTATTCAATGTAGACGATGCGGGGGGAGTCCTCGCTGACCTCACCCTCACCTACGCCGACGAAACGCAGGCGCACATTGTCACCGACGAGACTTGGCATTCCCAACCGCTGGAAGACGCTTCTGCAGAAGAGTGGCTCACCCTCCCCGTCACGCAAAGCGTGCAAGTGCTGGGTCCCAATGGAATCAAGCCCTGGGACCTCCTGGAACCCCGCGCCGTCAATACCATCCAGACCACCCTGGAGGGTCTCGATCTGCCCGCCGCCCCACCAGCAGACGGTCTTTGGTCCCCAAAATCGGCCCATCTCGTCTCTCTCGGCAAAGGCACGCAGTACAATCCCGCCGATCTCGATGTGCGCCTCCAAGACGACACACACGACTTCCTGATTCTCAATACGCAAATCCCCGCCGGCGTCCTCAATGACGCCCCCGAATTTCCCCTGCAGCTAGCGTCCGCGGACCTCTCTTTACTCCCCCCGGGGACCTACAAGGCCACCGCATACTTCGGCGGCTGGGGAATCCCGATCTCCGGCAACAACACCCTCACCGTGGAGGCGACGCCGACAAACTCCCCCGAAGACGCGTTGCCGCAGGTCTCCCTCGACCTCCTCAATCCTGTCCCACGGATTGTTGTCAATGGAACGGAGCGCCTCTCCGCCATGCAGTACCTCATTGACCTGGGCTCTGGGGAGATCAACTTGCGAGAAATCCAAAATGCCGCCGACAGCGGACTAGCGGGTCTCTGGATACACTACCGTCTCTCCGTAGACAAAAACGGAAAGATCTACTTTCCACCGCTAGACGACATCTGCACTTCCGTGCTATTGCGCAACCCGAGTCTCCACATTGGACTCATCCCCAATCTCGACCCCATGGGGAGCTTTTCCATGCTTCCCCTGATAGAATCCAACCCCGATTGCCTGGTAACGACTGCGGATGGCGAGCACAAGGTCCGGAATTACAGCGACATCCCGCAGACCTCGCCCTCCATGGCCTCCGATACCTGGCTCCGCATTGCCGACAGCCTCCTGGAACAAATCATCGAACACGTAGGGAAGATGCCCTACGGACGACACGTCGTGGCCGTGCTCCCATCCAGCGGAATCACCTGGGAGTGGATGTACTGGGGATCCCAGAAAGAAACCGAGTTCGTGGACTATAGCGTGCCCTTCCGGCAGGCCTTCGCTCGTTTCGCACAACAGAAATATGGCACCATTGAAAACGTAAACCGCGCCTGGAAGACCAGTTTAGGATCCTTCCAGGAGATTATTGACACGAATGCGTTGCCGTCCCCCAACGAACGACGCGACCACGGCAGCGGCCTCTTCTTACGCCTCCCTGCCGAAAGCCAGATGGTCATGGACTTCAACCGCTGCACTGCGAAGGTAGTCTCCGACGCCATCCTGCATCTTTGCAGCACTGTCAAGAAAAGCAGCTGCGGTCGTCTTCTCACCGGTGTCTACTACGGATACCTAAACGAAATCACCGACGGTTCCTTCGCCCATAATAGCGGCCACTGGGCCCTCAAGGAAGTTCTCGACTCCCCTGTGATCGACATCCTCATGGCGCCTTCCACATACAAGGCGCGCAGCACCGGTGACCCCAGCGGTTTCATGCATCCTGCGGAGTCCGTACGGCAAGCGGGGAAACTCCTGATCAATGAAAGCGATATCCGCACTCTCCACAGCGGCACCACCAACTACGGCGGCGTCAAGACCCTCCGGGAATCCGCTGCGCTCCTCATTCGGGAACTATCCGCCTGCCTCACCCACAACGCCTCCATGCGCTTTCTGGACTTCAATCTCGGATGGGTCTTCCGGGATCCCCGTTTAGCACAGGTGACGGCACTCCTCGTAGAAACGGAAAAGGCAATAGAGGGCTCTGTGCTCCCCGCGGTTGATCCCGCCGAAGCCATGGCGATCCTCGTCTCACAGGACGCCATGGAGCGCATCACCTTCGATAGCTGGGCGCACATCTACGCCATCACAAACCAGCGCATAGAAAATGGTCACACCGGCATTGCGCACGCCAACTACGTAATTCCCGACCTGCAGAAGATCCCTCTGGAACACAAGCTCTGGTTTTTCCAGAATCCGCTTCATCTCTCCGATGAGGATGTGACGTACATCCAAGAAAAGATCCTCGTGCCGGGAAACACCGTAATCTTCGGCATGGCAATCGATCCCGGGCGGGGCTTCGATCACTTCTCCACCGCACTCATGGAGAAGCTCACCGGCATGCAGTTCCTTATCGACATGGAGGGAAGCAATACCTCACAATCCCTGCCCACTCTCACGCCACAGGGGCAAGAACGCCTGGGGACCGACCTGCCGATCTCCGGCTGCGGAAGTTTCCAAATCGTCCCCATCTTCCGCCCCATGAAGAGCGATTTCACCCTCGCCCTAGACGGCAAGGGGCTCCCTGTCTTGGCCGAAAGCCGTGTGAATGGCTGCCGCGTCATCTTCTCCGCCATGCCGCCTCTCCGCGCCGCCTGGCTCCGCGCTTTGGCGGTCCAGACCGGACTCCATTGCTACGACAATAACGAGCGCGATTCCATTTGGGGAGCCGGGAACCTTCTGGGCATCCACTTTGCCGAAGGCGGAGAGCGTATTCTCAAATCCCTGATCAAGGAGGGCACCGCAACGGAATTAATCACCCACAAAACATATCCCATCCACCAGGGGCAATTCACCTACCAGGCGGAGCCCATCTCTACCGCCATCTTCTTGATGGAGTAACCACAGGCCGCTACGCACGATACCTGTATCCCGTTGCGCAGGGGCTATATTCTCCGGCGTTCCCTTTTTTGTTCCCCACCGCGTTCAAACTACCATCCCCCACACACCATGCACAATCCCTTCAAAGACCTTCCCCAGCACGTCGGCGAGCTGCATAGTTCCCCCATCTTCCACCGCTATGCAGGAAACCCGCTGCTGACCAAGAACGACGTGCCCTACCCCGCCTCCTTCGCCTTCAACGCCGGCGTTGCGCGCTATCACGGGAAGTACATCATCGCTCCCCGCATCGATCTCTTTGCGCCGGACTACTCCCGTCCCGCGCTCAACATGGGCACAGGCCTGGGCTTCAGCGATGACGGCATCCACTTCGACATGCTCCCCGACCTGGTGCGTGTGCACTACGGCGACACCATCCTCCCCTGGGTGGTCGATGCCCGCCTCACGGTGCTGGAGGACCAGCTCTACCTGACCTTCTGCTTCGAAAACCAGCACTCCGAGCGTCCCGGCATCGCCCGCTGGCGCGGCGAGGGCGTGGATTTCGACATCGTGAATCTGGGCATTCCGCAGCAGCGCAACATGGTGCTTTTCCCGGAGAAGATCAACGGGAAGTACATGCGTCTGGAGCGTCCCTCCGACCAGTGGGGCGATCCCTTCCACATCTGGTATGCCTTCTCTCCCGACATGGCATACTGGGGCGAACAGGATCTCTTCCTGGGTTGCGAGGATGTGCCCTGGGCCAACAAGAAGATCGGTGCCGGCGCACCGCCGATTCGCACCGAGAAGGGCTGGCTGCTGATCTTCCACGCAGTGGACGAGGATCCCGATCGCGCAATGCCCTGTCTGGTCGGAAACACCTGGTTCAAGCGCTATACCTCCGGCGCGGCGCTCTTCGATCTCAACGACCCCACCAAGCTCATCGCCATCACCAAGAAGCCCCTGATCGTGGCCGAGGCACCCTACGAGACCCATGCCAAGGATACCTGGGTGAACGACACCGTCTTCCCCTGCGGAGCCGTCCTCGAAGACGACCAGGATACCCTGCGCATCTACTACGGCGCCGGTGACTGCAATACCTGCCTGGGAACCGTCTCCCTCAAGGAGCTCTTCGAAACCATGACTCCCGCCAAACGCATGGCCGACAAGGCCGTGGTGCCTTTCCGGATCGAAGACTGGAACGGCAAATAGACACAAAAGGGGCCCGCGGACTGCGTCTGCGGGCCCCCTTTGTGTCTATGAAAAAGGAGGAGGGAGGAAGGAGGAGGGAGGAAGTTAGGCCAGGGTTTCGCAGGCGAAACCCCGCGCCGGAATTTACCGGCGCGTGCGCCCAGCGCGCCCAAAGTGGCGCGCTAAATACCACCGGTTGGCGGAAGGGCGCCGTAGGCACTTTGCAGACTATCCGCTAGCCACTAACCAGCTAGGTACTTAAGCGGGGGTTCGGGGGCGGAAGCCCTCCGTCCTTTGGAGATCTTCCTGCGAAAACCGTGCTAGGAAGAAACGCTCCGGTGCTAGGCACGCGCCGCGGAGCGGCCCGAAGACCGATTCCGTACCGCCGAAGCTTCGGCGGAAGAGCGCGCAAGCACCTTACAGACTATCCGCTAGCCACTAACCGGCTAAGTACTAAACGAGGGAGCGGAGGCGGCAGTCCCCGTCCTTTCGGTTGTTTTCCCATCCACAGAACGCGCGGAAAGAAAAGAGTTATGGGGCAATGGCTGTAGCGCAAAAGGCGGGGCAAAATTAATGCATATTCTTCCCTGAAATAGGCTCAACGCTGCAGTGTATCGGGTACATTATGAAATATCGGTGATATCCCGCATCCATTGTTACAGAGAGTCTTTCTAAGGTTTTCCATTTTGCCATGTCACAGTCTCTTGTCAAAGTCGCGATCATCGGACTGGATACCAGTCATTCTGTAGAGTTGCCGAAGCTGATGGCGGATGTCTCCATTGCCCCGGAGTTGCGGGTGCCGGGGATGGTTCCCACGCGGGCGATGCGCTTCGAGACTCCCTTCCAGGGGAAAGCGGGCCTAGACAAGCGTCAGGCGTATCTGGAATCCATTGGCGTCCGAGTCACCGAAGACTTCGATGAAACGGTGGGGGACTGCGATGCCATCCTATTGGAACTCAACGATCCCTCCCAGCACCTGGAGTTCTTTGAGAAGTGCGCGGGACTAGGGAAGCCCATCTTTTTGGACAAGCCCATCGCGGATACCCTGGAGCACGCCCGGGAAATCCGTGCACTCGCCGAGAAGTACCACACGAAGTATTTCACCAGCAGTGCCTTGCGCTTCTGTCCCGCCATTCGGGAAGCGAAGGCGCAATGTCCTGTGCCGAAGGAGTCCTTCCTTTTGGGACCGGTGGGCAAGGCGGCGGCGGGCTCCAGCATCATCTGGTATGGCATCCACGCCACCGAGATGCTGGAATACGCCATGGGACCGGGCGCCATCGCCGTGCAGGTCCGCGAGAATGCCCACGGCTACCACATCGAAGTCTCCTACGAAGATGGCCGTGCGGCCGTCGTCTCCCTGGGGAGAAATTGCTACCAATACGGCGGCGTGCTCCGGGATCTCCAGAATCCGCCGGTCTTCTTCCGTGAGAATCTGGACGAACACTTCTACCGACCGCTGCTCGTGGAGATCGGAAGGTTTTTCCAGGGCGGCGAAACACCCGTGCCCCTCGAGGAATCCTTCGAAATCATGGCATTGCTGGAGGCCATGGACAAATCCGCGCGAAGCGGCCAAATGGAGTTGGTCTACCGCGCATAAAGCAGAGTTTTTCATTTCACAACAAACGCCCCACAAGTCAGACAAAAGCATCATCCTACCATGAAGAAGATCAAGATTGGCATCATCGGACAGGGCCGTAGCGGCTGGGACATCCATGGCGTCTCCATGAATCGCCCCAAGCTGAAAGAGCGTTTCCAGGTCGTCGCCGTATGCGACCGTCTGGAGGAGCGCACGAAGGAGGCGGTGGAGGCCTTCGGCTGCAAGGCATACACGGACTACCGGGCGATGCTGGCGGATCCGGAGGTGGAGTTGGTGGTGAATTCCACCCAGAGCATGGACCACGTCCCCGTGTCCATTGAGGCGCTGGAGGCCGACAAGATGGTCTTGTGCGAGAAGCCGCTGGCGCCCTCCGTGGCGCTGGTGGACAAGCTGGAGGGCGTCATCCAGAAGACGGGGAAACTCTTTGCGGTCTTCCAGCAGAGTCGTTTTGCCCCCACCTACCGAAAGGTATTGGAGATCATGAATTCCGGCATTTTGGGTCGCATTGTAATGGTGAAGGTGGCCTTCAATGGCTTTGCCCGCCGTTGGGATTGGCAGACCCTCCAGGAGAAGTGCGGTGGAAACCTGCTGAACACCGGTCCCCACCCCCTGGATCAGGCGCTGCAGCTGCTGGGCGATGTGGATCCTGAAAAGATCCTCTGCTACATGGATCGAGCGAACACCTTCGGCGATGCCGAAGATCACGTGAAGCTGATCATGAGCGCCGCGGGACACCCGGTAGTGGACCTGGAGATCTCCTCCTGCGCCGCATACTCCCCCTACGTCTACCAGGTCTACGGCACCAACGGCGGCCTGACGGGTGACCACAAGACCCTGAACTGGAAGTGGTTCGATCCCGCCGAGGCCCCGCAGCAGCAGCTCCTCCGCGAGCCCCTGGAGGGCCGCGCATACTGCTCCGAAAAGCTCCCCATGTACGAAGCCAACTGGACCACCTCCGACGAGGGCTTCGATTTCCACTCCCGCGTAGAGAAATTCTATCTGAATCTCTACGACGCCATCCTCAATGGCGCCCCCCTGGAAGTCCCACTCCACCAAGTGCGCCGGCAGATCGCGGTCATTGAGGAGTGCCACCGCCAGAATCCCCTCTCCCGTCTGGGAGAATAGCCGCCAAGAGCAACGACCATGCTACACGTCCATATCTTTGAAAACAAGGTCATTTCCGGCAAAGCGGCGGCCGCGCGGGGCGCGGAGCTGATTCGTCAGGCGCTTGCGGCCTACGGCACCGCGAACATCGTCGTGGCGACGGCGCCCAGCCAGAATGAAATGTACGACGCGCTGGTGGCGGAGCCCGGCGTGGATTGGGGGAAGGTGAATATCTTCCACCTGGACGAATACATCGGACTGGATGAGAACCACCCCGCCTCCTTCCGCTTCAATCTCCACAAGACCTTCCTGGATCGGCTGCCCCAGAAGCCCATGTGCTTCCATCCCGTCCAGGGAGAGAACCCCGATCCGCAGGCGGTCTGCGACGCCCTGGAGAAGGAGATCGCGCCTCTGCGGCTGGATGTGGCCTTCATCGGCATCGGCGAGAATGGCCATATCGCCTTCAATGACCCGCCTGCCGACTTCGAGACCAAGCGCTCCTATCTGCCTGTGAAGCTAGACGAGGTCTGCCGCCACCAGCAGTTCGCGGAGGGATGGTTCCCCTCCATGGATGCCGTGCCGAAGGTGGCCATCTCCATGAGCGTCCCGCAGATCTTCAAGGCGAAGGCGATCATCAACACGGTGCCGGATGCCCGAAAGGCGTCGGCGGTAGCGGCGGCAGTAGAGGGTCCCGTGACCAATCTGTGCCCCGCCAGCATCCTTCAGACTCACCCGGATTGCCATCTCTATCTGGATGCGCCCGCCGCCAGCCTGTTGAAGGGGAAGTACTAGCATGAAGAATCCCGGTTGGGTGGACCTGCAGGTCAATGGGCATCACGGCGTTGACTTCAATAGCCCCGAGCTGACCGAGGAGCAATTCCTGCGGGCGGCCGAGGAGCTCCTGTCGGCGGGGACGGCGGTCTTTCTGCCGACGCTGACCACCCAGCCCATGGGGCTCTACCGAAGAAATGCTGCGGTGATCCGCCACGCGGTAGAGCGGGCTCATCTGGAGTCAGTGGTGCCGGGCTTGCACCTGGAGGGCCCCTTCCTTTCAGGACGGGGCATTGGCTCCCACAATCCGGAGTGGCTCCAGACACCCACCCCCGAGAAAATCCGGGAGTTCCACGAGGCCACGGGCGGCTTCGTCCGACTGCTGACCATGAGCGCGGAATCCCCCCATCTTGCGGAGGGCATCCAGGCCGCCCGCGAGCTGGGGATCGTGGTCTCCGTGGGACACCATCTGGCTGGATACGCACAGGTGCGTGCCGCTGCAGATGCCGGCGCGCAATGCCTGACGCATCTGGGGAACGCCTGTCCCAACCTAGTGGGCCGCCATGAGAACCCGCTGCTTGCCGGTTTAGCCGAAGACCGCCTCACGGCGCTCATCATCACTGACGGACACCACCTGCCGCCGGAACTCATCAAAATCATCCTGCGGGTCAAGGGGCCCGACAAGACAATCGTCACCAGCGACGCCAGCGATGCCACGGGAATGCCCCCGGGGCCCGTCCATATCCTGGGAAACGACGCCATCCTCACCGCAGACAGGAGGCTCTACAATCCCGAAAAGCAGTGTCTGGTGGCCGCGGCCTCCACCCTGCAGCAATGCATGGCATTCCTGGAATCGCTGGGGCTTCTGACCGAGGAGGAGCTCCTCAAGGTCGGCCGCACCAACGCCCTGAAGCTATTAGGAATGGAGGGCTAGCGCCATGTCCTTAAAATTCGCCTTCGCGGGCTTCCGACATCCCCATGCCTTCGCGCTCCTGGAACGGGTCCGCACTACCCCCGGTGCACAGATCGTGGGCGCCTGGGAGCCAGATGAGGCCTCGCGAATGGCGGCGCAGAATCGCGGCATCGCGTGCGAGTGCCCGACTTTGGAGGCGCTGCTAAGTGACAGCGGCTGTGATGTGGTGGTCATCGGCGATGCCTATGGTCGCCGGGAGAGAGGGATGCTCCAGGCGCTCCGGGCGGGAAAGCATGTCCTCTCCGACAAGCCCTTCTGCACCACGCAAGCGGGCCTCGATGCCATCCGCGCAGAATGCACTCGTCCCAATGCCCCCTGCCTGGGATGCATGTTCGATCTCGGGACCGCCCCCGCCATGGCGACTGCGCGCGCCCTCGTAGCGGAAGGGCGGCTCGGGGAGCTCCTGTCGATCCAGTTCAACGGAATGCATCCCCTCAACTACCATGACGGACGCCCCGACTGGTATTTTGAGACGGGGCTCCACGGCGGAACCCTCAATGACCTGGCAAGCCATGCCTTTGACTACCTGCCCCGGCTGGCAAACTCCCCCGTGCAGAACATCCTCTTCGCCAACGCCTGCAATGTGGACTTTCCACAATGCCCGCACTTCCAGAATGTGGCGGAAATCGTATTTCAGCTAGAAAATGGCGCCGTCGTGTCCGGGGACGTCTCCTACACAGCCCCCAAGGGCGCCGCCTTCACCCTGCCCTCCTATTGGCGCTTCACCGTCACAGGCACAAAAGGCTGGATGGAATTCGCCTACGGAAGCAACGCCGTCCTGCTGGCGACCACCCAGGATAAGATTCCCCAAAAAATCCCCCTCGTTGCCCCCCCAAAAGACTACTTCGATGGATTCCTGGACGCGATTGCCGGACGCCCCACGGAATTCACCACGCAACGGCATCTGACTACCGCATCCTGGTGCATAAAGGCACAGGCTGCCTGCAACAAATAGCTTCGCTCTTTTTAGATCGAAAAACAAAGAGGCTCCTCGGCATTTCTCATGCCAAGGAGCCTTTTTCGCATTCGCTGTTATCTGGCGTTAGTCTTCAGCGTTGATCCAGCCGCCCTGGTCGCGAATAAAAGTGGGTCTGAAGTAGCGGCTCTTGTGGCTATTCCAGTTCTCGTCGAACTTACTCTTGTTGATGTTGCTCACAGAGTAGTCGGGGAGAAGGATATTGCAGAAACCATCGTGGCGGCGAGAGAGCGCATAGTAGGCGGTATCACTATCCTCACGGCACTGCACGTTCCAGCCTCTGAACATATAGGTCGCATCCCAAGTAATGGTAGTTGAAAGCTTGTCTGCGCCATCGGCAACGAGGACGGGAGTCTCGCCATTCTTGCAGGCACGAGAGAGGGACCCGATAGTCTGGGGATCCGGATTAATGCCTGGGTTGGAAAGCATATAGCCCAGCGCGGAGTAGTTGATGGAATAGCTGACGCTCTTGGGAATATTCCAGTATTCCGAACCGGTATACGTGTTCTCCTTGCTGTCGGAGGGGCAGCGGAAGAGCTTCATGTCCGCATTTTGGGTCTCGATGAGGTAGTAAATCCAGAAGGTGTTCTCGCCCAGCGATGTCGGGAAGTGGCAACACATGTAGTAGTCGTCATTGTCGTTATTG
Organism: Anaerovoracaceae bacterium; assembly: GCA_963632245.1. Taxonomy (GTDB): domain Bacteria; phylum Verrucomicrobiota; class Lentisphaeria; order Oligosphaerales; family Oligosphaeraceae; genus UBA1724. Next base: position 14,239 of record CAVGTF010000053.1, read on the forward strand.
TAGAGGGCGATCAATAGGCCGATCTGCTTGAGATTGTTCACACAGCTGACCGCACGCGCCTTCGCACGCGCCTTGGAAAGCGCCGGAAGGAGCATGGCCGCCAAAATCGCAATAATCGCGATGACAACAAGAAGCTCGATAAGGGTGAAGGATTTGCGCATGTGCTGTTCTTTTGTGTTGTAGTGTATTGTAGCAGAAAAAGAATTGCATTTCGGAAACAACGCGACGCACATAGTA
>CAVGTF010000054.1:0-14419 GCA_963632245.1 Anaerovoracaceae bacterium
GGAAATAGGAGTTATTTAGGTTATCTGCGAGCCAGACGGGGTTTCCTGGTCTGCGAAGGCTCTGGAAAAATAGCGACGAATCTACAAGGCAATGAGGGAGTTCATATCTTCCCCCTGTAATCACATTCCGCGGTGGAAATCACGGGGAGCCGAAGGGGAGAGGCGTAAGTGTGTGGGATGGAAGATTCTAAATTTTATTCCCGAACGGGAATTATTTTGTTGAAATTCTGGAAAATTGCGGTATGTTATTCCCGAACGGGAACAGAAATGAGGTAGATATGTCAAAAGAAAAGCTACAGACAGTGTCGGCCATTGGCGAATTGATTCGCAAGACCCGGAAGGCGCAGAAGATTTCCCAGAGTACGCTAGCGGGGTTGTCGAATGTGGGGACGCGCTACATCTCGGATTTGGAGAATGGCAAGGAGACGATTCAGATCCAGAAGCTTCTGAATGTCCTAAATGCCCTTGGCCTTGGCTTGTACATTTATAGCCGCAGGGATACTGACTAATGGAGTACTTGGACGTCTATCTTTATGACATCCTGCCGTGACGCACGGTTCAAGGAATTTTGAAAGACACACTGGCTTTTCTCAAAATCCGTTTGAACTTGATGATGTCGGCGCATTCAAGTCAGGTGATTTTCCCTGTGTTGATTTCGCGCATCAAGTATTGCATTACATAGCCAGGGCTTTGATAGTATAAACACGTTTCTGGTCTGGACAAAGCCGCATAGGTATTGGAGGCATATACTGTGTCGACGGCTCTTTTAAGATCGTAATGTTCTCGCGTGACCAAGTGCTCAATAAGGTCAGCCGTCATGGTCTCCACCATGAACTGGAATTCTTTTTGAGTGATATTCATATTTAGATTCTTTTCAAGTGTTTTATGGCGTGTTCCGTGCAGAAGGCCCACTGAAAAGTTATTCCTTTCATGTATTTTAGCCTCCGCATGAACTCGTCCATGTCTATATAGCCCAATCTAAGATTACGAATTTGCATGCCTACACGGTCGTTTGCTATCGGTCCGTGTACAATGTCATAGGAGTGGGTATAAGGCGGGGTGATTGTATCGTCGCGGTGTTTGAAAATGAACTCAGCCCATTCTAGGGTATAGCCTTCGAAGTTGCGGAAAGTCAGCATTTTCTTATTCAGCAATGAAGCATCGAATTCGTATTCATTGATAACGATGCCTCCCCCTAATAAGTCGGCCCGGGCTTTTGCGACGGATCGTGCTTGTTCCAAATCCTCTGTGAGATAGAAAGCTTGCCCAAAATCCTTGTATAAATTGCATTTGGATAGTTCAATCTTGTCTATGTCAATATTTGAGCCATGATATAGCCTCATAGGTTTCCTCCCATTTTTCTGCAATATGCGGAAAGATCGCCTACATTTGATGCGAAAGACTGCGTGTGCAGATAGTCGTAATGTTTGTCAAAAAAGTCCAGGGCTCCAAAACGGCTCAGATAGCGTTCCGCTTGCACAACAGAAAGACTGTGGTGTTGTGCGAACTCTGAAATGAGGGCGACGAGGTATTGTGCTTTCTCGATCGGCATATTGGTAAGCCTATGAATACCACTTTTTGTGTAATTTAATCTCTTTTGGCGGTGCTCAGGGGGAATCCATCCTAGGAAGATAGGGCTTGGAATGGTGCTGTGCGTTCTTGTCTTTGTGTGTAATATAGGGTGTATATGGTGTCGATGGAAGCTTGGGGTTGCTTAGGGGAGAGTGTTCTGCCCCCTTCTTTGCGGGCAGGGAACCCGTATTGGTGGGTTACATTCTGTGGAGTGTCGCGGAAGGCGCGGCGTGGTGTCTGTTTTTAGGAGTGTTTTTAGTTGTTTTTGAGCTATTTGGGGTGATGGAGTCATGAAGAGCAGTATTCAGCTATCGGACCATTTCAACTATTGGCGGCTATTGCGGTTCACGTTGCCGGCCATGGGGATGATGCTGTTCACGTCGGTGTATAGCATTGTGGACGGCTACTTCGTTTCGAACTTTGCGGGGAAGACGCCCTTTGCGGCGATCAACCTGATCATGCCATTTTTGATGATCCTGTCCACGGTGGGCTTCATGATGGGCACGGGTGGCTCGGCCATTGTGGCGAAGACCTTCGGCGAGGGCGACAAAGAGCGTGCGAACCGGTATTTTTCGCTCTTCGTGTACACCACGGTGATTCTGGGCGTGTTTTTTTCGGCATTGGGGATTGCCTTTGTGCGGCCCTTGGCCATGCGTCTGGGGGCGGAGGGCGAGTTGCTGCGGGATGCGGTGCTGTATGCGCGGATCATCCTGTTGGCGCTGCCCTTCAATGTCGTGCAGTTCCTCTTCCAGTCCTTCTATGTGACGGCGGAGCGTCCGCAGCTGGGTCTCTGGGTGACGATTGCCTCGGGTTTGACCAACATCGTGTTGGATGCGGTGTTGGTGATTCTTTTGCCGCAGGAGTACAAGCTGGCGGGTGCGGCGATTGCCACGGCATTGAGCCAGCTGGTGGGCGGACTGACGCCGATTCTCTATTTTGCCCGTCGGAACAACGGGAGCATCCTTCGCATTGGACGGGCGCATTTCGATGGCGGCGCCATCTTCAAGGCGTGCACCAATGGCTCCTCGGAGTTCATGACGAATATCTCCATGAGCCTAGTGGGAATGCTCTATAACCTTCAGCTCATGAAACACGCCGGCGAGGATGGCCTGGCGGCCTACGGCGTCATGATGTACGTCAGCATGATCTTCTGTGCGATCTTCGTGGGATATACCGTGGGCGTGGCGCCGGTGGTGGGGTATCATGACGGCGCCCAGAATCACGACGAGCTCCGGGGGCTTCTGCGCAAGAGCATTCGCCTGATCGGGAGCTTCGGCTTTGCCATGATGTTCTCCGCCGAGCTATTGGCGAAGCCCCTGGCAATGATCTTCGTGAACTACGATGCGGAGCTCCTCGCCATGACGGTCTCCGGCTTCCGCGTCTTCGCTTTGGCTTTCCTATTCACGGGATTCGCAATCTTCTTCTCCGGATTCTTCACCGCCCTCAACGACGGCGTGACCTCCGCCATCATCTCTTTCCTGAGGACTCTCGTCTGCGAGGCGGCCGCCATCTTGGTGCTTCCGGCGCTGTTGGGTCTTCGGGGAATCTGGCTCTCTTTCGTGACCGCCGAGGTTATGGCGGTGGTCTTTGCGCTCTTCTTCCTGGTCATCAAGCAGAAGAGATACCACTACTGAAGAGCCGTCTAGGCAAAAGAAAGGGCCCCGTGTTTTCCCTGAGGATTTCTCGGAGAAGCGCGGGGCCTTTTTGCGTTTGGGGATTGTTTCGATATTCGCGTTATGCGGGCGGGAGTTCGGGGCGGACTCTCCCGAAGAGATTCCCGAACTTCTTCAGATTGAGTGCCTCCACGAACGAGACGATCTTTGTGCTGGTGGAGCAGGGGTCGATGGAGGCGTCCATGCAGTCGCCTTCCAGAGTGAGGAGTGGCAGGCCGATCTTCTCCAGGCCCTCGCGGAGCCATTTGGTGAAGGGGCGGTCGGCCATGCTGCAGCGTCCGAAGCCGTGGGTATAGAGGACGCAGCCGGTGAATTTCGCGATCTTTGCGATCTTGGTGACGTATTCCACGCGCTGCCTGGGATTGAGGAATCCGGAGGCGAGCATCTTGCGGGCCAGGGAGCGGATGGGATCGGCGAGATCCAGGGGCTTCCAGCCCACGAAATTGGTCTCCTCGAAGACGATGGGCGCGTTGCAGGTGTCTTCCAGCAGATTCAGGTAGTCGGAGTTGTAGAAGGGCGGCAGGTGGAGCCAGAGGAGGCGGTGGGTGTCGTCAATGGAGTAGCGCTTTTCAGCCCACTCCTTCTTCTTGAGGAGCTCCTCGTAGTAGCACTTCTGGATGTCAACGAGCTCCTTCGTTCCCCAGAGCTGGCTGAAGATGACGGAGTTGTAGATCGCCTGTGCGCCGCGGATGAGGGGCGGTGAGGTCCAGCGCAGCTCGTTGCTCTTGCGGCTGTAGTCGGCGGCCTCATTGGAGAGCTGGCAGCACTCCTGGAGCCGCGCGGGATCCATCTTGCGGCCCATGGCCTTCTCCATGCGGTGGATGGCCTCGTCCAGTCCCTCGGCGATCTGTTCCACGGCCAGGGTGTCATCTTTTCCGGTGACAGGGGTCTGGAGGGAGTAGAAGTTCTCCTCGAAGTGGTATTCCTCGGCCAGGTCGGCGAAGATCCGTTCGCCCTGCTGGCAGGGCTGGCTGGTGGAGACGGCGAAGACGGGCGGCTCATGCTTCATGCCCTCCAGGATTCGGAGGAAGGAGCAGGTCTGCTGGTCGAAGCCCTTGCGGGCTGCGGCATCCAAGGCGGCCTTCACATGCTTCACGCTGCGTCCAAAGAGCGCGGCGTAGGTCTCCAGGGTTTTGATGCGGGCCCCCAGCGCGTGGAGGATTTCGGTGGGGAAGAAGAGATTCCGCCAGACTAAGGGCTTGCTCTTGTCGCGGGAGAGGAAGTCCCGGCGGGTGCACTGCACGCGCATGGCGGCGGAGGCCTGTGGGGTGGGCTCGTAGACGTATTTTTCGCGCATGAGCCGTCCCTGGAGGGACTTGAATTGGCGTGCCAGGATGGCGGCGCCCAGGGCGCCCATGACCTCGTGATACTTCGGCACGTAGATTGTGGAGCCGGTGATCTCCTCCATGAAGCGCGCCACCGCGTGGTTGGATGCCACGCCGCCCTGGAACTGGATCACCTTTCCGGGGTGGTGGAGCAGGAGCTGTCCCACGCCATTGAGGATGGAGCGCGCCTGTGCGCGGCAGGCACCGGCCAGCAGGTCTCCCAGGGGGATCCGGTTCTTGAATTTATTGACGGAGGTGGCGGAGAGGACGGCGCACACGGAGCTGAATTCGGCGGTGGAGTCGTAGTTCACGCGGTCGGCGATCTCCTCCACGGGGAGTCCCAGTCGGGAGGCCACGCTGTCCAGGTAGCTTCCGGTGCCGGCGGCGCAGACGCCGGACATGAGGGAGACCCACATGCCCATCTTTTCGTTGTAGATCATGCACTTGCTGTCCTGACCGCCGCAGTCGATGATGGCATCCACCTTCGGATTGAGGTGCTGGGCGCCGGCCACATGTGCGGAGACCTCGCTGACCTGGAAGTCGAAGGGGATGAAGCGCTTGGTGTCCTCTACGATCTGGCTGCCGGTGACCACGGTGCAGGTGATCTGCTCCAGGGAGAGGCCCTCCGGCGCCAGGAATTCCTCCGCCATCTTGCGAAGGGCGCCCATGTTGCAACGGCCGCAGGCGTTGCATTTTCCGGTGCACGCGATGGTGCCCGTCTCCACGGGGCGGGTGCGCTGGTAGGTGGAGCGGACGACATTCGCGTCCTCGTCAAGCAGCACTGCCTTGAAGGTGGTGGAACCGATGTCGATTCCGAGGTAGTATGGGGTCTTGCTTTTTTCCATGAAAGTCAATTGCGCAGGGAATTTGGTACGCGCGCTAATATAGCCCCCGCGAGGGGGTAGTGGTCTGACAGAATATGACAGCGCCGTGTGGCGTGTGGTGTCTGTCAGTCGGGGTGGACCTCGCCGCGATCCACGTGGAAGAGCGTCACTTTTTCCCGGGGAAATTCTGGTGGGAGTGCGGTTCCGGCGAAGAGGACCTGTCCGGCACTGGCGATGCGTTGGAGGAATGCCTTTCGGCGTGTGGCATCCAGTTCTCCGAGGACATCGTCCACCAGGATGGTGAGGCTTTCGCCGCCGTGTTTTTTGCGGAGGAGCTCCATCATGGCGAGTCGGAGTGCCAGTGCGGCGGTGCGGCATTCGCCTTCGGAGCCGAAGGAGGTGAGGTTTCGGGTTTGGAGGAGGCACGCCAGATCGCTGCGCTGGGGGCCATGCCGGGTGCAGCCCTCCCGCATGTCCCGTTCGAAGGCGTCTTGGAGGGCTTTTGTGTAGAGCTCTTGGATTTCCTCGACGGCTTCGGGGGGCTTCTCCATGAGGCGTCCGACGCCGGAGAGGTAGGAGCACGCCAGGATGCGTCCGTCGGGAAAGAATTCGGCGGAGCATTCCCGGAGGGCCTGGTTCAACTCTTCGCCTAGCGCGCGACGCTGGAATTCCATCTTCGCGCCGGTTTCCACCAGGAGGGGATCGAAGGCGGTGATGACCTCCCGGGGATAGCGGTCGGGCGTGCGTAGCATCACATTCCGGCTCTTGAGGGCCTCGTGGAATTGCTGGCAGATGCGCAGGTAGGTGGGTTCCAGCTGGCACAGCGCGATATCCAGGAAGCGTCGCCGGAGGCTCGGCATTCCCTTGACCAGCGAGAGGTCCTCGGGGAGGAAGGGCGCGCAGTAGAATCGGGAGATGAAGTCGCTGGATTTTCGGACGGGCACGCCATCGACCATCAGAGAGCGCTCTGCACCCTGTCGCACGCCTAGTCGCACGGTGTCTCCGGAGGCGGTATCGGCCTCGCCGTAGAGGAGGAATCCGCCGGTGCCGTCCAGGCAGAGGAGGTTGTTTTTGGTGGTGCGGAAGGAGCGCAGGAGGGAGAGGAAGTACACCGCCTCCAGGAGGTTGGTCTTTCCCTGTCCGTTGGCGCCAATGAAGGCGTTCACCCCCGGCGCAAGCGTCAGATCTAGCCGCTGGTAGTTTCGAAAATGTTCCAGTCGCAGGCGGCGGAGCATGGCGGGCTAGGGGGTATTGGGAGTCGGCAGGAGTTCCTCGGGCGTGACGAGGGGGATGCCGAAGTAGTTCGCCATGCCGACCAGCTGGTCGCCGTTGCCCCAGACATCCTCGGGACGATGGGCATCGGAGGAGACGATTCCCCGGACGGGATACTGCGCGGCGATTTCCCAGAAGCGTGTGGAGGTATAGGGTCTGCGCAGGATGCCAGCTTCATCGGGGCGGATCCTTTTGCGCACGCCAAGGGCATTGAATTCCAGCGGGGTATTGGTGTCCACGGCGGCCTGGATGATGATCCGGGAGGCCTCCTCGGCGTCGGCATTCCAGGGACCTTGTCCCACCAGGAAGAGATCCGGATGCGCCAGAAAGCGGTAGAGGCCGGTCTCCAGGGCCTTCACGGTGAAGCGCGCGAAATCCAGATATGTCTTGCTGTCCTTGGAGCGCCAGGGAGAGAGCCATTCGCCTTGTGCATTCAAGAAGTCGTGGACTCCCAGAATCAGGTATTCGCAGTGTCCGGGGGTGTCCAGGAAGACATCCTTGGCGAAGTTTCCCAGATCGGGACGGTATTCGCATTCCAGTCCGCGGTGGATGGTGAGCTGTGGGAACTCCTTTTGTGCCTGCCGGATTTCGTCGAAGTAGGTATCCAGCTCTTCCAGGGGCATGCGGATATTGACATCGCCCCAGATATTGTCGGGCCAGGGGGTGTGGTCGGAGAATCCCAGCACGGAGATCCCCTGCTTCAGGGCCTCGCGGGCGTAGTCCGAGGGGGTGCCGGTGGCGTGTCGGCAGTGGTAGGTATGGGTATGGAAATTAGCGTGTCCCATCTTTGTCGGAGTGATCGTCCTGTGGGGGCTCGATGGCGGGCGCGTTTTTAGGTGTGAGGAAGAACTCCACGGAGTCCTGGAGGGCCTGCCAGGCGGCCTCGATGATGTTTTCGGAGAGTCCCACGGTGCTCCACTCCTTCTGTCCATCGGTGGAGTCGATGAGGACTCGTGTGTGTGCGGCGGTGCCGGCGGCGCCATCGATGATGCGGACCTTGAAGTCCCGCAGGCGCATTCCGCTGACGGCGGGGAAGAAGGTGAGCAGCGCCTTTCGGAGGCACTTGTCCAGGGCGTCCACAGGGCCCTCGCCTTCGGCGGCGGTGATCTCGGATTCGCGGCCGTTGACGCGGACCTTCAGGGTGGCGGCAGAGAGGCACTTCTCCTGCGGGCCGCGCTTTTCGATGATGACCCGGAAGCCATCCAGTTCGAAGGGCGGCTGCTGTTCGGTGAGGTGCCGTCGCAGCAGGAGCTGGAAGGAGGCATCGGCGGCCTCGTAGGCGTAGCCCTCCGCTTCGCGGTCCTTCAGCAGCCGCAGGACTTCCCGGCTGTTCTGGGGAGTGAGCTCCACGCCTACCTCATGGGCCTTCATCTGGACGCTCCGGGAACCAGAGAGCTCCGAGAGCAGGACCCGTCGGTGGTTGCCTACCGCCTCCGGGGGAATCTGCTCGAAATTCCGGGGGGATTTTGCCACCGCCGCCACATGGAGTCCCGCCTTGTGGGCGAAGGCACCGGCGCCCACATAGGGTTGCTGGGGGAGTTCGCGGACCAGGGTGACTTCGTAGAAGAGTCGGGAGAGGGGCGTGAGGGTGGAGACCTTCACGCCTTCGTTCAGGCAATAGCCCGGCATCTTGAAGGCCAGTGCCGGGATGATCGAGCACAGATTCGCATTGCCACAACGCTCGCCAAAGCCATTGACCGCGCCCTGCACCATGCCGCAGCCACTGCGCAATGCCGACAATGACGCGGCCACCGCGCAATCGGCGTCGTTGTGGCAGTGGATCGCCAGCAGGGCTTCGGCAGGGAGGGCCTCGCGCAATTCGCGGACCGTTCGTGCTACATCGTAGGGCAGGGTGCCGCCATTGGTGTCGCAGAGGACCAGGCACTCCGCGCCCGCCTTCCAGGCAGTCAGCAGCACACTCGTCGCATAGGCGGAATCCTCCGCATAGCCATCAAAGAAGTGCTCCGCATCCAAAAAGACACGCTTGCCGGATTTTCGCAGAAATTCCACGGATTCCCGGACCAGTGAGAGATTCTCCTCGGGAGAGATCCCCAGGACCTCCTGGGCTTGACGCGCGGAGCCCTTTCCCACAATGGCAATCACCGGCGCACAGCACGACGCCAACGCCGCCAAAGAGACATCCTCCGCGGGAGAGATTCCCACGCGGTGGGTGGAGCCGAAGGCGACCAGTGTCGCGTGTGACAGCGGTGTCGAGGAAAGCTCCTGGAAGAGTGCGGTGTCCTTGGGATTGGAGCCCGGCCAGCCCGCCTCGATGTAGTCCATGCCGAAGTCGTCTAGGGCGCGGACCAGTCGCAGCTTGTCCTGGAGGGAGAAGTGGATTCCAGGACCCTGCGCGCCATCTCGGAGAGTGCAGTCGTAGAGGAGGACTTGCTTGGATTCGGTCGCGTTCATGAAAGGCAAAAAAGGAGGAAGGAGGAAGGAGGAAGTTAGGCCAGGGTTTTGCTCAGGCGAAACCCATCGCCGGGAAACTCCGGCGATTGCATCAAGCGCGCCTAAATTGGCGCGCAAAAAAAGCGCCTGCGGCACCTTGTAAACGAATCACTAGCCGCTAATGGCTAAGTACTTACGGCACATCGTGCCGTATTGGGGGCGGCAGTCCCCGGTCTTTCGATTGCCTCCCCCAAAACTGTGGATTTGTTTACCGTGCGGTTCCTGGGGTAGGCGGGGTGGCGTGTTGTTGAAGGACTTCCAGGATTTTCTTTGCCAGCACGGGGCCCAGTCCGGGGACTGCGCGTGCCAGTTGTGCGGGCGTCATTCGGAGGATTCTGCGGACGGAGCCGCACTTCTCCAGGAGTTCCTGCCGGCGCTTGGGGCCCACGCCGGGCACCTGGTCCAGCACGGAGTCCTTGATGCGTGCTACGCGGAGTTCCCGGTTGTAGCCATTTGCCCAGCGGTGCGCCTCGTCGCGGATTGCCTGCAGCAGCCGCAATCCGGGATTTTCCCGTGGGAGTGCCAGGGGTGCGGCCTCGTGGGGAATGACCACCAGCTCGTATTGCTTTGCCAAGCCGATGAAGGGCACCTTCAGACCCAGGCGTTCCCAGACGCGGATGCCCGTGGAGACCTGCGGCGCGCCGCCGTCCAGGACCACCAGATCGGGCAGGGGCTGTCCTTCGTCCAGGAGTCGGCGGTATCTGCGGGTGAGGACCTCCTCCATGAAGGCGGTGTCGTCCGCGGCTTCGGGGGTGCGGATGCGGTATCTGCGGTATTCGCTGGTGGAGGGGTGTCCGTCTCGGAAGAGGACCATGGATCCCACGGCCAGAGTGCCGGAGATATTCGACATGTCGAAGCACTCCAGGTGCCGGGGGAGTCCGGGCAGATGCAACGCCTCTTGGAGTGCCTCCATGCCGGCGGTATTGACCTCCGGCGCCGTGCGGCGCGCGATGGTCTGGTTGAGAAAGCGCCGGGTGGGCTCCAGGACAGTGTGGATGTGACCCATCATGTCGCGCCACTTCGCCGCCTCTTCGTATTCGCATTTTTCGGAGGCCTCGCGCATGCGCGCATCAAGCTCCTTCAGGACCTCCCGCGCGGGCTCTTCGCCTCGCAGGACTGACAGCGCCTGCTCCAGGCGCGCGCGGTAGTCCTCCGGAGAGATGCTCTTCAGGCAGGGGCAGGTGCATTGCCTTAGGACATCCTGGAGGCAGTGGCGGTGTTCTTCCTCGCCGGGCTCGGCGCAATCGCAGGATCGCAAGCCGTATCGTTGTTCCAGGAAACGGATGGTTTCCCGGAGGGCATATGCGTGGGGGAAGGGGCCGAAGTAGAGACAGTCGCCGTCTTTGCGGAGTCTCTGGAAGGTGAAGTGCGGATAGGTCTCGGCGGGATCCACGGCCACCAGGAGGTATCGCTTGTCGTCGCGCAGATCCACGTTATAGCGCGGGGAGTACTGCTTGATGAACTGTGCTTCCAGCAGAAGCGCCTCGGCTTCTGTGGCGACGGTGAAGGTCTCGTAGGAGGCGATGGAGTGTATCAGGGCGCGGCGCCGGGGCTCCTCCTTGAGATAGGTGGAGGGCATGAAATAGGAGCGCATCCGGTTGCGCAGATTCCGGGCCTTGCCGACATAGATGACCTCTCCCGCTCGATTCCGGAAGACATAGACTCCCGGATCTCGGGGGACATCCTGCGAGCGGAAGATGGTGGAGGAATTCTCGTTCACGGTCTCATGCAGACCACGTCCTCCGGGGCGATGGCGAGGGAGACTCCGCGCCCCTCCCCGAAGGCGTCGGGGGGATTCAGCTGGTCAACGCAGAGGATTCCGCCGGTGGAATCCTCGATTTCACACTGGGCCATTTCGCCCAGATACTCCCGGGAACGCACGACCCCGGAAAACACATTGGCATCCGAAAGGGCGCCCTCGTTGCCAGTCAAAACGCGGAGGGTTTCCGGGCGCAGGGAGAGGACCACGCGGTCGCCGGGGGAGAGCTCCTCGGGACATGCGCGCGAACGCAGGAGCCCCAGCGGGCTCTCCAGGAATGCATCTGCGCCCTCGCGACGCAGGAGTGTGGCGTCCCGAAGATTGGTCTCGCCGATGAATCCGGCCACGAAGGGCGTGCGGGGACGCCGGTAGATCTCCCAGGGAGTTCCGACCTGCTCCACCTTTCCGTCTCGCAGGACGGCGATGCGGTCGGCCATGGAGAGTGCCTCGGAGCGGTCGTGGGTCACGTAGATGCCGGTGAGGCGGTTCTCTTTGCAGACGCGGCGGATCTCCCGGCGGGTCTCCCGGCGGAGCTTTGCATCCAGGTTCGCCAGGGGCTCATCCAGGAGGAGGCCGCCGGGATGGACCACCAGCGTCCGCGCCAGCGCCACGCGCTGCTGCTGTCCGCCGGAGATCTGGTTGGGCTTCCGATCCGCCAGATCCTGGATCTGGAGCTCCACCATGACCTGGTTCACGCGGCGCTCCCGCTCGTCGCGGGGAATTCCGCGCATTTCCAGGCCGAAGGAGACATTTTCGCGGACAGTCAGGTGTGGCCAGAGGGCGTATCCCTGGAAGACCATCGCGGTATCCCGCTGGTCGGGCGGCGTGGTGCCTGCGCTCTTTCCGCCCAGGAAGACCTCGCCGGCGGTCGGCGTCTCAAAGCCTCCGATGATGCGCAGCAGGGTGGTTTTTCCGCAGCCGGAGGGCCCCAGCAGGAAGAAGAGCTCCCCGTCCTGGATGGTGAGGGAGACGCCGTCCAGGGCGGTGGAGTCGCCGTAGCGCTTGAAGAGGTTTTCGACGCGGATTTCCACGGTGCGCGGGGGCTAGAAGACCTTTCCGGTATCCTTGTCGGCGATATGGAAGGCCTCGATGTGGAGTTCGGGGGAGGCGTTGAAGGTGAGCTGGCGGTTGTATTCGGCAGCCATGGCGTTCATCACCTTGTGGTCCACAGTGCGCAACCGCTCCAGGATCTTGGGATGGACGGTGATGACGAAGTGCTGGACGTCCTTCTTGCGGGCCAGCAACTCGTTGAGGCGGCGCTGGATTTCCACGGAGACGCTGGTGGCGGTCTTGATGAGACCGCGTCCGCGGCAGTAGGGGCAGTCCTCGTAGATGGTGCTCTCCAGGGACTCGCTTTCGCGCTGGCGGCTCATCTCCAGCAGTCCCAATCCGCTGATGGGGTAGATCTTGATGCGTGCGTGGTCCTCGGCGGTGTATTGCTTGAAGGCGCGGTAGACCGCCATCTGGTCCTTTCGGGAGCGCATGTCGATGAGGTCCAGCACCACCAGTCCGCCGATGTTTCGCAGTCGGAGCTGTCGGGCGATCTCCTTGACGGCCTCCATGTTGGTGGCCAGGATGGTCTCGGGCTGGTCCTTTCCGGAGCGGTTCTTTCCGGTATTGACATCGATGGCGATGAGGGCCTCGGTTTCGTCGATGCAGAGGTATCCGCCGCTGGGCAGGGGCACCTTCCGGTTGGAGATGCCCTCGATCTGCTGGCTGATGCCGTATTTGATGAAGATGGGCGTGGGGTTGGAGTAGAGCTTGACCTGGATGGAGTCCTGGCGGTCGAAGCGCTTCAGCATCTCCTGGGCGAGCTCGTAGGCCTCGCGGGTATCGCAGACGATCTCGTCGATGTCCTGTGTCAGGTTATCGCGGAGGGTGCGTTCCACCAGGGCGGGTTCCTGGTAGACGCAGACGGGCGCGCGGCGCTTGGCGGCGGTGTCCTCGGCCTTGTGCCAGGCATCCATGAGCATCTGGAGATCGCGCTGGAAGTGCTCTTTCTTCAGGCCCACGCCCTCGGTGCGGCAGATGACGCCGGTGTTGGGGGGCAGGATGGAGCGGACCATCTGCTTGAGGCGGCTGCGCTCCTCACGGTCCTCCACGCGGCGGGAGATGCCCACGTGGGGGCAGTTGGGGAGCAGCACCAGATAGCGCCCGGGGATGGAGAGGTTGGTGGTGACGCGGGCGCCCTTGGTGCCGATGGGGCCCTTGGTGACCTGCACCAGGATCTCCTGGTCCACATGGAACAGGTTCGGGATATCCTCGACGGTGTAGCCCTTCTTCTCCTGCTTCTTGGGATGCTGATCCTTCTCCTTCTCCTTCTCGGGCTTCGGGAGCTTCTCCAGCTTGCCCTGGGGCTGCGCGCCCGGCTGCTGCTGGCCCTTCACGCCCGGGGTCTTGCCGTTGGGAGTCAGCGGGAGCAATTCGTTCTTGCCGGAGTTGGCAGTGAGGCCGCCCTGGGCACCACCCTTGCCCGCAACACGGCCGCCCTGGCCCGGCTGCTGCTGACCGCCCTGCTGCGCCTTGACGCCCTCCAGACGATTGCGCTTCAGGCCCGGGAAGAGCGCCTCTAGAATCCGGCGGAAGACGCCCGGCTTGCGGGCACCCTTCGCACCGCTATTCTGGGGCTGCTGACCACCATTGCCACCACGGCCACGACGACGGCGACGGCGGCGATGCTCGCCATTCTCGTCGCCGTTGTTGCGCTCGCTGCGGGGGAGTTGGTTGCCATTGCCGCCACGCTGGCCATTGCCGCCATTGTTGTTCTGGCCCTGCGGACGACGGAAATTCTGGTCACGGCCGCGGCCGGACTGCTCCTCGGGAATGGGCCGGGGATTTTCGTCCACATCGAAGTGCTCCACCACGGGGGCGTCTTCGGCCTTGGGGGCCTCGGGGACTGCGGATTCGGGGGCAGGAGTGGTCTCCTCAGCCTCGGGGGCCTCGGGGGCCTCGGGAGTTGCGGATTCGGCGGCAGGAGTGGTCTCCTCGGCCTTGGGGGCCTCGGGGTGTTCGGTTTTGGGCTTGGAGAGGGGGATGAGGCCCTTGGGCTGGCTCTTCTCCAGGGGCACCAGGCCCTTGGCGAGGCTCGCGTGCTCCTTCTTGCTCTGCGGGGGCTGGGGGAGGACGGGTGTGGACTCCTCGGCGGTCTTCGCCTCGGAGGCGTCCCCACTCTCGGCGGATTCCGTGGGGGCATCGCCTTCGTCATCCGCGCATTCGGCGCAGAGGTGTTCGGGCTCGTGGGTATTCTTGGCGGGGGGCTCGTCGTCGTCCTCGCCGTCGCCCTCCAGCTTTTCCAGAGTGGCGGGGAGCATGTCCCAATAGTGCAGGAAGGCGTTCTTGCCTACGCCGATATCGACGAATGCGGCCTGGAGGGAGGGCTCCAGGTTTTTGATCTTGCCCTTGTAGATGGAGCCGACGATGCGGTCCTTGTTGGTGCGTTCCATGAAGAAGTCCTGGAGGGTGCCGTCTTCCACGACGGCGACACGCACCTGGAGCTCTTCGGAGTTGATGAGGATTTGTTTCATGAGGGGGTCCGGTGGGGAG